>JACADU010000267.1 GCA_013388415.1 Bryobacteraceae bacterium
CCGCTCCAGATTCTCAAGTTCGTTTCTTAACGCCGATACCTTTGCCGCGATGTCGGCAGACAACGTAGCCGCCTGTTGGCTGATGTGCTCCTGAACCTTCAGGGAAACAGCGCTCGCAATGCGGTCGTCAATAAGACCAGAGGCGACCAGCGCCTTAGCCAGGGCGCTAAGCTCGTCTTCAAGTTGGCCAGCGCGCCGTCGAACAGCTTCAAACACGTGCTTCTCGGCATCGGTCGCTGTTTCCCCGCGCGGGTCGAGGACAGGGTCAACAACGGGAAGTAGTTCTCTCAGACGCTGGATGTCCTTCCGGCTGAGAAACCGCTTCGAGTATCGAATCAGAAGTTCCCTGTCCGTCTCGACACTCAAAAGCGGGTAGCCCATTGTGGGCAGTTTCTTGAAGCCAGCGCCGAGCAAAAGGGAGTAGTGGCAGAGGTGGGTCGGCGTGCCGGCAGTTTCGTCCCAATACTCGTATCTTGACTCATAAGTGATCCGGGCTGTGAGATCGGGACGAAAGTAGGCTCCGAACTTGTCGGCGGCGCCCAAGTCGTCCGACGGGATCTTGTAGATTGTCTGATCAGGACGGTGCGTTCGCAGGTTTACTGACCAAGGCGCGCGGCCAGGTTGCGCCGACCTGCTCTCCACGCGAAACGGCCCATACACGTAGTCTCCCCAGCGCGCCAGCACCAATGATGTGGGTGGATGGTCGAGAACCAACACCGAATCAATATTGACGAGATCGCGAGGTTCCCTTACATCAGGATGCTCCACAGGAACGACCTCGATAAGGTCTGAAGGTTGGACCACATCGGCCGAGTCAGGCGTCAACTGGTATTCGAGACGGCCCGGATTTACAGCATGCTCAAGCTTGCCTACAAGTAGCCGACCCGGGTCTGCGAATCTCAGAGCGTGCTGGCGGACCATCCAGAAAACCATGCCAAAATGCCTGAAATCGTATGGGTCCAGGATCTCACCGTCAGTCGTGAGCAGCGGCACCAGGGTCGCGAAGTTGTTCACGAACCCAGATTCACCAATGTGCTCAAAGGGCTGCTGCGCGACAGCCAGAAACACCTTCTTGCCGATGTGTTCCATAGATCAGCCCAATTATCCTACATATCACTTTCGACCATTCAGACCGGCGGGGGTGTTTATCGCGCTTCGCTGGCCCTGGAAGAGGGCAGCCAGGCTACTGCAATATGGGTGTGGCAGGCGGAGCCTCTGCCAAGCATGGTGGGGTGTCCGCTCCAGGCGGGACATCGCGCGGGATCACTTTGGCGGGCTGCTCGCCTCCCGCGTTCCGGGCGTCGGAAACGCGCTGTTGAATCCGCCGCGTCAATTCATTCTGCCGCTCGGGCGCCACGAAGGTGTACTCGCCAGTCATCTCCAGGTCGGCGTTGTCCGGCGAACTTCGATGCTTCGAAAGCGCTGCCGCCCGCTTCCTGCCGCCAGGTGATGTGGGCGCGGCGGAAGAAGTACCCCTCTCATTCTGCACGCATCACAGCAACCCCTCCAGGAAGACCCTGCGAACGGTGACTGCCCAACTTCTCGGCTGACTCAGAAACGGGCGCAGTCCAGCAGGCGGGAGTCTGGAAGGTGGGGGCTGAAACTCTTTGAGAGGTTTGGTCGGGCTGCCGGGATTTGAACCCGGGACCTCTTGCACCCCAAGCAAGCGCGCTAGCCAGGCTGCGCCACAGCCCGAACCTCTTCAGTGTATCGCGTTATGAAGCGGGTTTCAGCGCGGTGCAGACGGACGCGCAGATGGGGCCGCCGATATTGAACGTCGCCGCCGCGCGCGCGTCCTTCACCTGAAGCGGCTCAGGCGCCTTTCCGAGCAATTGAAGCGCGCTCCAACCGATCATCGCAATGCCCGTCGCCCCCACCGGATGGCCCTTGGCGATCAGCCCGCCGCTCGTGTTGATCCCGTGAGCCTTGCCCTCGGCCCAGAGCCGCGCGCCCTGCCCCGGCGCCGCCTTGCCAATCACCTCGGTCCCGATGGCGCCCATGACGGTGAAGCAATCGTGAATCTCGGCGACGTTGACGTCAGCCGGCGTGAGTCCGGCCATTTCATAAGCCCTGCGCATCGCCTTGTTCGCGCCTGCCGGGCGCAGGACGTCCCGGCCCGAGTCCTTCAGGATCGAATCCGTCGCCTGGCCCCACCCGGCGATCTCGACGGCGTCCTGCCGCTTCACCCCGAGCCGGCTCAGACCTTCCTCCGTCGCCAGGATCAGCGCAGCGTAGCCGTCCGAAATCTGCGAGCAGTCGTAGGTTTTCAACGGCAGGCCTTCGACGACATAACGGTTGATGCCTTCGATCGTGACCGCCTGATCCAGCGTCAGCCGGACGTTGCGCATCTGCGCCCAGGGGTTGTGCTCAGCGTAGGCGTACTCCTGAACGGCGATGGCAGCCAGATCCCGCTCCGTGGCCCCGTAGGCGGCCATGTAGTCCCGCATCACTTCGGCGAAAACATGCGGGAAGACGAAGACCTTGCCAGGCCGCTCGGCCGGATGAGAAAAGTAGCCCAGAACCTTGCC
>JACADU010000201.1 GCA_013388415.1 Bryobacteraceae bacterium
CGTCAGCGGCGTCGTCACTCCCTCGCCGGTCGGCGTGGCGATGCTGAAGCTCAGATACCCGGGTCCGCCAAGCCCGAGCGCCGCCGAGCAGGGGCCGTTGTGCACGAACAACGTCGTATTGAGGGCGCGCGCCATCTTCGTCACCGTCTCCACGTTGCGCGAATGAATCAGAGCCGTGTGCCTGTAGCCGCGCTCCGCCTTGACAGCCGCCGCGATGGCGGCATCCACATCTGCGACCCTTACCACCGGCAGAAACGGCATCATCTGCTCATGCTGCACAAAAACGTGGTCTTCATGGGTCTCGCCAAACAGCAGCGCGGCGCCCGCCGGGACCGAGACTCCAGCCGCCGCTGCGAGAACCGCCGCATCCTTGCCCACCAGGTCCTTCCTGAGGTGCGCCGCGGCGGGTCCCTTCCCGTCAGCGTCGAAACTGAACGCCGCCTGCGTCAGCCTTTCGACCGCCGCGGCATCGAGCTGAACCGCTCCCGCCCGGCGCATCGCCGCCAGGAAAGCGTCGGCGACGGACCGGACGACGAAGACCTCCTTCTCCCCGATACACAGCAGGTTGTTGTCGAATGAAGCGCCGGCGATGATCGCCTCCGCCGCCGCGTCCAAATCCGCGGTCTCGTCAACGACAACCGGTGGATTGCCGGGCCCTGCGGCAATCACGCGCTTGCCATGCTTCATCGCCGCCTTGACGACAGCCGGACCGCCGGTCACGCACAAAAGCGCGATCTGCGGATGCTTGAACAGCTCTTCCGCCGATCGCAGAGTGGGCTCCGTCATTGTCGTGAGGACGTTGCTGAAGCCCGTTTCGCGCTCGATCTCGCGGTTCATAATCTGTAACGCATGCGCCGCGCACTTCGCTCCGGACGGGTGCGGGCCGAAGACTGCCGTGTTCCCCGCGGCGATGACGTTGATGGCGTTGCTCGCCATCGTGGGCACTGAATGCGTGACGGGCAGAATCATTCCGATGACGCCCCACGGCGCGCGCTCGATGACGCACAGCCCTGAAGAGTCGCTGCGGGCGTCGGTCCGCATGGCCTCCACGCCCAGCACATAGGGAATGGACTTCAGCTTCTCGATCTTGTGATCGAGCCGCCCCAGCTTCGTCTCCGCCAGTTCGATCCTTGCCCACTCGGCTGCATTGGCCAGACAGAGCCTGCGGATGATCTCGATGATCCTGCCCCGCTCCTCGAGGCTCGCGTCCGCCACTCTTTGTTGCGCTGCGGCGGCCGCCTGCACCGCCTCGTCGACAGTCCGGAACACACCCGCGCCAACGGTGGTTTGCGCGGCCGGCGCCTGACCCATGCGGGCTCCCGCTCTCCATCGGGCGAGGACTTCGTCCACAGTCTCGGCAACGGTTGGTTGGTGGGCTGCCATTCAGTACTTGCTCCGTCTGGGCCATTCTAACGCGACAGAATCCGGGAGCGGCGAATCCGTGCTATCCTAAAGACGTCTTTCTGCGCCTTCGCGCGTCCCGTGTGCCTTCGCACGCCCCGCGCGGGGTTCCGTAGAGTCAAGAGTTTAAGTTCACTTCCACGGAGTCCGTCTGTCTTATGAAGACCGAATTTCCGTCCAAGAGTGAGATTGTCCGCTCCTGGTACGTGCTGGACGCCAGCGAGACCGCTCTCGGCCGGATCGCCACCAAGGCCGCGAAGGTCCTGATGGGCAAGCACAAGCCTGGCTACACCCCATTCCTGGACACCGGCGACCATGTGATCGTCATCAATGCCGAGAAGGCTATTCTGACCGGCGCAAAGGAACAGCAGAAAATGTACCGGCGTCACTCGGGCTATCCGGGCGGCTTGAGCGAAACCACAGCGGGGAAGCTGCGGGCGACGCGGCCTACCCGCATCGTAGAGGAAGCAATCCGCGGCATGCTGCCGAAGACGAAGCTGGGCAACCAGATGTACCGCAAGCTGAAGGTCTACGCGGGCGACCGCCATCCGCATCAGGCGCAGCAGCCGACGGCGATGTCAGCGGCGGCCCAATAAGCGAGCACGAATCGAGGAACGACTTCAAGATGGCACTGTTGCAGTATCTGGGGACCGGCCGGCGCAAGACCGCTACGGCCCGCATCTTCCTTCGCCCGGGCACGGGCAAGATCACCGTCAACGGCAGGGCGTTCGAGGACTTTTTCACGACGTATTCGTCCCGGGCGATGGTTCGCCAGCCGCTCCAGGCCACAGAGACCGCCGACAAGTTTGACATTCTCGTCACCACAACGGGTGGCGGGATCGCAGGGCAGGCCGGCGCCGTCCGGCTGGGCATCGCGCGCGCTCTGTGTGAATTCAACGCGGAGCTGCGCCCGAAGCTGAAGGCGGAGGGCTACCTGACCCGCGACGCCCGCGAACACGAGCGCAAGAAGTACGGGCAGAAGGGGGCGCGAGCCCGCTTCCAGTTCTCCAAGCGCTAGTTCGCCGCTTGTTTTGGGCCAGCCGCCCGAGCTTCCGGCAAATCCCGTTTGGACGCCGGACGGCTTTGGCGGCTGGACTTACGTTAACGCACGAACAATGGGCCTACGCCTGCGGGCCTGGCTCGACTTGAGTGAAGGAGTTCACTTGCCCTCGATTTCAATGAAGGAATTGCTCGAAGCCGGCGTACACTTCGGGCACCAGACCAAGCGCTGGAATCCGAAGATGAAGGAATACATCTTCGGCGAACGCAACGGCATTTACATTATCGACCTGCAAAAGACGCTCAAACTGTTCAAGGACGCCATGCGCTACGTAGGCGAGCAGGCGGCGATGGGGAAGACCATTCTCTTCGTGGGAACGAAGCGCCAGGCGCAGGAAGCGATCCAGGAAGAGGCCACGCGGTGCGGGATGTACTACGTGAACAACCGCTGGCTGGGCGGGCTGCTGACCAACTTTGTCACCGTGAAGCAATCGATCAAGCGGCTGAAGGAGCTGGACGCGATCCTGGAAGACGGCGCGGGGGAGCGGCGGACGAAGAAGGAACTCATCGTCCTGGAGCGCGAGCGGAAGAAGCTGCTGCAAAACTTGGCGGGCATCAAGGAGATGGACCGGCTGCCGGACATGGTTTTCGTGATCGACTCGAACAAAGAGGAGATCGCGGTCAAAGAGGCGAGGAAGCTGGGGATTCCGGTGGTGGCGGTGGTGGACACGAATTGCGACCCCGACCTGGTGGACCAGCCGATACCGGGCAACGACGACGCGCTGCGGGCGATCCGCCTGTTCGCATCGAAGATCGCGGATGCGATGATCGAGGGCCGGGCGCTGGCCTCGGAGCAGGATTTCGGCGTGCACAAGGAGATCGTGACTGAGGAAGGGCCAATGGAAGACATGTCGGCCTACGATGAATATGTCGATCCGCGGCAGAACACGGAAGTTCTGATCGAGGGGATCCACGACATCGACATTCCGGCGGTGAGCACGCGGAAGAGTCATGAAGAGAAGCCCCCCGCCGAACCGGCGGAGGAGGACAAGCCCGCCGAGGCCGGAGCTGAAGCGCCGGCGCATTGAGTTGCCGATCATCGCGGGCCGCCGGCTTCGGCGGCCCGTTGAGTCTGGGGCAGCGAGACTGGGCCGGTTCGATCATCCTGAAGAACGTGAGCAATTTTATGGCTGAAATTACCGCACAGATGGTGAAGCAGCTCCGCGAGATGACTGGAGCTGGAATGATGGAGTGCAAGAAGGCGCTCCAGGAAACGAATGGAGATCTGCAAGCCGCAGTAGACGAGCTTCGGAAACGCGGTCTTGCCACGGCAGCGAAGAAGGCGGGGCGGTCGACCAAGCAGGGCCTGATCGGCGCGCTGGTTGAGGGCGCCGTGGGCGTGCTGATCGAGGTGAACTGCGAATCCGATTTTGTGGCGCGCACCGACGAGTTCCAGGACATGGTGAAGGTGCTTGCGAAGCAAGTTGCCGCCAAGTCGCCCGCGGACACCGCGGGGCTGCTTGCGCAGCCATACGATGGCGATCCCTCGATGACCGTCGGGGAGATGTTGAAGGCGAAGATCGCCAAAGTGGGCGAGAACATGAACATTCCGCGGTTCGTCCGCTACCAGGCCAAGGGCGTGCTGTCCAGCTATGTCCACCCGGGCGCACAGCTTGCGACGCTGGTCGACATGACGGTGAAGAACCCCGCCACGGCATCGAATCCGGTTTTCAAGGAACTCATTCACGACATGGCGATGCAGGTGGCCGCAGCCGATCCGAAGTTTCTGGACCGGTCGGCGGTGACGCCGGAGTTCATCAACCGGGAGAAGGCGATTCAGCGGGAGCGCGCGCTTGCCGAAGGCAAGCCGGAGAAGATGGTGGACAAGATCGTGGAAGGCCGGATGGGCAAGTTCTACGAAGAGATCTGCCTGCTGGAGCAGCCCTTCATCAAAGAGAACAGCATCACTGTGACGCAATTGCTCGCCGACAAGGGCAAAGCGGCCGGGGACGAGATCCGCATTGCGGGGTTCGCCCGGTTCAAGGTTGGGGAGACAGCGTCAGCGGAAGAGTCCGCCGCCGAGTAGACCGCAGCCGGGAGGAGACGAGCATGGCTGGCCGATTCAAGAGAATGCTGCTCAAGCTGAGCGGCGAGGTCTTGGCGGGAGAAGCCAGGTTCGGCATCGACCCGGAGAAAATCAGGGCAATGGCCGAGGAGATCGCCGAAGTCGCGGGACAGGGCGTTCAACTCGGCCTTGTCATTGGCGGCGGCAATTTCTTCCGCGGGGTTGCGGCGGCGGCGCGGCAGATGGACCGGGTGCAGGCCGACAACATGGGCATGCTGGCGACGGTGATCAACTGTCTGGCGATGCAGGACGCGCTGGAAAAACAGGGAGTGCCGACGCGAGTGATGACGGCGATACAGATGCCGGCGGTGGCGGAGCCCTACATCCGGCGGCGCGCGATCCGCCATCTGGAGAAGGGGCGAATCGTCCTTTTCGGCGGCGGGACGTCGAACCCGTACTTTTCGACCGATTCAGCCGGGGCATTGCGCGCGCTGGAAATCGGCGCCGACATTCTGGCCAAGGCGACTGGCGTGGACGGCGTATACGACAAGGATCCGCGCAAGTTCGGGGACGCCGTGCGGTATGAGGAAGTGACGTACGACGAGGTACTCGCCCGGAACCTTGGAGTCATGGACGCGGCGGCGGTCGCCATGTGCCGCGACAACAATCTGCCCATTGTCGTTTTCAACCTGAAGACGAGGGGCAATATAATGCGAGTGTCGATGGGCGAGCCCATCGGAACCCGGATTGGAATAGCTCTATGAAACCTGGAAACCAAACCGCACAGCCAGCCGGCCAGTTTCAGTCGGTCAAGGATGTGGAAGCCAACGCGAAGTCCCGGATGGAGAAGGTGGTCGCCGATCTTCAGCATGAGATGGGGACAATCCGCACGGGACGAGCATCAGTGAACCTGCTTGACGGGATCACGGTTGAGGCGTACGGAACGCCGATGCCGCTCAACCACCTGGCGACGCTGCACGTCCCGGAGCCGAGCATGATCACGGTGCAGCCATACGACATGAGCCAGATCGGAGCGATTGAGAAGGCGATCCGGGCATCGGATCTCGGCCTGAACCCGTCCAACGACGGCAAGCTCATTCGCGTTCCGATTCCGATGCTGACCGAGGAGCGGCGCAAGGAAATGGTGAAACGGCTGCACCACATTGCCGAGGATCACCGTGTGGCGGTCCGCAACATCCGCCGCGACAGCAATGAGGCGTGCAAGAAGCTGCTGAAGGACAAGCTCATCAGCGAGGACGAGGACAGGCGCGCCCACGACGAGATACAGAAGATGACCGACGGATACATCGGCAAGATCGATCAGCTCTCGAAGGCGAAGGAGAAGGACATCCTGGAGGTGAAGTAGGCGGCGAATCGAGATCTCAGCCTGCCCGGCGCGCGGTGATGACCGCTCCGCCGGGCTTTTTATTTAGCTTGGTGAGCCTGCTCAGCCAGCCGGTCCTGGGGGGCCACAGGATTCGGACGGCGCCGAACCACGGGGAGAGCTCTTCGGGGACCGCCGGACGGGAGGCGGCGAGGACGAGCCTGGCGCCGGGCTTCAAGGCGCGGGCGATTTCGGCGAGCATGGGTCTGGAGGGCATGGTCCGGAGGAAGGCGAGGTCGAAGCCGGAGTCGGCGAACATGTCGAGGCGGTCTCCTTCGGCGACAATGCCGCGGACGCGGCGCGCCACGCCCGCCTCTCTGGCGCGTTCGAGGGCGGCGCCGACGACGGCGTGGCGGAAGTCGAGGAGGTAGACTTCGGCGCCTTCGATGGCCATCCAGATCCCGGTCTCACCGTCTCCACAGCCGAAGTCGAGGACGCGCTTGCCGGGGAGCTGTTCGGCGGACAAGGCGGCTTTCACGGCTTCGTCGAGGCTGGCGGGATTTTCACTTGCCACGGCGGAGCACCTTGCCCGGAAGTTTGCCGGTCATTTTGCCGTCGCGGAGCGCGGCGACGCCGTTGACCCAAACCGAGCGCACGCCGTCGGCGTACTGGTGCGGGTTGAGGAATTCGGCACGATCGGCGACAAGGGCGGGGTCGAGTAAGACGAGATCGGCGGCCATTCCGGGGCGGATGAGGCCGCGGTCAAATAGGCCGATCCGCTGGGCGGGGAGAGAAGTCATCTTCCTGACGGCTTCTTCGAGGGGGATCAGCTTCCGCTCCCGCACATAACGGCCGAGGACGCGGGCGAAAGTCCCGTAATTGCGGGGATGGGGCACGTCGCGGCCGAAGGTGGGGATGCCGCCGTCGCTGGCGACCATTGTCAGGGGATCGGAGAGGATCCGCTCCACGTCCTCTTCGCTGATGGCGTGGTAGATGGCCGAGCAACCACCGTTGAGCTGGATGCCGATGGCGGCGTCAGCGGCGTTTTCGGGCGTGGGGGCGAGTCCTCTGGCGCGGGTGACGTCCGCCAGGCTCTTGCCGGCGAGCGAGGGGTCGAAGCCACAGGAAGCCAGGACCACGTTTTTGGGGTCGCCAGCCCCGCGGTCTTCAATGATCCTGCGCGCGATTTCGGCTTTGATCCTGGCCCGCTGGTCGGGCGCAGCGAGGCGTTCGGCCAGCGCTTTGGGACCGCCGGACAAGGACCACTGAGGGAAGAGCGCGCCGGTTCCGGTGGAGGAGGCGGTGTAGGGGTAGGCGTCGATGGTGACATCGACGCCGCGGGCGCGCGCGGCGTGAATTAGTTTCAGGGTTTCAGCGGACCGGCCCCAGTTTTTCCTGCCGATGATCTTGTGGTGGGTGACCTGGGTGGGTAACCCGCCTTCTTCGCCGATGCGGATCGTTTCCTGGACGCTGGCGGCGACGCCGTCGGCCTCGTCGCGCATATGCGAGATGTGGACGCCACCGTATTTCGCCGCCACTTTGGCGAGTTCGATGACCTCTTCGGTGCTGGCAAAGTTGCCCGGCACATAGAAGAGTCCGGTGGAGAGGCCGAAAGCGCCGTCCCGCATCGCCTGATCGACAAGCGCCTTCATGCGCTCCAGTTCTTCGGGCGTGGCTTGGCGGTTTTCGGTCTTGAGGACCTGCTGCCGGACGGCGCCGTGGCCGACAAGCAGGCCGAAATTGACCGCAAAGCGAGTGGCTTCAAGGCGGGCGAAGAAAGGAGGAAGGGGAAGCGGAGAAGATCCGTCGGGACCTTCGATGATCGTGGTCACGCCCTGGCGGATGAGGTTTTCCGCGGCGGGGTTCTCGAAGATACCCCTGGCTCCGTGGCTATGAATGTCGATGAAGCCGGGCGCGAGGGTCAAGCCGCGAGCGTCAAGGGTATCGAGTGCCGTCCCGGCAACGGGCTTGCCCACGGCAACGATCCGACCCGAACGAACCGCGACGTCTCCGGCAAACCACGGGGCGCCCGTGCCGTCGACCACACGGGCGTTGCGGATGATCAGGTCGTGATCCTGAGCCGGGGCGGAAATGGAAAAGAGCAGGAATGACAACCACCGCCGAACCATAAGGGTGATTGTATCCGACTGAGTCGGGTTGACTCGCCAATGTGGACCCGAGCCTCAATCGCCGCTACGCGGCGAAGAACCAAGCATCGAGAAAAAGAGGCTCAAGATGATGAGCCCGAAGAAGAAACCTCCGATGAGCATGGGCACCCCCAAATATCTTCGATGATTCTTGAGCACTTGACGTGCCAAAAGCTGGGGTGGTTTCGGATGAGTAGAACGAGTCCCAGTACTTCTGAGGTTCGTACTGGGGGGGATGGGGGGTTGCCGGGTACCAACCCCGGCTTCACCTTTATTAGGACGTCTCATTTCTGAGGCGATCGCTGGGAGAGAACAAATATGAAAAAACGAATCGGAGGCCCGGTGGGCCTGACAATTGGGCTGCTCGCAGCCATGTCGTTACAGGGAGCAACCCTTTACTATGGAGCAGACAATGGCGTGGGACCGGGTGACGCGAGACCCCTTTCGGACGCGGCGAGGAGCGCGTTTGTCGCGGCGACGGGCGCCGGGGGGCCAATCACTTTCGAAGGGCTCGCCGTTGGCTTCAACTCGAACTTCACGGCGGCGCCGGGCGTCGACGTCACGATGACCAACCTGGAAGCCAACGCTTGCGGCGGCGTTTGCGCCACCGATGAACACAGCCCCATTCCGCTTGGCTACAACGTCACCGCCGGCGGGCGGCAGCACCTGCGAGTTGTCCCCCCGTTCGGCGACCAGACAGGCGGGTCTGTTACGTTCTCGTTTGCGGTCCCGATCTATGCCTTCGGCTTCTACCTGACCGACACGCAGGAGAACTTTCCCGGCCCGATCACCGTCAGCTTCGATGACGGCGGCAGCATCTCACTGGGCATCACCAAGAACGACGAGACCGGCGGCGCCCTTTTCTGGGGCTACTCGAACCCCGGCGCCGCGATCACCAGTTTCTCGATCAGCACCGGAGCGACGGGCGATTCGCGGGACTTGTGGGGCGTTGACGACGTTTATTACTCCCAGATCCCGGAGCCGGGCACAATCTTCCTGCTTGGCGCGGGTCTGGCCTTTGTGGGCTGGAAGCGGCGGCGGTAGCCGCGCGCCAGTCCGGAGTGAATGAGCGGCCGCCGGAGCCATGCACATGGTACGGTGGCAAGCATGAGAGTGGATCTGCATTTCGGCAGGACCGGGCTGAGTGTTGAACTGCCGCCCGGCCCTGCCTATTCGATTCTTGAGGCGCGCTGGGCGCACGCGCTCGCCGACGAAGACGCGGCTATCCGGGAGGCGCTGGACGCTCCCATCGGCTGTGCTCCGCTGGCGGAGCTGGCCCATGGCAAGAAGTCGGCAGCGATTTCAGTGTGCGACATCACGAGGCCGGCGCCCAACCGGCGGACCTTGCCGCATGTGCTGGCGAGGCTCGAGTCAGCGGGCATCCGGAAGAGCGAGATCACGATCCTGATCGACACCGGGCTGCACCGGCTTGCGACTCCGCAGGAGATCGTCGAGATCCTCGGCGAGGAAATCGCCGGAAGCTACCCAATCGCCAACCACAACGCGCGCGAACTCGCGGATCACCGCGCGCTGGGCGCGACGAAATCCGGCACGCCAGTCTTCATCGACCGGCGGTTCACCGACGCCGAGCTTCACATCACGCTGGGCTTCATCGAGCAGCACCTGATGGCAGGATTCAGCGGAGGGCGGAAGCTGATCGCTCCGGGACTTGCCTATCAAGAGACGATCAAGACGCTGCACAGCCCCCGGTTCATGCGAGACAAACGCGCCGTCGAGGGCTCGATCGAGGAGAACCCGCTCCACCAGGAACTGCTCGAAATCGCGGGGCTCGCGGGACATGACTTCATCTGCGATGTCGTGCTTGCCGAAGGGCGCAGGATCGCGGCGGTGTTCGCAGGAGATCCCCGCGAGGCTCACATGGCGGGCATCGAGTTCGTCCGGCGCGAGACGACGCAGTGGATTCCCGAGCCGGTCGACGCGGTGATCACGACGGCGGCGGGTTATCCGCTGGACCTGACCTTTTACCAGGCTGTGAAGGGTGTGACGGCATCGTCGCATCTGCTGAAACCGGGCGGACTCATCCTGCTGGCAGCCGCTTGCGAGGAAGGCTGCGGAGCAGCGGAATTCTCCCGCCTAATGAAAGAGTCCTCCGGACCGGCGGAGTTTCTCCAAACAATTTCAGGGACGCCTGTTACCGTTGACCAATGGCAACTCGAAAAACTGGCCATTGCGGCGCAAAGGCATGAGATTTGGTATTACGTGCCCGGGCTTCCACCCGAGTATCACTCTTATCTCTGGGGCAGGGATTTCTCTTCTGCCCGGGAGGCGCTGGAAGCGCTGGCCGAACGGGTTGGAGCGCATGGCAAGGTGGCGGTGATTCCGGAGGGGCCTTATGTGTTCGCGAGACCGGAAGCGCCGGAGGCTGTGAGGGCTTGACCGGATTCCCGGTAACATGGCCTCGGACAGTGACATAGAGGGAATGAAGGCGCGGAATTCCGGGCGGCCGGCTGCCGG
The DNA here is from genome assembly GCA_013388415.1 of Bryobacteraceae bacterium. Classification (GTDB taxonomy): domain Bacteria; phylum Acidobacteriota; class Terriglobia; order Bryobacterales; family Bryobacteraceae; genus JACADU01. Next base: position 10,412 of record JACADU010000201.1, read on the forward strand.
CGGGTGGGGGAGGGGGAAGACGCGGTTGACAAGGTCTGCGGGCTCGGCTATTCTTCTGAAGTGTCGCACTTTCAATGGTTTGTGAACTGCTGGAAGTGACGGCAGGCACGGTTGATCTTCGAACCGGCGGGTGGAGTCTCTCCCCGGCGACGGGAAGGGAGTCAAACTGTATCCGTGTGGAGACTGCCGGACAGGTTGTGGTGTGCGGGAGTCCGGGAATGAGCAATAACCAGGACGAACGGCCGGTTGACATGCCGGCCGGCGGCGAGGAAGACTTCGAGCAACTGCTGGCGGAGCAGGAAGCGGCAAGCGCCGCCGAGGGCCATGTTCTGCATGGCCGCGTGCTCGAGATCACGCCGGAAGGCGCGATCGTCGATGTGGGCGGCAAGCAGGAAGGGTTCGTGCCGGTCGGGCAGATTCTTGCGCCGGACGGCAGCGTGGCCGTCCATGTTGGCGACGAGATCGAAGTAATGGTCGACCGCCGGCAGCACATCGAAGGGTATCTCGCTCTCTCGCACGAACGGGCCAGCCGGATCAAGGCTTGGGACACGTTGGAAAAGGCATACCGGGAGAACCTGCCGATTCTGGGGCGGGTTCTGAGCCGTGTGAAGGGCGGCCTCAGCGTGGATGTCGGGGTGGTTGCCTTCATGCCCTCGACACAGGTGGACATCCGCCACACGCACGCGCTAGATGCGCTGGTCGGGCAGGACATCGCGGTGAAGGTGATCAAGCTGAACCGGCGGCGGATCAACGTCGTAGTGAGCCGGAAGGCGGCGGCGGAGGAAGAAATCGGCAGCCGGAAAGCGGCGCTGCTCGAACACCTGCAAGAGGGCGACCTGGTCTCGGGCACGGTGAAGAATCTGACGGAGTATGGCGCGTTCATCGACCTGGGGGGGATCGACGGACTGCTGCATGTGTCCGACATGAGCTACGGGCGGGTGAACCATCCGTCGGAGCTGTTGCAGGTGGGGCAGGAGATCACGGTCAAAGTATTGAAGTTTGACCGCGAGAAGGAGCGGATCTCGCTCGGTTTGAAACAGATTGCTCCGGACCCTTGGGAGACGGTCACGGAGCGTTATCTGGTCGGGATGCGGGTGGTGGGCCGCGTGGTGAGCGTGACGGATTACGGCGCATTTGTCGAGATCGAGGATGGCGTGGAGGGCTTGATCCACATCAGCGAGATGACATGGTCGCGGCGGATGAAGCATCCGTCGAAGGTGGTAAAGCCGGGCGACCAGGTGGAGTGCATCGTTCTGGACGTCAAGCCGGCGGACCGCCGGATTTCGCTTGGCATCAAGCAGCTCGAGCCGGACCCGTGGACGACGGTGGACAAGCGGTACGCGGTGGGGAGCGTGGTGGAAGGCAGGGTGCGCAAGCTGGCCGATTTCGGAGCGTTCATCGAGATCGAGGAAGGCATCGACGGGCTGGTGCACATCTCCGATCTGAGCTGGACGAAACGGATCCAGCATCCGAGCGAACTCTTGAAGAAGGGGCAGATTGTCCAGGCGGTGATTCTGAACATCGACGCGGCGAACCGGCGGCTGTCGCTGGGCGTGAAGCAGTTGCAGCCGGACGCATGGGAGACGTTCTTTAACGAGCACATGGTGGGCGACCTGGTGAAAGGGGTGCCGACGCGCGCGGCTTCGTTCGGGATGTTTGTCGAGCTGCTGCCGGGCGTCGAGGGGCTGTGCCACAATTCGGAGATTCCGCCCGAATTGAAGGGGAAGAATCCGCCGCTGCCGATCGGGCAGGAGCAGACGTTCAAGATCATCAAGCTGAACGAGGCGGACCGCCGGATTGGGCTGGCGCTGGCCGGCGAGGGGGCGCTGGAGGAAAAGCAGAGGATCGAAGACTACCAGAGGAAGGCGGCGGAGGCGACACACAAGTTCGTCGAAGAGACGGGCCAAAGCGCCGCGCAGGAAACACCGGAGGCGGCCGGAACAACGGCCGGTCCGGAGACACAGGAAGAACCCAAGTAAAGGGGCGAAGGAAAACAGACACATGACCAAAGCCGATCTGATTGAAGAAGTCTCCCGCGTGGTTGAGTTCACGCGCAAAGAGTCCGAAGTCATCGTCGAGGCCATTTTCTCCAGCGTCGTGAAGTCCTTGAAGGACGGCGACAAGATCGAGATCCGGGGTTTTGGCAGCTTCAGGACGCGGCAGAGGCAATCGCGCGTGGGACGCAACCCCAAGACCGGAGCGCGGGTGGAGGTGCCGGCGAAGCGGATTCCGTATTTCAAGCCGAGCAAGGAACTGAAGGATCTGGTGAACGAGACTGAGGCGGCGCCGGCGGCGGCGCCTGTGGTTGCCCCGCCCAGCGAGATCTGAGTCCGGGCGATGGACCACATCTGGAGCCCTTGGCGCTACCGGTACGTCACGACCTCGTCGCCGGATGACCGATGCGTTTTCTGCGCGAAGCTGACGGCGGGCGACGACGAGGGGAACTACATCATTCATCGCGGCGCGCACAATTTCGTGCTGCTGAACCTGTTTCCATATACCAACGGACACATGATGGTGGCGCCGTACGCGCACGTGGCCGATTATGACGACCTGCCGGACGAGGCGGCTCATGAGATGACGATGTTGACGCAGCAGGCGGTGCGGCACCTGAAGGCGCTGTACAAGCCGCATGGGATCAACGTGGGGATGAATCTGGGCCAATGCGCGGGAGCGGGCATCGCGGGGCATTTGCACATGCACATCCTCCCGCGCTGGTACGGGGATGTGAGTTTCATGACGTCGATTGGGGAGACGCGGGTGCTGCCGGAGGAGCTGAGCGTGACGTGGAGAAAGCTGCGCGGGGCGTTTGGGGGAGGTAGGAGCGAGGTCACCGGCGGCGAGCGAGGGAGGGTGAAGTGAGAGGACGGATTTCGCGCAGGATGATGTTGGGCGCGCCGCTGGCGGCGCCGGCGGTTGGGTCGCAGGGGGCTGCGCAGGACGCGACGCGGAGGTGGGAGGGCATCTTCGTCATCATGCAGACGCCCTTCCTGCAAACGCTCGAGATCGACGAAGAGTCGCTGCGGCGGGAGGCCGATTTCCTGGCGCGGGCGCGGGTGCACGGGATCGTGTGGCCGGCGGGCGCGGGCGAAACGGTCTCGATTTCCTACAAGGAGAGAATGCAGTACTCGGAAGCCGTGGTGAAGGAGGCCAAGGGCCGCACGACGGTGCTGATCGGGGTGCACGGAGTGCACAAGTTCGAGGCGATGGAGTATGCAAGATTCGCCGAAAAGATTGGCGCCGACGGTCTGCACGCGCTCGGACCGACGAACGGCGCCTCGGACCAGCAGGTCCTGGAGGATTACTTCACCGCCATCGCGTCGGTGTCGAAACTGCCGATGTGCATTCAGGTGTCGACGCCGGGAATGACGACCGACTTCCTGCTGCGGATGGCGGAGAAGTTGCCGACAGTGAAGATCCTCAAGCTCGAGAACCCGGACGTGACGCAGGACGTGACCCGGGTGCTCAAGGAGCGGAAGCGGCCGGTGATTCCATCGACGGGCGGCGGAGCGATGAACCTGCTGAACGAGATGGAGCGCGGCTCGGGCGGGACGATGGCGGGCGCGGGATTCGCCGACATTCAGGCGGAGATCTGGGACCTGTTCCACGCTGGCCGAAAGCAGGAGGCCGAGACGCTGTTCATGAAGTTCCTGCGGTCGGCGGTGCTCGAGCGGCGGACGACCTACGTGCTTCAGAAGGAGATTCTGCGGCGGCGCGGCGTCTTCCGGACCGTGGTGATGCGCAACACCCGGAAGTTCACCATGGACGAAGGCGACATGCGGGAACTGGACCGGATCATGGAGTTGCTGAAGCCGCACTTCAGGGTGTAGGAGTCGTCAGAAAAAAACCATGTCATCCCGTGGGGCAGGCTCTCAGCCTGCGGCGGCATCCCAGGCCACCCCGGCGGGGCTCTGAGCCCCGCGGCAGCCTGGGAGGCTGCCCCACAAGGGCCAAACTTGGCATGGTTATTTTTGGTTAGGGAAACTCGATCCAGTCCCGTTTTTCCCCGCGAGAATGGTGGGTGGCGTGATCGTTTCAGCCAGTTACAGGACAGACATTCCGGCGTTCTATGCCGAGTGGTTCTTCGAGCGGCTCCGGCAGGGCTATGTCCGGGTCAAGAACCCGTATAGCGGCCAGCTTTACGAGGTCAGCCTGCGGCGGGAGGATGTGGACGGGTTCGTGTTCTGGACGCGCAATTTCGGGCCGTTTCTGCCGCGGCTCGGCGCGCTGCTCGATTTCGGGCGGCCGTTCACGGTGCAGTACACGGTGACGGGGTATCCGAGAAAGCTGGAGGCGGCGGTCGTGCCGGCGGAGACGGCGGTGGAGCAGATACGGGCGCTTGCGCGGGACGTGCACGCGCTGTGTCCGGTGTGGCGGTACGACCCGGTGGTGATTTCGGAGGCGACGCCGCGCGGTTTTCATCTGGAGCAGTTCCGCGCGCTGGCGAAACGGTTGGAGGGCGCGACGGATGAAGTGGTGATCAGCTTCGTTCACATCTACGCGAAGTCGGCGCGGAACCTGGCGAAGACGGGCCTGACGGTGATCGACCCGGAGGCGGCGCAGAAGCGGGAACTGGCGGCGGAGCTGGCCGCGATTGCCCGGGAGCACGGCATGAGCCTGACGCTGTGCTCGCAGCCGGAGTTTCTCGCCGAGGGGTGCGGGGAGGCGCGGTGCGTGGACGCGGGGAGGCTTGCGGCGATGGCGGGCTATCCGGTGAGCGCGGCGCTGAGGGGAAACCGGCCGGGGTGCGCGTGCTATGAGTCGCGGGATATCGGCGACTACGACACCTGCCCGCACGGGTGCGCGTATTGCTACGCGGTGAGAAACCGGGCGCTGGCGTTGAAGCGGTATAAGACCCACTCGCCGTTGTCGGAGAGCTTGTAGTGGCGGGGGCTCAGCCGAGGCGGTCGCGCAGGATGCGCAGCATGCGCCGCAGGGGCTCGGCGGCGCCCCAGAGCAACTGGTCGCCGACGGTGAAGGCGCCGAGGTAGTCCGGCCCCAGACGCAGCTTGTGCAAACGGCCCACCGGCACGGTGAGCGTTCCTGTGACGGCGGTGGGCGTCAGGTCGCGGATGGTCGCTTCCTTGTTGTTCGGAACCACCTTGGTCCACGGCGTCGAACTCGCCAGAATAGACTCGATGTCGCTCATGGGCACGTCGCGGGTCAGCTTCACCGTCAGACCCTGACTGTGGCAGCGCAGCGTGCCGATGCGGACGCAGATACCATCGACGGGGATCGTCTTGGCCGTGCCGAGGATCTTGTTGGTTTCGACTTCCCCCTTCCACTCTTCGCGGGTCTGGCCTCCGGGCATTTCGCTGTCGATCCATGCCAGGAGGCTGCCGGCGAGGGGAGCGCCGAATTCGGCGGTGGGCATCGCGGCGCTGCGCTGCTCGGCAGTCACGGCCTTTTCCACTTGCAGCGCGTCCTGCGGCGCGGTCTTTGCCGCCGCGGTCAGGCGGTCCATCTGCTGCATCAGTTCGAGCATCTTCGCCGCGCCCGCGCCCGATGCCGCCTGGTAGGTCATGCTGGAGATCCACTCGACCAGACCCTCGCGGAAGAGCCCGGCCATTGCCATCAGCATCAGGCTGACGGTGCAGTTGCCGCCGGCGAACGTCTTCACGCCGGAGGCGAGCGCTCTGTCGATCACATCGCGGTTCACGGGGTCGAGGATGATGACAGCGTCATCCGCCATGCGGAGCGTGGAGGCGGCGTCGATCCAGTAGCCATCCCATCCGGCCGAGCGGAGCCCGCCGTAGACCTTCTTGGTGTAATCACCGCCCTGACACGACAGGAGGACATCGCAGGAGGCGAGGGCTTTCAGGTCAAAGGCATCCTGAAGCGGGGCGCCGGCGGCCTCAGGCGGCGCCTGGCCGCCCACATTGGAGGTGGTGAAGAAGACGGAGTCCAATCCCGCGAAATCGGATTCTTCCCGCATTCGCTGGAGCAGCACGGAGCCGACCATGCCGCGCCAGCCGATCAAGCCAGCACGAAGCATACTGCTTACTATGCTACTGATGTTTGCTCTTCCGTGGCCGGTCCGTCCGAAGAGTTGAAGATCGAGAGTTGCGGAATCGGGCGGTTCGCGCGAGACACCCCGCCCGCTCCGCGCAGGGCTCAGAGCGAAGCCGATTTGGCCGCCAGAATCCGCTTGATCTCAGCGAGGCTCTTGTTGGGGAAGTGCTTCGCGAGGTTCTGAGCCAGAAGCGAACCCTCCTGCGCGCCGGCGGCCGCGCGGCGAAGGTGCTCATTGGGCCAGGATGCCGTTGACTGAATCAGACCCAACGCGTATTCCACCGCGGGCTTGTCCTGCATGCCAGGCACGCTCCGCCGAACCCACTCATAACCGTCCAACGCTGCGAACTCGTTCGACTTCGATATCGGCGCCATCTGCTTCATCGACTCGACGAAGTACCCGGCGTCGAACAGCGCCAGACTGTTGTTCTGCCCTTTTACCTCGGCTGTCAACGCGCGGCCGATAAGGCGCGCTCCAAGCTCCATTCCGGAAGCTGGGTTCTTGCTGGAGTAAATGGCCGCCCGGCGGAGAGTCTCCATGCGGGCGAGGATTGTCACCCCGGAATCAAGCACCTTCAGGGTGTCCGCCGCCAGCCGCCCTGTGTCGTACTTCGGGTCCGGGCTGTTCCAGGAGTTGGTTCCCGGCGCCCAAGGCAGCGAGGACTCACCGCCGATTGTGAACGGGTGACAGATCAAGGGCGGACCCGCGAGCGCGAGAACCGCGAGGTTGATGAGCGTCAATGTCGCCTTGACGAGAAGTTTCATGTGATTGTCTCCTTGGGCCGCCGGTTCGAAGACCGGGGCACG
>JACADU010000242.1 GCA_013388415.1 Bryobacteraceae bacterium
CCGTGGCCAGCGCGATCGCCACGCTTCCCGTGAAGCTGTAGTAAATGGCCGCGACCGGCAGAAACAGCACGGCGATTGCGGCCAGTGTCCAGCGCACCGGAATGTCCCGCTCGGTCGGGTCGGCCGAATGCGCGGCCCCGGCGCGCGAAGCGGCCAGCGCGACCCGCAGCGAGGCCACGATCGAGCCCCGCATCGAGAACATCGTATTCGCTGCGCCCACCAGCATCATGCCCACCGCAACCGGCCGCACCACGTTGTACCAAAGCGTGTAAGCGGCGACGCCGGATGGCGCGTTTTCTATGCGGGCCGCGAAATCGGGATCGAAGAAAAGCAGCAAGGGAATCAGAACCCACCATGCGAGGATGCCGCCCGAAACCGTGATGCATGCGTAGCGGGGACCGATGATGAAGCCGATGCCGGCCAGAGCCGGCGACAGCGCCGGCGTGGACCACGGGATGCCGCCGGCGTGCCGGACGTCGCCGATGGGCGCTTTCGAGAAATCGAAATGGCGCACCACGCTCGCGGGAAACGCCAGAAACCCTTCGGCGTACTCGCGAAGCACCGGGAAGCCGTTTTCGCTCTTGAGCACCTGAATGAGCGCGCCGAGACCCATGCCGCCAAATACCAGCCGAGGCGCTCCGCTCTAGTCCTGTCCCGCGCGGACGACTTGCGCGCTCGCCACGCTTTCCGGCCATGGCAGATGCGCGTCCACGCAAAGCGCCCGCCGCAGCAGAATGATGAAGAACACGCCGGCGAGCCCTCCCGCCAGCAGGATGGCCGAAGCCTCCCAGTAATGGGCGCGCAGGTCCTTCCAAAGCCGCGCGCCATCCACCTCGACCAGCATGAAGGCGGGCAGCGTAAAGATGGCGCCTGCCACCAGCGCCTCGCCCACGCTGCCTGCCGTGCGCGCGATGTTTTGCTCGAGCACTCCGCCGCGGAACGCCGGCAGGCGGAACAGAGCCATGGCAATGACCGCCGCGGGAATCGTCGCGGCGACGGTCTGGCCTGCCACCAGACCCAGGTAGGCGTTCGCGCTGCCGAATATGAATGCAAGAAGCACGCCGAGGCCTACTGACTTGAGCGAAAGCTCCCGTCCGGCGGATGGCGTGTGGTTGGCGGAGGACACCCGTTGATTTTAGCTGGTCACTCGGCCACGGGTTCCGGATCAGGCTGCGATTCAACAGAGAACGGGATGCTCGCCGTGAAGACCGACCCGACGCCAGGAGTGCTCTCGACGGAGATCCTGCCTCCCATCAACCCCACGATTTGGCGCGAAATCGCCAGCCCCAAGCCGGTTCCTCCATGGCGCCGCGAGTCGGATGTGTCCGCCTGATAGAACTTCTCAAACAGATGCGGGAGCTTCGATTGCTCGATTCCTATGCCTGTGTCGCGGACGACGAACCGTATTACCGCGAAGCTCTGGCTGAGTTCCACAGCGTCCACCTTGACGGAAATCATGCCTTGGTCGGTGAACTTGACTGCGTTGCCGATCAAGTTGAGCAAGACCTGCCGAAGGCGCTGCTCGTCGCCGACCAGCCTGGAGGGAAGCGGTTCGTCGAAAGAAACCCGGCACTCCAGGTTCTTTGCCGCAGCTTGAGGTCTCATGATCTGGCAGACGGACTCCACCGTGGAGCGAAGGTCGAACGGGGCGCTCTGGAGGCTCATCTGGCCAGACTCCATTTTGGAGAAGTCGAGCAAATCGTTGATGAGCCGGAGAAGCGATCCGCCTGATTCCCTGATGATCTCCGCCTGCTCGCGCTGCTCCGGGTTGAGCGGGGTGGTCAGCAGCAGATCGGTCATGCCGAGGATGCCGTTGAGCGGAGTCCGGATCTCATGACTCACCGTCGCAAGGAACTGGTCCTTTGTTCGCGACGCCACTCCGGCCATGTAATTCGCCACGCGCAGCTTGCGATTCTGCGCGATCAGAAGCACACCCAGCGCTGCGACGAAGACCAGCCCGGAGAGGACGGCAAGATTCAGTGTCCTGCTCACGTTCAACTGGGCAATCACCTCCATCTCGCCGCCGGTGAATGAAGACCATCTGTCGATGATTCTCTGGAAGCTGCCGTCCTTGATCATGTCGTTGACGGCCGAACGCAAGGCGGCTACCACGGCCGCATGCTGCCGCGAACCGATGATCGAAAGACGGCGCTCGGCTCCGGATGCATTCAGTAAGTTCAATGGCACGCCAAGGCAGGCAGCGGGGCGATCCAGCAGCGCCTGTTCCACGAACCGCTGTTCGAGAATCGAGGCCTGAACTTCGCCCGAGCAAAGCGACTCCAGGCCCTGGCTGCGGTTGCTGATCTCCGTGACGGAAACCCCGCGCACTCCTTTCCCACCGTCAAGTTCTTCCAGGATGCGGGAGCGCAGCACGGAGACGCGCTTCCCATTCAGGTCTTGGATCGAGCGGACCGGCTGCTCCGCGCGGCTGACGACGCAGAGCCGGTTCACCAGATACGGCTCGCTGACGGCCAGCCAGCGCCGCCGCTCCGGCGTATCCGTCGCGGCAGGCCAAAGATCCACGATCCCTTGCCGGAACGCGTCGTCGACACGGCTCGTCGTCGGCACCATGTCCAGCGTGATGCCCTTGCGCCGGGCAGCTTCCTGGAGCACTTCAACAGCCAGCCCTCGCGGCTCCTTGCCCGGCGTAATGATGTTGTACGGAGGCGCGTGATCGACGCCGACCCTGTAGGAAAGGACCGCCAACTGCCAGTCCTGCCGCCAATGCCAGAATGCCAGCAGCGCCGCCAGAGCCGCCACGGGGATCAGCGAGAGAAGCGCGACGCGGGCGCCTAAGTTCCTGTTGTCGCGGTTGGTGGCCGGTTCAGGCTTCCCGTCCGGCCGGCTGGGGCGCATACACGCATTATCGCCCTTGCCGGGGATCTCGTCACGCGCATGGGCGGCGCCCGGTCAGAGCACCGGTTCCCGGCGGTAGAATCGAGGTTTGCCCAAGCAACCACCCAAACCAGCCCCGCCGCCCGAGACGGACTTGAAGGCCCCCGAGTTGTACGTGAACCGAGAACTGAGCCTTCTGTCGTTTCAACGCCGCGTTCTGGAGGAAGCGCAGGATCCATCCAATCCGCTGCTCGAGCGCGTCCGATTCCTTTCGATCCTCGGCTCCAACCTGGACGAGTTCTTCATGGTGCGGGTTGCCGGCCTTCTCAACCAGGTGGAAGCTGGAACGCTCGAGGCTGGCCCCGATGGCATGACTCCGGTGCAGCAACTGGAGGCGATCCGCGGCGAGGTGATGTCAATTTCGGAGCTGGCGCACGTCTGCCGCCGCAGCCTTTTCGCGGAGCTCCGCGCGCAGGGGATCCTCATCCTCGATTACGACGAGCTCAGCGATCTTCAGCGGGAGCACGCCAAGCGCTATTTCGACGAGACAATCTACCCCATCCTCACCCCTCTCGCGGTCGATCCTGGCCGGCCCTTCCCCCACATTTCCAACCTCAGCTTGAATCTCTGCGTCGAGATTCGCGATCCAAGAGGCGAGCAGCACTTCGCGCGGCTCAAGGTTCCCGACACGATCCCCCAGCTCATCCCGCTGCAAAAGCCGCACAAAAAGCCATCATCCCGGCCACAGTCGTTCGTCTGGCTCGAGCAGGTCATCCAGGCGCACATTGGAACGCTGTTCCCAGGCATGGAAATCGTCGAAACCCAGCCGTTCCACGTCACGCGCGACGCCGAGATGGCGATTCAGGAACTGGAGGCGGCCGACCTGCTGGAAACGGTCGAGGAAGGCGTCAGGCAGCGGAGATTCGGCGCCGTCGTCAGGCTGAAGGTCCCTGCCGGCATGCCAGACCGTCTGCTTGACTTCCTCCAGGAAAACCTGGAAGTCGACGATACGGACGTCTATCCCATCAACGGCCCCCTGTCGCTGAGCCGGCTGAAGCACATCGCGGCGATCGACCGGCCGGACCTCAAATGGCCGCCATTCACTCCGGCGCCACTGCGGCCCGGCCTTGAGGAAGATGACATCTTCGCTCAGATCCGCCGGGGCGACATCCTCCTCCACCATCCCTTTGACAGCTTCCAGCCGGTCGTCGATTTCCTTCGCACATCCGCCCGCGATCCGAATGTTCTGGCCATCAAGATGACCCTTTACCGCGTCGGACGGAAGGCGCCCGTCGTGGACGCGCTGCTGGAAGCCAACGAGAACGGCAAGCAAGTGGCGGTGCTTGTGGAACTCAAGGCGCGCTTCGACGAAGAGTCCAACATCGAGTGGGCGAGGGCGCTCGAAAAAGAGGGTGTCCACGTCGTCTATGGGCTGGTCGGCATGAAGGTTCACTGCAAAGTGGCGATGGTCGTCCGCAAGGAGGGCCACTCCATCCGCCGCTACGTCCACCTGTCGACAGGCAACTACAACGCCGTGACCGCGCAACTCTACACCGACCTCGGCCTCTTTACCAGTTACGAGCAGTTGGGCGCCGATTGCAGCGACCTGTTCAATTACCTCACCGGCTACTCCGCCAAGTCCGATTACCTGCGCCTTCTGGTCGCGCCGATCAACTTGCGGCAACGCCTCGAGAACCTCATCAAGCGGGAGATCGATCATGCCAACGCCGGACGCGCCGGCCGGCTGGTCTTCAAAATGAACTCGCTTGTCGACGAACGGATCATCCGGCTGCTCTATCAGGCCTCGCAAGCCGGCGTGGAGTGCGACCTGCTGGTGCGAGGAATCTGCTGTCTGCGCCCGGGCATTCCAGGCATCAGCGATCGTATCCGCGTGACCAGCGTTGTCGGCAGATTCCTCGAGCACAGCAGAATCTATTACTTCCATAACGACGGCGAGGAGGAGATCTACTTGGGCAGCGCCGACTTGATGCCGAGGAATATCAACCGCCGTGTCGAAACGCTGTTCCCGATTCTGACGCCTTCCCTCGTGAAAACCATCCGCGACCGCATCCTCGCCATTTACCTGAGCGACAACGTGAAGGCGCGGAGCATGCAAGCCGACGGATCCTACATCAGACGGCCACGGCCGAAGAACGTTCGGCCCGTGGACGCACAGCTCGCGCTCCTCGAGAAGATCCCGGCCGAATGAGAACCGCAATTGCGGCGCTGACGCTCGCGCTCATCTCCGGCTGTCCCGCTCGCGCAGAGAAAAAGATACGGCGCAGCGACTTGATCACCCCCGCGCCAATGCCCCGCGGAAGCCTGCTCATTGTTGGTTTCCTGGGCGCGTGGGAGGACTGGGACAACGCAAAGCGCAGCGTGCGGAAGGTCGCGTTGTCCCTTCGTGAGAAGAATCTGCCTGGCGTCTTCGTCGAAACCGCCGGGAACCATAGCCGGAAACTCGTGCGCAGGTTCGTCCTCGATGCTCTCGACTCAAACCGGGACCGGAAGCTGAATCTCGAGGAGGCCGGCGCCTCGGACCTGATTCTCTATGGGCAGAGCTTCGGAGCCGCCGCGTGCGTGAAGCTCGCCCGCGAGTTGAAGAAGTCCGGCGTGAAGGTCCGGCTGATCGTCATGGTGGACAGCATCGGGCGCGACGATCAGGTGATTCCTTGCAATGTCAAAAAGGCGCTCAACCTCTACCAGCGCGACCCCGGACCTGTTCGCGGGGAATCCAAAATCCGGGCCGAGGATCCTTCTCAAACCTCCATCCTCGGCAACATCCCGTTCACCTATCTATTCCGCGAAGTCGATATGTCGGACTACCCGAAGATCGCGCGCAAGGCGGCCATCTCCCACTGGAAGATGGACAACGATCCGGTGGTTTGGACGCTCGTCGAAAACGCGATTCTGGCCGAAATCGCGCAGGCGCGGCTGATCCCGGAGCCTTGAGCGGTCAGGCCATCTTCCAGCCCTTGCGGAACTTCGGCTTCAGGTACTGATTGGCTTCGCTGTTGTTCGTGAAACGCATCTTCGCCGCGTCCCACTCGAGCTTGCCTTCGAACTTCATCGCAATAACGCCCAGCAGCATCCACCGCACGAAAGGCGCCGCGACGCTGAAGTTCGAGCAGGCGGGTTCTCCGCCTTTGCAGGCGCGAATCCAGTCCCGGTAGTGGCCCGGGGAACGCGTCAGCAGCGGGGCGGGCAGCTTGAACTCTTTCATCTTCTCAGCGGGCACCAGGCGCGTGCGTTCCCCATAGCAGCCCGTCGTCACCATGCCCTTCTCGCCGATGAGCAGGCTGCCGTTGACGTCCTTGTCGCCCAGCAGCTCTCCCTCGGGGGCGCCCTCGATTTTCGGCTGCGCGTTCAATCCGTCGTACCAGAACAGCTTCAGCGGAGGGAACGGTCCGCGGGCGGGGAAGTCAAACCGGATGACAGCCCGCTGCGGGAAGGTGTACTTGCCCTTGCCTTCCTGCTTCAGGCACTCCACGCTCACGGGCGCGTCGAGTTGCAGCGCCATGTTCGGCGTGCCGAGAATGTGACACGCCATGTCGCCGATGGCGCCGCAGCCGAAATCGGGAAACCCGCGCCAGTGATGCGGCGCGTAGGCGGGGCTGTAAGGGCGCGGTTCAGCCCCGCCGAGCCAGGCGTCCCAATCGAGGTGCGGCGGCACGGGAGCCTCCGTTGGCACAACGTCCGGACCCTGCGGCCAGTATTTCATCGGCCGGTTCGTCCAGGCGTGGACTTCGGTGACATTGCCAATCTCGCCGGACCAGACAATCTCGCAGCATTCCCTGGCGCCCACGTTCGAATAGCCCTGGTTGCCCATCTGCGTGGCGACCCGGTACTTCGCCGCGGCAATCTCAAGCTGCTGCGCCTCCCACACGGTGCGCGTCAGCGGTTTTTGACAGTAGACATGTTTCCCGCGGACCATCGCCCACATCGCCGCGCTCGCGTGCATGTGGTCGGGGCAGGAAACCAGCACAGCGTCGATTTCCCGCTCGTGCTTGTCGAACATCCGCCGGTAGTCTTTGTACTTCGGCAGGTTCGGAAACAGCTTGAAGGTGCGCTCCGCCCGCTTGTCGTCCGGGTCTGTGAGGGCGACGATGTTCTCGCCCGCGCAGCCCATGATGTCGCTGTACCCCTTCCCTCCCGACCCGATGGCGGCAATGTTCAGCTTCTCATTGGGCGATTTGTAGCCGAGCCGCTGGAGCGACGCCGCCGAGGCGAAGCCCCCCGCCGGGACGCTGCCCGCAAGCAGCGTCCCGAAGAAGAAATGGCGTCTGGAAACGGCCATGAGTCCTGCCTTAAGACCGCCTCCATTCCATCATGAATGCCGCTACCAGCGCAGGACGAGAGCCAGCTTCAGGAACCGCGGCAGATTGTTCTGCACGGGGTTCAGCCGGCCAAACTGCGCGTTCGTCACATCCACGCTGGCAATGCCGGTGAACCACGGATGGTTCATCGCGTTCACCGCCTCGAACCGGAACTGGAGTTTCATCCTCTCGTAAATCGGAAAAGTCTTCGACATCGAGACATCCCAGTTCTGGTAGCCCGGCAGCCGCACGTCGCTGAAGCGCAGCGGGAAGGTCCTGAGCGTATACGGCTCCTGCGCCGCGACGCGCTTGCCGGTCGAGTCGTTCCACAGCGACGTATTGAACCACTGTGGAATCGACGGGTTTTCCAGCTTCGCGCTGCCCGGCGTCACCTGCGCCGCGTTCGGGTAAGCGACCGCCCACCCGGACATGTAGGTCACGTTCAGGTCGAGTCCCCATCCGCCGATGAGCCAGTCCACGCCCTTCGGAATCTGGTTGGCAAATGCCCGCCCTTTGCCGAAAGGCAGCTCAATCACGGCGGTGATGTTGAACTTCTGTGGAATGTCGATCTGGTCCGCCGGCTGCTTGATCAACTGCGAAGACGCCGGGTACGCCAGATTGTAAAACTGCGCGTTTTGCAGGGAGACCTGCTCCAGTGTCTTGGCGATTGTGTAGCTGCCCAGGAAAGTAATCCCCTGAGCGAAACGCTTGCTGAACTTCAACTGGAAGCTGTCGTAGTGCTGCCTGCCGATGGCGTTGTGCGCGAAACTCAGCCCTGAAAACTGGGGGAACGCATACATCAGGTTGACCCGTGGAATCGTGGCGCCATTCAGCGCCGCATTGTTCGGAATCAGGCCCGCCATCGGATTGGGAACCCGCTGTGTGTAGTACGCGGTGTCGATGACGCCTGCGGGTGTCCGCCTGCCGAGCTCCGAAATGGGCACGAAATTGGCGCTCGCGGTCATCGGCAGTTTGCGCGTCAGATTACCCACATAGCCTGCCTCCACCAGAATGCCAGCCGGCAATTCACGCTGAATATCGAACGAGTATTGATGCGAATAAGGCAGCGGCCGGTTCTGGTAGTTCGCTGTGAGCGCTTGGCCCAGAAAGCTCGCCGCTCCTTCCGAATTGCCGACGGCGGCCAGCAGTTGCCCGCCCGGCTGCAATGCGAAGGCGTTGGCCGTGGTCACCGCCGGCGTCAGGTTGTTGTCCACCGAGACCACGGCATTGGTCCGCTGGCTGTACCCGTTGTTCGGCCCGGCTGCGCTCTGGCCAAGGTAATAGAGTCCGTAGCCTCCACGAATCACCCACTTGTCGCGAATTCTGTAGGCCGCGCCCACGCGCGGCGCCCAGTTGTTCTTGTCGGGCATCACCACGCCGCGAGGTTGGCCATTGAGGTTCGAAAACAGAACGGCGCCCTTGAGGTCGAGGCCTTTCACCTGCGGCGCGATCGGGCTCGGCGCGTTGAAATCCAATCCGCGCACCTGACGGTCGTACCGCTCGACGGCCGGCGACTCATAATCCCACCTCAGTCCCAGATTCACCGTCAACCGGGAGGTAATCTTCCAGTCGTCCTGGAAAAACCCCGCGTAGAAATAGTGCACATAAGCGGGGTCGATGTTGCGGTCTACATAGGCCGAAGTCGGATAGCCGAGCAGAAACGTCGCCAACTCGTTGCCGGAAACGGCGTCGGCGCGGTTGGAAATCGCCTGCGTCCAGTTCTTGCCGAAGGTATACGCGCCCGCCGCCAGGCCCGGATTCAAGCTGTTGTCGTTGTACCGGCGCGCCTCGAAGCCCATTTTGAGCACGTGGCGGCCCATCACCATGTTCAGGTTCGGCTGCACTGTGTAGCTGTCGTTCGCGGCGTAGTTGATCAGCCGGTCCGTCCCCATGCTCTGATACGTGCCCAGGTTGATGTTGGGAAATCCCTGCCGCGTAAACTGCGCCAGCAGATTTGGATCAACACCCATCTGCCTCTGGTCATAGCCGGTGCCGTAGCTGCTCCCGGTGGTTTCTTCCCAGCGGTTCAACCCCGCCCGCAGGTCGAACGTCATCCTCGGCGTCAGCGTGGATGTCCAATCGAACGTCCAATTGCGCCCGTTCCTGATGAGCGGGGCGTTGCCGGTCGGTTCAGCAGGGTTCACGTCGGAGGGATTCATGATGAACTTCAGGCCGCGATACTCGCTGAAAGGATTCTGGCCGTAGCGGAAGAACACGTTGTTTTTCGAGTTGATGTTCAGATCCATCCGGCCGATCCACTGGTCCATGTCTCCCACCCAGCGTGACGGGAACGGATAATTCTGAATGCGGGCGGGACCGACGCCGGCGGAGGTTGGCGCCGGGTAGTATCGCAGCGCCTCCGTGGCCATCTTCGCCAGCCGGCTGGAGGGCAGCCGGTTGCCGGCGAATGGAGTTCGCGTCCCGTCGTTCTTGGTCGTCAGCGGATCGTAAATGAGCACCTGCGCCCCGGAAGCGTTGTACAGCGTGGAGAAATCGCCGCTTCGCCAGGCCATCTCCGGGACCGTGGCAACCGCCGGATCGGCCGACCGCTGCTTCATCCCCTCGTACGCCAGCATCCAGAACAGACGGTTTCGCCCGTCGAACAGCTTGGGCAGATAGACCGGACCCGAAACCTGGAATCCGTAAGCATTGATGTTGTTGGGTGGCCGCTCTTTGCCAGCCGCGTTCAATTCGAACTGGTTGGCGTTCAGCTTGTCGTTCTGGAAGTACTCGAACGCCGTTCCGTGGAACTGGTTCGTGCCGCCCTTGGTGACCATCGTCACAATGCCGCCGCCGGTCCGCCCGTACTGCGCGTCGTAGGTGTTCAGGAGAATCTTGAACTCCTGAATCGAGTCCATCGTCGGCACGTGAATCACTGTGCGGCTCGATCGCACATTGCTGATGCCATCGAGCAGGACCTCGTTCTCCGAGGAGCGGCCGCCGTTGGCGGAGAATCCCGTCGTCCCGGCAATGTCGAAACTGCGCAGATACCGCCAGCCGCCGCTCTTGAACACTCCGGGCGCCGCCCAGGCGATTTGGAACGGATTCCGCCCCTGCGTCGGAATATTGGCCAGCATCTCGTTGGAAAGCGTCGCGCCCCGGCTTGCCGTTTCCGTCTCCAGCGTCGAGACCGCGTCGCTGACCGTCACGCTCTGCGTCATCTCGCCGATCTCCAGTTGAACGTCAACGCGGGCGCGGTCCTGCAATTGCAGCACGATATTCTGCCGCTGGAATCGCTTGAAACCGCCCGCCTCCACCGTCAACTCGTAAGCGCCGGGCGAGAGGAACGGCGTTACATAGTTGCCGGTTTCGTTCGTTGTGGTTGTGATCGCGACACGGCTCGCGACGTTGACCACACGCACCGTGGCGTTGGCCACCGCCGCGCCGCTGGCGTCCGTCACCAGGCCCGTGATGCTGGCTCGCACCTCCTGCCCATATGCCGGTGTGATACTGACCGCGATGACAAGCACCGCCAAGAGAAGCATCTTCAGCAAATTCATTGCTAACTCCCATTCCTTTCTGAAGCCGGCGAATCCGCCGGTCTTTCATCAAGACCCCCGGGGAGCAGGCGCGTGACAATGCCGCTCGCGAAAACCTCCACAGTCTCCGCGGGATTGAGCGGGTCCAGCCTCTCCCAATTGAATCCAGGCAGGCCTCCATCCTCCACTCCGCGATCAGGCCTGCCAACCCCAGTCACTGGAACATCCCTCCATTCACCCGTGGATGCGGCTGCCGTCAGCACGGCGCCAGCCACACCTCTCAGCCGGGAAGTGTTCCACATCTTGTGATCTTTCTACACCCGCCCGCTGTCAAAGTCACTCCGCAGGATCGGCGATGCCGTTGCCGTCCTGGTCCGGGAACCTCACAAGGAAGATCTGCCGGAAATCTTTCCCGCCTGCGTCCTTGACGAGTTTGCCCGTCGAGTCATACGTCGGAACGCGGCGGTTGAACGCCAGCAACTTGCCGTCGCGCGACCAGACAAGGCCTTCCACGGCCGGCACAGTCGCTCCGTGCTGAGTCAGCCAGACCGCCTTTCCGAACAGCGGTCCCGGCTTCACGCAGACCACGGCGATCCCGTTATCGCTCTGCACCGCGATCGAATTCCCTGACGGGTGCCAGCGTAAGCCCCCGCTCGCGCCTTTCTCCAGCCGCGTCGCCTGCACCGGCCGCATTGCCGGATCCGTGTGCTGGTCCGAGCCCATCGAGTTGATGATGAACACCTGCCGGACGCCGTCGGCCGTGGCGCAATAAGCAATCCGGGTCCCGTCCAGGGAGCCGCGCACGATGCCCGCCGCCGGCGTTGTCGTCAGGCGGCGGATCGTCGTCCCCTTCGGCGGCGACGGATACCGAGTCTTGGTCCCCGAATCCGCTGTCGTGATGTCCACGTTCTCAGGGATATCGACCACAAACAGAGAACTCATCACCGTGCCGTTCGGTTCCTTCACATTCCCAATGAATGCCCGCATCAGGCCTTTTACGCCGGCCCACGAATCGTCCGCAGCGCGTTCGATGTCGCCCGGGCGCGACTGCGCCGGGGGCGTCAGCGGCACCAGCAGCGCCGCATAAAAGCCCACGCCGCACGGCGCCTTCTCGTGCGCAACCATGTAGCCGATGTTCCGCGGATACTGCGTCAGCAGCGCGTCGTCATAGGTGAACCCGATCCGCTTGCCGTCGGCGGTGAACTCGTGCCGGTGCGTTCCACCGCGATGCGCGCCCGGCAGCGTCGGGTCGTTCGTCACGTCCCGGCAATCCAGGAAGCTCGCATCGCCGCTCCCATCCGCCCAGACCACTCCGCCCAGCCGGTTCGTTGTTCTGTAGAACCCTCTCACCGGCGTCTCGCTCACAAACGGACCGTGAATGAAAACTGCCAGATCCTCAACCGGGCTATATGACGCCGCCCCCAATCCTGGAGCCGCTTGCGGTCCCGTCAGGACCGGCGTCGGAGCATAGATCACGTTCTCCAGCCCCGTCGAAACCGAGACTTTCATGATCATCGTCCCGTTG
This sequence comes from Bryobacteraceae bacterium, assembly GCA_013388415.1. Taxonomy (GTDB): domain Bacteria; phylum Acidobacteriota; class Terriglobia; order Bryobacterales; family Bryobacteraceae; genus JACADU01. The sequence goes on from JACADU010000242.1 coordinate 12,156, forward strand.
CCGATGCCCGTCCCAACCGTGTCCCGGGTGTCGAACACCAGGAACCGGTTGTCCTTCGAGAAATTGTCGTTGTTGTCCAGGAGCTTGCTGATCGGAGAAAAGGTTAATTGCCATTCACCTCCAACTTCATCCGCAGCGCGGGAGACGCCAACTAACAGAAACCCGGTTGCCGCCCCCAGCATGCCCCAACATAGAACTGCTCGTTGTGCACGCATCCTCAATACCCTTTCAATTGCGGACCGAGCCGCAATCGGATATTAGTATCTGCTCATCTTGCTGCAAATAAAAGGGGGCGTCAGCTCCGCCCAAGCATCCGGCTTACCACTCGGCGACGGAACCGTCGTCGTGAAAGATCCGCGCCATCGAACGCGAGCCCGTGAACGGGTACTTGGTGAAAACTCCTTCATCCAACTCGAACCCGAGGCCCGGCCTCGACGGCAACGGGAAAAAGCCGTTGACCATGCGCATCGCCGGGAATCCCAGCCACTCTTCCCAGATCTTTTCCTTCTGGCCCGGCTGGGCTCCACTACAGATTTCCTGCACCAGGAAATTCGGCATTGCCGCGTCGGCGTGCAGCGTGGCGATCCCCCCGATTGGGCCCTCGCAAGCGTGCGGCGCAAGAGCCATGCCTGCCGGCTCCGCCATCGCCCCCACTTTCATCAGGGCGCTGATCCCGCCCACATGGTTGATGTCCGTTTGAATGATGTCGACCGCGTCGAGTTCGATCAGCTCGCGCACCGAGTAGTGGCTCACCAGCCTTTCGCCGGTCGCGATCGGGGTCGCCGTCCGGCGCGCGATCTTCGCCATCGCCCGAGCGTTCTCCGGCGGGCAGGGCTCCTCGAAAAACAGCAGTTTCAGCGGCTCGATCTCCTTGAGGATGATTGAAGCCACTGCCGGGCTCATCTTGGCGTGCGCGTCAACGCCGATGTCGATCTCCGGCCCCAACGCCTCCCTCAACATCGCCATCCGCTTCACCGACGCGTCGATCTTTGCATGGCTGTCGATCCACTCCCACGTCCGCCCGCCCGGCCCCGTCTTGAAGCACGTGATGCCCTGTGCGATCGCCGTTTCCCGCAGCTTGATCAGCTCATCGCGCGTCGCCGCACCCGCGTGATAATACCCGCGCACTCCGCGTGGATCGACCGGTCCACCCAACAGCTTGTACACCGGCAGTCCCAGCAGCTTCCCGCGGATGTCCCACAGCGCCTGGTCGATCCCCGAAATCGCCGACCCGGCGATCGGCCCGGGCCGGTAGAAGCTGTGCACCCACATCGACTGCCAGTGATGCTCCACCTGCATGGGGTCGCTGCCAATCACAAACTCACGGAAATCATTGACGCAGGCGATCACAGCGCCGGCCTTGCCTTCCAGCGTCGCCTCGCCCCAGCCCACAACGCCGGCGTTGGTCTCGAGCTTGACGAAAACATAGGGCCGGTCGAGTGGCGCGCCCGGGACCGGCACTCCAATGACCTTCATCCCGGTGATCCTGACCTTCGAGCACACGGAGTCGTATTGCCCTGTCTGCCAGGGGCTTGGAGGCAGAGCCCTGTCCGCTGCCGGCGCTCTGCCGGGCTGATGTTGAACCTGCGGCGCAGGAAGCGCGCAGCAGGAAGCCGCGCTGCCGAGAAATGAACGGCGTCTCATCGGGCCGCCTCCCTGTACTGTTCGAGCGCTTTGACATCCGGCGCAACGCCGAGCCCGTGCCCTTGAGGGAGCGCAAGAAACCCGCCCTCCGGCGTCTCCAGCCGCGAGTTCGAAAGCGCCGCGCGCATCGCCCGGTCCTCCTCCGCCGCCGGGAATGGAAGCTGCTGGATAAAGAAGTTCGGCAGCGAGGCGGCCAGATGCAGCGCCGCCGCCGTTCCCACCGGCCCCCCGTCGTGCCAAGGCGCGACCGCCACGTAGCGCGTTTCCGCCATCGCCGCCAGCTTTCGAATGCCGGTGATGCCATGCAGCGCGAGGGAGGGCCGCAGCACATCCACGGCTTCCTCCCGCAACAGCGCCTCGAAGCTGGCGGCGTCCGCGATGTCACGCCCGAAGCCCAGCGGCGTCACGCTCTCGTTCGCCAGCCGCCGCGCCCCCACCAGATTGGACGCCGGACAGGGTTCGTCGAACCAATAAGGATGAAAGGTCTCGATTTCGCGGCAGAGAGCCGCCGCGGCGCGAAGGGGAAGCCCGGCTCCGCCCGCGTCGAGCACGAAGTCGGCCTCCTGCCCGGCCGCTTTTCGCAGCGCTTCAAGCTGTTCTCTCGCCCCGCGCGCCGGCAGCGGCACGGCGAAGGCGCGGAACCCGGCCGCGCGTGCGCGCAGCATGGACTCGTTCGGGGCCACATCATCCAGCCTCGTCATCGCGCGGACCTTGAACCGCGTTGGACCGCCGAGGTATTGGAACAAAGGGACCTTGGCGAATCGCGCCGCCAGGTCCAGGGCCGCCATATTCACCGCCGCCGCCAGAGCGGGACGTCCCGTGAATCGAGCGGCAATCGTGGCCACAGCCGTGGCCGGCTGCCCGGCGAGCGCGCGCTCCGCAGATTCGGCGTCGCCCGCCTCCAGCCCTCCGCATTCGCCAAACCCCTCTATGCCGGCCTTGGCGCGCAGCCGCAGCACTGTGTAGCGCCGTCTCGACAGCGGCTCGCGCAGAGGCCACGTCCTGACTTCAGTGATGGCCAGAGGATCGTCCGGCGCCAACGTCACTGCCGCTGCCGGCAATGCGCGATTGAGGAGCATGCGCCTCGGGTGAAGTGTGAGTTGAGAAATCGCCACTTCATTAGCTTCCACACACTACCCGCTCGAGGCAAGCCCAAAATGATGGGCCTCCCTGCCAGCAACCGCGCCCCTTCCCTCTCTTTGCCGTCTGTCTAGCTCTGGCGGCGCAGCCTCACGGCGCACAAACCCAGCCCCGCTAGCATCAGCACCGCCGTCGACGGCTCGGGCACTTTGGGATCGTCCGGACCGCCTGTGATTCTCGTGGTCAGAATCGCATCGTTGACACCATCCAGCAATTCGCTGTCATACGTGCCCGATTGAGTGAAGCTCTGCGGCGCGAAGTAGAAGTAATACTCCGAGAGGTTCGGAAGTCCATACCCCACCGTCACGTGGTTCAGGGAAAAAGTTCCCTGCTCATAGAACTTCACGTGCTGACAATCGCTGCATATCAACTGCGGACCCGGACTGAAGTCAGTCGTCGCGGTCACCGGTCCGGGGACGGTCAGCTCGAATGTGACCGGACCGGCAATCTCGCCGCTGCCAAAGTCTCTGTACGTTCCGCTGAATTGGTAAACTGCCGCGCCATGCGCCGACAGAGCCGCGCAAGCCAGCAACAGTGTTCTCAGACTATTCACAGGCGTCCTCCTTGCTCATGTTGCCCAACGGCAACCCTTAGTTAGCCATGCGGATCTGAGCTCAGTTCCGGAAAAGAATTCTGCCTGGAAA
>JACADU010000219.1 GCA_013388415.1 Bryobacteraceae bacterium
CCCCACCGCCAGGGGCTTCGAAACATCTTCAACTCCCTCGTCCCCGGAGGACGCGCCATCCTCCTCGTCCCCGAGGGCATGGGGCTCTACGGCGAACTCGACCGCGTGCTCGGCCACCACCGCCGGTATTCGCGCGGCGAGTTCTGCGCCCGGATCGGCGAGGCGGGCTTTCACATCGAAAAAGTGTTCGGATTCAACCGCGCCACCCGCCCCGGCTGGTGGTTCAATGGCCAGGTGCTGAGAAGGCGGCGGTTCAGCCGCTTCCAGTTGGCCCTGTTCGACCGGTTCGTCTGGCTCTGGCGCAAAATCGACAGACTCCTGCCCTGGCCAGGCGTTTCTCTCATCGTCATTGCCCGCAAACCCGAAACCGCGCCCGGCAGCGAGCAAGCCTGATCGCGCCGATCTGTTACTTTGGGGGTTGCCCCGCAGCCTGCGCCGCGGGGGATTCCTGTCTCATCCTATGGCCAAGATTCTCGTGACCGGCGGCGCCGGCTACATCGGTTCTCATACAACGCGCTTCCTGCTCAATCGCGGGCATGAGGTGCTGGTTGTCGACGACCTTTCCAAGGGCTACGCCCACAATGTCCCGGAGGGACGCCTGCACAAACTCAACCTCCTTGACGGAGAGGCTCTCGATGCCGTGCTGGCAGGCGCCCGCTTCGATGCCGTCGTCCATTTCGCCGCCTTCATCGCCGTCGGGGAAAGCGTCCGCGAACCGGAAATCTACTTTCAGAACAACGTCGCTGGAACTCTCTCTCTTCTGGCAGCCATGCGGCGGCACGGAGTCAGAAAGTTCGTCTTTTCCTCAACGGCAGCGGTCTACGGCAATCCAGAATCGACGCCAATCCCCGAAACGGCGCCGCACCGCCCGGTCAATCCCTACGGGGAATCGAAACTGATGGTCGAAAGGATCCTTCGTTGGCTGGATGAGTGCTCCGGGTTCCGTTACGTGGCGCTGCGCTACTTCAACGCCTGCGGCGCCGCAGCCGAATACGGAATCGGCGAGGAGCACGAGCCCGAAACTCATTTAATCCCGTTAATCTTAAGAGCGATCCGCACCGGCAGCCCGGTCACCGTCTTCGGCAATGATTATCCGACGCCGGACGGCACCTGCATCCGCGATTACATCCATGTTCTCGATCTCGCCTCGGCGCACGCCGCCGCGCTGGACCACCTGCTGGCTGGCGGCGCCAGCGATAGCTTTAACGCCGGAACGGGCATAGGTTACTCTGTCCTGGAGGTGATCAAGGCGGCTGAGGCGGCGACCGGGCGGCAAGTGCCGTTTCAGATCGGCCGCCGGCGCGAAGGCGACCCGGCTGAACTTGTCGCAGACTCCTCCAAACTGATGAAAACACTGGGTTGGGAGCCGAAAATCACCAGCTTGCAGGAGATGGTTGCCAGCGCCTGGCAATTTGAGAAGCTGCGGCACGCGTCTGCCTGACAAAGCAGCCGGAAGTAACCGCCACCCGCTTGATTGCGCCCTTTCTGTCAGCCGAGCGTCTAAAGTAGAAAGAGTAGCTGCGTCCATATGTCTGGCATGACCAATCCTGCTGCGCCAGTTCCGGTTCCGCCGAAGCAGCCGGCTCCGCCGTCCCGGAATCCGCTGCACCGCATCCTCGTCTACGGGGGGCTGATCGCCTTCGGAGCAGCCATCCTGTTCGGCGTCCGGTGGTTGAACAGGAAGCCCGATCCCGCGAAGGCTCCGCCGGTTGTGGCCGCGAAGACCGAAAAGGTGGTGCGCGGTCCCATCGAGTTCCGGGTGAGAGTCAGCGGGTCCACCTCGGCCAGGGATTTCGCCACCATCGTGGCGCCGATCATGCGCGGACGCGGCTCCGAGCGCAGCATGGACATCGTCAAACTCGCTCCGGCTGGCACGATGGTCAGGAAGGGCGAAGTCGTTGCGGTCCTCGATCCGACGCGCATGAAGGACAGGATCGACGACGAAATGGACGAACTCCGCGAGGAACAGACCAAGCTCAACAAGCGCAAAGTGGAGCAGGAACTCGACATGGAAAACATGCTCCAGAACCTGCGCGTCGCCAAAAGCGAGTATGAGAAGGCCATGCTCGACCTGAAGGCTCAGGAAGTCCGCACCGTGGTCGACCAGGAGTTGTTGAAACTGGCCGCCGAAGAGGCCGAGGCAAGTTACAAAGAGTTGCTCCGCGACGTCGAACAGAAGAAGATCGCGCAGAAAGCCGAGCTGCGAATTCAAGAGATCTCCTATCAGCTTCAAAAGCTGGACGTCGAGCGTTACAACCGGGACCTCGAACGGCTGACCTTGACCACGCCGATCGACGGATTGGTCGTGATGATGAGTCAAAACCGGCCGGGCGGCGACCAGATGACGTATGGCGAGGGCGACCAGGTGCAACCTGGCCAGCCGTTCATGAAGATCGTCAATCCAGCCTCCATGCAGGTGGAAGGGACGATTAATCAGGCGGAGTCGAGCGCCTTCCGTATCGGACAGATGGCGACAATCGGCCTGGACGCTTTCCCCGGAGCCACCTATCAGGGCAAAGTCTACGCAATCGGCGCCTTGGCCGTCGCCGGCGGGCGCAATCAGCAGTTTTACATCCGTTCTGTGCCCGTGCGGGTTCAGGTCCAGAATCCTGACAAGCGCATGATTCCCGACCTCTCCGCTTCGGCCGACGTCCTGCTGGCGAGGGCGGACAATGTCATCGTGGCGCCCGCCGCCGCGCTACGGCAGGAAAACGGAAAGAACGTGGTCTACGTGAAGTCCGCCTCCGGCTTCGAGCGGCGTGAAGTCAAAGTCGGCTTGCACAACGGAACGCAGGCCGAAATCGTGGAAGGGTTGAAGGAAGGCGACGAGGTTCGAGTGAACTAGTTGGACAATTCCAGCCGGACAGTGTGACGGCCGCGCGGCAGCAGTAGCGCGGCCGTCGTGTGATTGCGGGAGAGGATCGCGATGGCGCGCGTGGCGCTCTCGTAGCTGAGCAGCAATGCGCTGGAATCGTAACGAAGATCGAGGATTCTGCCGTTGAAGTCGGCAAGCGCCAGGGGTGGCTCCGCCATGCCAGCCCGGCAAGGCGACACCGTATGCCTCCCGGCAGGCACGGCCACGGCGCCGGCGCCTCCTGCCGGCCAAACCTGCCCGTCCAGCAGCGCACAACCCTCCCACGCAACGCTCACATCCTGCGGGGAATCCACCAGCAGGGATCCATCTTCCAGGCGTTCGATCCGCGCCGCCGCGGCAGAGGCGGCCACCAGCGGCCAGTCCGCCGGCGTGATGGAGTTCTCGAAGTACACCGCAACCTTGGGAAAGGCCCTCGCTGCGGCCCTCAGCGTCTCAAACAACTCCCCTCCCGTGATGTGCTTGGTTGGATAGACGTCCTGGTAGCGTTCCACGACGTTGATGTCGACCCCGAGGGTTTGGTCCTTCGCGATCAGCGGCGCATAGCGGCGGGCAAGCTCCACGTACCGCTGCGGGCCCAGATGCCAAATTGTCGCCGGATCCTCCACAAGAAATGCCGCTCCATGCCGCCTTGCCACGGGCAGCAAAGCGGAGGCGTCGGCCCCAAGTTTCGCGCGAATCGACCGGTCGAAGCGATCGTCGACATGGGTGATGGCGATGTCCAGCCACGGTCTCTCCTCGCGAAGGCTTGAAAGCCGCTCGAGCCACTCAGACTGGAGTTGGTGCGCAAGACGGGCGCGGAATTCCAGGAACTGCTCCAGAACCTCCGGCCGCCGCGGGTCGAAGATCCGCTCCCTGCGGACCCCTGTTTCCGCCTCGAATCGCCCCAGGACCAGGGGATTGAAAGGCGTGAACCTTGCCGGTCCTGCCGCTCCTTCGAGCGACTCGAAGTACAACTCGCCGAGATTCACGCCGTCCCAATCGAAGCGGGCAAGCAGGCGCCGAAGTCCCTGTTCGATGGCCCGCGAACAGTCCGGATCGGCGAGATTCATCAGCTTCCGCCAGTCGAGGTGCGCGTCCTGCCCGGCGGCAGTCCGCTCGCGCCATTCCGGATGGTCTTGCCAGAATCGCTCGCTGACATGCGGGAACTCAAGCCATGCATAGGCGGTGATGGCATGGCGATGGCAAGCCTCGATCAGACGCTTGAGCCATGCGTCCCGCGTGTTGTCCGCCTCCCAGTGCTGCCACGCCGCGATGTGGATTGCTTGAACGCCGCCCCGGCGCCACTTCGCCGCCAGGTACCCCGGGTCGGCTCTCAGACGATAGCTCGAATCGAAGAACATCCACAGCGATCTCGTCGCGGCAACCGGGCGCAGTCCCAGTTCCGCCAGCGCCTGCGGCAAGTACGGAAACCGCTCATACCCTCTCTCCCCAGGGTCGACGGCTGTCCAGAATACGACCTTTGCGCCTTCGCGGTACCCCGCCGCCAGCGGTGCGCCGCTCCACTTCTCGCGCGTAAACACCACGGCTTGCGCGGGGACGCCGAACTTCGGAACTCGCCGTGGCTCCTCCCAGACAATGGGCATCCCCGGGTCGATCTTGTCCACGACTGACCGCACTTCGATGATTTCCACCCCGGGTGAAAAGCCCGGCGCCGCGCCCGTCAGCATCGTCACTTGGCCCGGGTCCAATCCTGCCGCTCGAACCGTCTCCTGCCAGCCCGCGCTCAGCAGACCAGGAAACACGAGCAGCAGCGCAAGGCTAGAACACCTGTGCATACCAGACTCCGGCGCGAAGGTCCCAATAGTTGGGACTGAGCGGATTGCGGGAGTTGTCCAGGTGCGCGCCCCTGAGGAAGTCGGCACGCAGGCTCATGCCCGGCGGCAGACCGGCAAACCGGATCCGGATGCCCGGACCCGCTTCAACGACATTGCCCCAGTACTCGCCATTTCTGTCTCGAGTAAAATTAAAGCTCGTTAGTATTTGAACCTGAGCCCCGCCCGCCAGCGGCGCGAATGTGTAGCCCCCGCGAGCCTGCGAATACAGCAGCATGTCGTTGTTGAAGCGGCTCACGTAAAAGCCGTCGAGGCTTGCCTCACTAAACCAGCCGCGCCGCGGAGAACCCATCAGCCTGCCCCAGCCCTTCAGATAGCTGAAGCCGCCCCGGTAGTCCGGCTTGAAACGGGCTGTGATGCCGGGGACGTTCGCATAGCGGTAAGCCTCGCCCGCCTCGCCCCAGAAACTCAGCCTGTATGTCACCTTCCAGAGCACGCCGCCTCCGAGAATCATGGTCCGCTCGGAAAGAGCGGGAGGGACGCCTCCCCCGGCAGGCAAGACCTGCCCCGAGACGCCCGTATCCCCGATGACGCGGTACGAACCGTACAGCCAAATCTGCCTGGAAGTGGGCCGCCACTCGGCCCGGCCCTGGCCGTAGAGAAACGCGTTCCTCCAACGCGATGAGAAGAAAGGGATCGCCCACGCAGTGACCCGGAAGCGCTGGAACGCCGGCCAAAGCTTGGCGTAGGCCTCGCGGGACCGCGAAGCGATCAACGGGTCAGGCGCTGCACGGGCCGCCCGAAACCAGTCGGCCGCTTCGCGGTCCTTGCCAAGCAGGTTCGAAACCACGCCAAGCTGATAAATCGCCTCGAAGTCGCCGGGCTCCTGAGAGACGACTTCGCGGTAGTACCGGTATGCATCTCTGAGATAGCTCTTCTCCAGGCTGAGGCGCGCCATTTGCCTCGCCGAATAACCGTCCGCCGCCGGCTCTTTAGGGATAGTCCACGGCTCGACGGCGCCCGGCTCATGGCCGCCATTGAGGGCAATGGCCGCTTCGCGGACCCGTGGAGAACCAAAATGCCAGGCTGTCGAAAGGGCCCTTTGCGTCTCCGAAGCCGCCCCTTGGCGGCCAAGAACCCGCGCGAGGTCCACAAGAAGTTCGGTCTTTTCCGGCCGCAGCCGCCAAGCCTCGCGATAGTGCCGGACGGCGAGTTCATCGTCGTTGCGGCGCTCGGCCAGTCTTGCGAGTTCTTCATGCGCGGACCATTGCCCAGGCGCTTTCTTCAGCGCCTCCTCCCACCGTGCGATGCCTTCGGCGAGCATCCGGTCAATCCGCTCGAACGCCTCTTCCGCCGTCGCTCTGACCTCGGGAGAGGGCGAGTTCCGCAGGGTCTGAAACGTCTGATGCGCCTCGCGCTCGCGCCTCGTTTCGAAACACAAGAACGCGAACTCCAGACCGGAGGTCCCGTCCGTGCGGTCCGCCTGCCAGAGCCGCTCGAAGTGGTCGCGCGCCGCCTCGCGGTCTCCCGTTCGCAGCAGCACGTAGGCCAGGTCCTTCCGCCATTGTGTCTTGGAAGCGTCAAGCTCGAGCGCCCGGCGAAAACCCGCCACCGCCCCGTCCAGGTCGTTCTGCTTCAAAGCGCTGTAGGCTCGCTCGGCTTCGCGATAGGCTGCCGCCACCGTGCTATCCGCCGGCAAGGCGCCGGGGGCGCAGGACAGCGCCCCCAGTAGCAGGAAGAGTCGTCGCTCCATACGGCGTGACTTCAGGCCTCGGGAATTTAGTAGGTCCTGGCGATGATTCCTCTCACCGGGACTTGACTCCCCTCAGAAGTGGAACGAACCACTTTCCTATCCGCCCGGCCAACGATATACTACGATCCATCATGAGGGGCGTGCATCTGCTCGCCGCGCTGCTTCCGTTCTGCGCCTCGGCCGCGGATTCCAGCGACGGCATCGAGTTCTTCGAGAAAAACATCCGTCCGGTCCTCGCCGAACGCTGCTACATCTGCCACGGCGAGCGCGCCGTCGTCCGCCAGGGCGGTTTGCTGGTCGACAGCCGCGATGGTCTGCGCAAAGGCGGAGCCTCCGGCAAACCCGCCGTCGTCCCCGGCGATCCCACGAAGAGCCTCCTCATCGAAGTCCTCCGCGGCGCCGGCAAGGTCAAGATGCCCCCCGGCAAGCCCCTCGACCCCGCCACCATCGCCCTCTTTGAAAAGTGGATCGCCATGGGCGCGCCCGACCCCCGCGAAGGCAAAGCCGCCGCTCCGCCTCCGCCCTACGACTTCCAGAAAGCCCGCCAGCATTGGGCCTTCAAGCCTGTCACCGACCCCGCCCCGCCCGCAGTCAACAGCCCCCTGTGGTCCGCCAATCCTATCGACCGCTTCATCAAAGCCAAGCTCGACGAAAAGAAACTCACGCCCGCCACTCTCGCCTCCAAGCGCGCTTTGATCCGCCGCGCGACCTATGACCTCACCGGACTGCCTCCGACCCCCGAAGCCGTTGACGCCTTCCTCCAGGACACCTCGCCCAGGGCTTTCGAAAAACTGATCGACCGTCTCCTCGCCTCGCCGCAATACGGCGAACGATGGGGCCGCCACTGGCTCGACGTCGTCCGCTACGCCGATACCGCGGGATGCAACTCGGACTTTCCCGTCCCCGACGCTTGGCGTTACCGCAACTATGTCATCCGCTCCTTCAACGAGGACAAGCCCTATATGCAGTTCCTCCGCGAGCAGCTCGCCGGAGACCTTCTCGCCCCCTCAGGCGACGAAGACCGCCAGGCCAAGCTCATCGCCACCGGTTACATCGCCACCGCCCGCCGCTTCGCCTCCAACAAGAACGAGCACCACCTCACCATCGACGACACCATCGACAACCTCGGCAAGACCGTCCTTGGCCTCACCATCTCCTGCGCCCGCTGCCATGACCACAAGTTCGACGCCATCCCGCAGCGCGATTACTACGGCATCTACGGCATCTTTCAGTCCACCGTCTACGCCTTCCCCGGCGTCGAAACCTTTCCCCGCGCCCACGATCTCACCGCCCTCGGCGGCCCGGAGCAACAGAAACGGCAGGCCGAATGGGAGCAGAAACTGATCGCCCTTCAGGACGAGATCCGCGAACTCCGCTTCGGCAAGCGCCGCAACGAGGCCAATTCCCGGGCCGAAATCCAGCGCCTCGAGGCCGAATCATTGGCCCACGAAATGCGCATGCCAGACCTCCCGCGCGCCTACGCCGTCCGCGAGGGCAAGGCCGGCAACGCGAAGATCCAGATCAAGGGTGATCCTCGCAAGCTCGGCGAAGAAGTCCCCCGCGGTTTCCTCACAATCCTCGGCGGGCAGAAGCTCCCTGAGTCCGAAGCCGGCAGCGGGCGCCGCCAGCTTGCGGAGTGGATCACCGATCCAGCCAACCCGCTCACCGCCCGTGTCATGGTCAACCGCGTCTGGCAGTGGCACTTCGGCAAAGGCATCGTCCCCACGCCCAACGACTTCGGAACGCGCGGCCTGCCGCCCACTCACCCGGAACTCCTCGACTGGCTGACTTCCCGCTTCGCCGAGTCCGGCTATTCCGTCAAAGCCCTCCACAAGCTCATCATGCTCTCCCGCGCCTACCGGCTCGCCGCGGCGAATACGCCCTCCAACCTCGCCATCGACCCGAAAAACGAATTCCTTTGGCGCTTTGACCGCCGCCGCCTCGACTCCGATGAGATCCGCGACTCGCTGCTTGCGGTCGGCGGCAACCTTGACACCTCCCCCGGGGGCGCCCATCCTTTCCCGCCCATGCGTGAATGGCGCTACACCCAGCACAAGCAGTTCACCGCCGTCTACGAGACCAACCGCCGCAGCGTCTACCTGATGCAGCAGCGCATTCGCAAGCATCCGCTGCTCGAAGTCTTCGATCCCCCCGACCCTAACGTCTCCACCGCCGTCCGCGGCCAGTCTATCACTCCCCTGCAAGCCCTCTCCATGATGAACAGCGAGTTCCTGCACGCACAGGCCGACCAGCTTGCCGTCCGCGCCGGCATGGCTTACCAGGACACGCCCGGCCGCATCCAGCATGCTTACCGCCTCGCCTACAGCCGCCCGGCCACCCCCGCCGAAGTCCGGGAAGGAGCCGCATACATCGCCAGGGCCCAGGCCGCACTCAAGTCCTCCGGCATCGAACCCGAACGGCAGCCCCGCGCCGCCCTCGCCAGCTATCTGCGCGTGCTGCTCGCCAGCGACGAATTCTTTTTCATTGATTGAGGAGGCCGGCCATGACACTGACCAGACGTGAATCCCTCCGCTCCATGGTCGCCGGGTCGCTCATGTTGCCCGCCATCGTTCAGTCCTGCCTCGCCGACGCCGGCGACTCGCTCGCCCCGCGCCAGCCCCATTTCCCCGGCAGGGCCAAACGCGTCATCTTCCTCTTCTGCAACGGCGGCGTCTCCCACGTGGAGACCTTCGACCCCAAACCGAAGCTCGTCCAGGCCGGGCGTGAAGGCAGGAAAGCGCCGAATGGCCGCGGCTACCTCGCGCCTCTGTGGGACTTCAAAGCCGATTCCAGGTGCGGCACCGAAGTCAGCGATCTGTTCCCCAACCTGCGCAAGTCCATGGACGATATCTGCCTCATCCGCTCCATGTTCGGCGACCACAACGACCACACGCAGGCCACCCTCGGCATCCACACCGGCTCGGTCACCTTCGCCCGGCCATCCATGGGCTCTTGGGTCAGCTACGGGCTCGGCACGGAGAACAGGAACCTCCCGTCGTTCGTCGTCATCGCTCCCTCGCTGCCTTACTCCGGCGCCCAGGCGTGGTCGTCCGACTTCCTTCCCGGAATCCACTCCGGCACTCTGGTCACTCCCGGAGCGGATCCCGTGCCCAACCTCGCCCGCCGCGCCCCGACGGCCGATTTGCAGCGGATGGAACTCGACCTCCTCAGCCGCTTCAACCGTAAGCACGCCGCCGCCCGTCCCGCCGACCCTCAACTCGCCGCCCGCATCAAGAGCTTCGAAACCGCATTCGGCATGCAGATGGAGATGCCTGAAGTCCTCGACCTTTCGAAAGAGACCGACGCCACCCACAAGCTCTACGGGCTCGAGCGAGGCTCCACCAAGGGCTTCGCCTGGCAGTGTCTGGTCGGCCGCAGGCTCGCCGAGCGCGGCGTCCGCTTCGTCGAGCTCATCGACACCGGAGCGTCCAACAACTGGGACGCCCACGGCGACATGAAAACGCACGAGCCCCTCGCCCGCAACATCGATCAGCCCATTCACGCGCTGCTCACCGACCTCAAGTCGCGCGGAATGCTCGACGACACGCTCGTGGTCTGGACTTCCGAATTCGGCCGCACCCCCTGGCCCGACAGCCCCAAGGGCCGCTCTCACTATGCCACCGTGTTCTCTTCATGGCTCGCCGGCGGCGGCATCAAGCCCGGCATCGTCTACGGAGCCAGCGACGAGATGGGAGCGAAGATCGCGCAGGACCCCGTTCATGTCCACGACTTCCACGCCACGATTCTTCACTGCCTCGGCTTCGACCACAAGAGACTGACCTTCCGCCACGCGGGCCGCGATTTCCGCCTCACGGACGTTCACGGGGAGGTCGTCATGCCCATCCTCGCCTGACGCCCTCCGCACCGTGCCGCAACCGCCCAACCTCACGGAGCCGAGGCGGCGAGGGAGCGGCCATTGCCGTCTCAAAACCCGAAGCTCAACGTCAGATACGTATTCAGCCAGCGGTCCTTTGTCTTTCCGCTCCAGATATTGCCGACCGGCTGCCCGCTGGTCTCGGCGTCATACATCCGCGTGAACACGCCCAGCTTGACTGGCACAGTGCGCGACAGGCCGAAGTTCACGCCGGCCACAGCCTGCCAGCCGAAACCGTCGCGCGCCCGGCAGACAGGACAGCCTACGTTGTAGTACTCGCTTGGCTGGCGCAGGTGCTCGCTGTATCGCAGATACGCGCCGCCTCCGCCGCCGAAGACTTCCACGCGCCCGCCCGCCAGCGGCAGAATCGCCCGCGCGCCGAAAGGAATGAATGTCTGAAAATCGCGAATTCGCAGCGGCCCGAAGGCCGGCTGATCGTAGTAGTCCTCGACATCGGCGGCATTGTACGAGCCCTCGTAGCCCGCGTCGATCTGAAGGAATGAGACCGGCCGGAAGCCGTATCCCACGGTCCAGCCGAAGGCGTTCTGATACCCCGGCTGCAAGTCCTGCCCCGGCATCGCAATCCCCATGCCGGCCCAGATGTTGTGCCTGGTCCAGGAACGCCCGTAAGGTTGCGCGCTTGCCGCCGGCCCCGCGGCAATCCAAATCACTGTCACCCCGAGCAGTGTCCGCAGTGTCATACGCCCTGAGGACGCGGCCCTCAGACGGCGCGTTTCAGGACCTTTCCGAGCCCTTACCTCGAGAGTTGCTGCAGCGCGGGAGCCATCCAGTTGCCGAAGAACCGGCTCAGCCCGGGGAAGTGTGTCCCCAAGACAGCGATCAGCGCCGGCAGCGCATAGACGCCAGCCCGCAACACGAAGCGCGCGCCGCTGGCGGTTCCATCCTTGCTCCGCAGCCGCGCCAGCGCCGGATCACGGTCCATCTGCAACAGTGAGAGCAGCAGCGGAATCCCCAGCAGCACCATCGATCCAGTCGCGACCCAGCCCAGAAAATGCTGCGAACGGAACGGGTAGACCAACCCCGACACAACTGTCAGGAAGAAGCAGCCGGCGAGAAAAGACAGCAGGTTCCTGAGATGCAGCATCACGTACCGCACGATCGTCGCGTATCGCAGGCTGATGAACTCCTCGGCGAGCGCGATCTGCGCGTCGCTCGCCACGTCTTTTTTCACGCCCTCTCGAGCCGTCCGCCCTTTCCTCCAGTGCGGCTCGAGCCAGGCGAAAAGGCGCCCGGCGATCGTGCAAAACTCATGGTCCAGGCTGCGGTGGCTCGCCTGCTTGTCCGGCGGCACATCGACATCCGGCCCGAGAAACAGGTCGAGTTTCTCCTCGAGCACGCGAAGCTGCGATTGCGGAGTATCGTAGAGAACCTTCGCCGGGATGCCGCTGGACTCCATCGCGCGCAGGACATCAACGGACCGGCAAAAGAAGACATTAGTGCGGTAGCGGTTCGCTCCTCCGAACAGCGGGATATCGGAGAACTCCGGCGGCAGCGCGCTGATGGCCTCGCGCAGCGGGTGCGATTCAAGGGACTCCAATCCGATCTTCAACTCGCGCCAGATCATGAGAAACCGCAGCCAGACCTGCGTCGACAGCACCGCCGTGACCGCCAGGGTGAAGATATACAGCCAGTCGTACGAGCGGTTCTCAAGCGACTGATGGCCGCGCAGCGAAAGCGGGATCGCGATGAGCACCACGAACACGAACGGCAGCTCCTTGAAGCCGAGCGACGGCCAACTGACGAGTTCATGCAACGGGTCAGCGTCGTTCTTCATGCGCCGGAGGAAGGGATCGCCGCCGACATTCGGCAGGAACGGGTGCTCGCGGACGAAGAGCGAATAGCGCCTGAAATGCATCAGCGCGAGCATCAGCAGCGAGAAACCCATGATCAGCAGCGGCAAGACGGGCGAGACGCCGCTCACCATGTCCAGCGAGCGGTACGCCCTGAAATAGGACTCGCCGCTCGTGCCGCGGCTGGTCCAGGTGAAGCAGATGGCCCAGACGATCATGTAGAACACGAAGCCGAGCGCGATCATGACCGACAGCGCGCCGAAAGTCCTTCGCAGTTCGAATCCCTCGACATCGCCTCCGATCTTGGGCTGCTGGAAGACCGGCGCCGCAAGAGCGATAATCCTGGCCGCCGCCGCGGCCAGCGCGATCAGCGTGATCACCGGCAAATAGAGGTGCAGCCGGAAATCGCGCCGGAACAGTTCCACCGAGAGAACGGGTGTGATCTGAATGACGATGAGCCCGGCGAGCAGAAGGACCAGCGCCAGCAGATAGAACGCGCGGCCGGCGATGCCCGGGCTGCCCGCCGAAAAGCAGAACATCTCGAGCCCTTCGGCGCGGCGTCTCGCCGGAGCGAAGCAAGCCGCCGCGATCAGCCCGAACAGGGTCAGCCCGGCGAGAGAGAGGAACGCGGTCAGGGCGCTCCAGCTCCGGGAAGGGCGAACGACTCGCAGCAGGTCCTCGCTGCTCCTTTCGCTCTTTGCGGGCTCCCAAGTCAGGCGGTCCTTTCTGTCCGATTCGGGAAATGTCGCGATCGGCCAAAGCCTGTCACGGCTGACGATGGTCAGACAGAGCGGCGGCCGGTCGGCGCGAGGGTTGAACGGGTCGCCATATTCAAGCAGAGCGCTCGTGTCGCCGCGCGAGGCGAGCAGCAGGGCGCGGACGGCGTTGTAGGTTGCCATCTCCCACCGGCTCGCATAGGGCGTGCGGCTCAGCCACGACGTGGAGATCCGGTTTTCAAGCACCAGAGGGAAATCGCTCAGCAGAAGTGTGCCGTCGAGCGCATGGCTCTCGGTCGCCCGCACAAGCAGCAGGTCGGCGTCGAGCAGGTACAGCCGCGTTTCCGGCGCGGCGCGCCGCAAATAGCCCGCCACATAGATCAGGTCGAGCACGTCCGTGGCGGCGAGGCCGGCGATCTCGAAGCCGTCGCGGTCCAGGCCTTGGGCGATCTGCAAGAGCTGCGCTTCGTAGGAGGCCACGGTCTGCTGCTCGGCGAAGACGGGCAGCGTTGGGCGCCCTCCGCTCCGCAGCTTCAGGTCGCCCGCGCCTGTTTTTTGCTGCGCCGCCGCGCCTCCGAACGTCTGCCGGGCGGCGTCCGGATAGAGGTTGCGGAGCAGCGAGATCTCGCGCGGGAAGTTAAAGCGCTTGTGGGGAGAAATGAGCTGAACGGCGTCCTTCCGGGGTTCGGCTTTCATTTGCTGGAGTCCGAACACGGTCTCTCCTTCCGAAATGAAGGCGGCATGGATATCTCCGCCCCAATGCGAGTGGAGATAGCGGCCGAAGGCGTCCATCGCGCTGTCGTCGCGGCTCAGAACCCGGCGGAAGTGGATCGTCCCGACGCTCGGCGGCTTGACGAAGTCCGACTGCGCGCCGCCCACGGTCGTGTTGGGCGAAACGACCCGGAACTTGGCGCGCCAGTCCCCGCGGCAGGCGATGCGGTCGATTTCCTGACGCAGGCTCGGGAAGGCGCCGCTGAAATTCGGGCCCGCGACCAGGATCTCCCGCGGCGGCTTGGGGCTCAGCCCCTCGATGATGGAGACCGCTTCGCGGAATGCCGTCCCCCTGATTCCGGCCAGAGGGGATTCCCCGATCAGAAAGACCACCACCGACTCCCCAATGTTGCCCCGGAACACCATCAGGCCGGGCAGAGTCTCCGCCTGCTCGATCTCGGCGGCGGCAGGTTCACCAGCCCCCGAAGCCGGCTTCCATGGCAACCAGGCGCGATCGAACCGCCATGCCGGATTCACCGATGCCACGGCGGCTTGAATGGCCGAGAGGCTCCGGTCCATGTAGAGCGCCAGCCGCGTCATCTGCGGATCGGGCGCCGTGGCGATCAGAAACGAGATCTGCTGCCTCCGGACCTCTTCCACCCACGGCATCGACTTCCAGCCGGACTCGCCGGGGACCGCCTTGACCTCCGGGTCGCCGAAGAAACGGCAGAGAAAACGAACCGGCTCATTGCCTTCCTGACACTGCCCTTCGGGTTCCTGAGCCGGGCCCTTCTTGCCGGTTTCGGCGGACTTCTCCGCGCCAGCCTTCCCCGCCGGTTCCCCGCCTCCCTGCCCGGGCGAGCTTTCTGTGGCGGCATAGAACATCCCGAATACCGCCAGCAGGATGACGACGAGGACGCCCGGACCTCGCTCCCGATCCAGCATGTGCGCTCCCTCCACCTATCCGGCCGTCGTTCCAGTACCTACGCGATGTTATCAGGACCGGCCGGCCAAACCAAGCAGATCTCGGGCGAAACCCCAATCGAGAAATCGTGTTTCTATTGGTATACTCTCGAAAAACGGGGATGCTATGCTAATCCGTCTGAAACTGATCGCGCCGGCAATCCTGCTGGCGTCGGCTTTGGTTTGCGCTCAAGAAACACCAGAGCCTTCGGGGGACAACTGTAGCTTCATCGCAGCTCCAGACCAGTTCGTGGGCGGCGCATCGCGGGCGCGGCGTGACGCCTACGAGCGGACGCTGGCGTTCACGCGCTTCTCGAGCAAACGGGAGGCGGCAAGCCGGTTGGCCGAACCGTCGGCGATGCCTGTCAAGTCGTTCATCGATGAGGAGATCTTCCGCAAGCTGTCAGCCGAAGGCGTGCCCTCGGCGGCGGTGGCCTCCGATGAGGAATTTCTCCGCCGGGTGACGCTCGACCTGACCGGCAGGATTCCCTCGGCGGCGGAGATTCGCGAGTTCATCGCCAACCCCAGCGCTGGGAAACGCGACGCGCTGATCGACCGGCTTCTCTATTCGCCCGAATTCGTCGACAAATGGACGATGTGGCTCGGCGATCTTTTGCAGAACGCCGCCGTCGCCCAGAACCGCTCGCAGCAGATTGAAGGCCGCAACCGGATGCACGAGTGGATCAAGGCCTCGATCGACGGACAGAAGAGCTTTCGCGATGTCGCATTCGAGGTGATCACCGCAAGTGGCAACAACTACGATAGCGACTCGGCGCCTTCGAACTTCATCCTGCGCGGCTTTGCGCCGATGGGGCCGGCTCAGGACACGGCTGACCTCCTGCTGGTCCGCTCGGCCTCGATGTTCCTCGGGTTGTCGCACTATGACTGCCTGCTCTGCCACGACGGCAAGTACCACCTTGATTCCGTGAGTGCGTGGGGCGCGAAGACGACGCGGCTTGAGGCTTGGCGGATGGCGGCCCATTTCAGCCGGGTTCAGATGTCCAGGGTCACCAACAACCGGCAAGACTACTACTTCAACTCGACTCTGACGACCGAACGGGCGACCGGGAATTACAGCCTGAACACCACTTCCGGGAACCGGCCGCGGCGCGACCCGGTGATGATCGACGGGCGGCAGGTGGCGAACCTGACGCCGGTCTACCGGGATGGAACGCCCGCGGCGGGCGGCAACTGGCGCGAGTCGTTTGCGCGGGCTTTGACCGCCGATCCGATGTTCGCCAGGAACTTCGTCAACCGGCTGTGGAAGGCGATGTTCAACCTGGCGCTCGCCGAGCCGGTGGACGGTCTCGATCCTGCCCGCCTCGATCCAAACGTGCAGCCGCCGGCGGGATGGCCGCATCAGGCTTCGCACCCCGTGCTGCTGGAAAAGCTGGCCCAGGCGGCGCGCGACAACGACTTCAACCTGCGCGAGACGCTGCGGCTGATCGTTTCCTCTACGGCGTATCAGCTCAGCTCCTCCTATGACGGTCCATGGGACATGACGAAAGCCCCGCTGTTCGCGCGGCATATTCCGCGCAGGCTCGAGCCGGAAGAAGTGCATGACGCGCTGGTGAAGGCCAGCGGGGTGAGAGCCTCCTACAGGATTGGCGGATGGGCGGATCCGGTCGAGTGGGCGATGCAACTGCCCGAGCCCGTCGAGCCGCGCTCCAACGGCACGGTCGCGGCATTCCTCAACTCGTTCACCCGCGGCAACCGGGATACGATTCAGCGCTCCCAGAACGGCTCGATTCTGATGTGGCTGAACATGATGAATTCGACCGTCGTCACCGACCGGACTCGCGTGCAGGACAACCAGGGGCGCTACAGTCCCTACCTGTTGCAGATGGCGCGGAATACGAACAACGAGCAGGTCGTGGAGGACATGTTCCTCACTTATCTCTCGCGGCGCCCGACCGAATACGAGAAGGGCGTCGCGCTGAAGACGCTGGCCAAGGCAACCACGCCGCAATACACCCGGAACGCGGCGGTGGAAGACCTGGCGTGGGCCTTGGCGAACAAGGCCGATTTCCTGTTCAGCTACTGAGGAGGAGGAGAGAACCATGAGCAGAGAGAGCAAAAGCAGGTTTGGGACGGACACCTCCAAGGTCGCCGGTTCGCAGTTCTGGCGGCGCCCGGCGCTGGACAGGCGCGTCTTCTTCAAACACGCAGGCTCGGCGGTCGCCGGCAGTTTCTTCCTCCCGGGGCGGGCGCTGGAGACGATCGCGCGAGGGGCGGAATCGCCGATCGGGAAGGCGAAATCCGTCATCTTCGTCAACATGGCCGGCGGTCCTTCGCACGCCGACACGTTCGATTTGAAAGAGGGCGCATGGACGCTGCCGGCCATGGAGCCGACCACCTATGGCGAGATCCGCTGGCCGCGCGGGCTGTTCCCGAAAATGGCCGAGCAGATGGACTCCATCGCCGTGGTGCGCAGCATCAAGGCCTGGGCGCTTGTGCACGGCATCATGCAGACGTGGATCCAGATCGGACGGAACCCGCTGTCGGGCTTGTCGAAGATTGCGCCGCACATCGGTTCGGTGGTGAGCCGTGAGCTCGGCGACCCGAAATCGACTCTTCCGGCTTTTATCAGCCTGAACGCAGGCAGCGGTCCGGGACAGGGCTACTTGGAGCCGCGGCACGCGCCGTTTTACGTCTCGCCGGGCGGGGGCGGGCTGGGCAACACCACCAGCCCTTTCGGGTTGACGGCATTCGACCGCAAGTACGGCTTGCTGCTGGAACTGGACGCCGAGACGCGGGCGACGCAATCCATCGGTCCGGCCGTGGGCGAAATGGAGCAGTTCAATCTGACGGCGCGGACGCTCATGTACAACTCGGATGTGGACCGGGTCTTCGTGTTCGACGCGGCGGAGCGGGCCCGCTACGGCAATACGGCGTTGGGCAACGCCTGCATCACGGCGCGGAACCTGATCCGCTCGCGGCTGGGGGCGCGGTTCATTCAGATCACCACGGGCGGCTGGGACATGCACTCGGGGATCTACACCGGCGGCTTGAACCCCGCCAACGCCAACTCGACTGGGCGCGTGTTCGATAACGCGATCGGGACGCTGCTGGGCGACCTGAAAGCGGACGGCGCGCTCGGCGAGACGCTGGTCGTCTGCCTGGGCGAGTTCGGCAGGACGGTCGGTGCGCTGAACAACCAGGGCGGGAGGGATCACTTCCTGACGCAGGCGGCGCTGTTTGCCGGCGCCGGCGTGACCGGCAAGAAGGCCATCGGCAGGACGGACGAGACGGCGCGGACGATCGTCGAGCCGGGCTGGCGGTTCAACCGGGAGATCTACGCCGAGGACATCGAGGCGACGATCTACTCGGCGCTTGGAATCGACTGGACCAAGGTCTACCATGACGATCCGCTGAACCGTGGCTTCTCGCTGGTGCCGACCAATCAGGGCGTCGATTTCGCGCCGATTCACGAACTCTGGGGCTGAACTCTCAAGGGGCGCCGGGGCCCGCCGATAAGGCCGTTATGGCCACTGCGCCCCAGGACATCTCGCGCTCGTTGCAGGCGTTCGCGGCCGGCTTTCATGAACAGGGCAAGCAATTGTCCGAGTTGCAGGCTTCGTCGCCTTCAACTTTTCAGCACGTGATCCTCTCTCTGTTGCTGGAGGCTCGGGACACGCCGAAGTTCAGGTTCCTGATTGCTTACCTGTCGTCGAGAGGATTGCTGGCGCAGTTCATCCGGGGCCTGAGGCAGGTGGACCGCGGGTTGGCGGCACTGGTCGTTGAACTGGCGGAGCGAATGCTGCCGGAGGGCTTGTCTCCGGCTTCGGCGGCGGGTCCTCCAGTGCCGGACCCCGAGGCGGGCTATCTGCTGGGGCTGCTGGAAGCTTTCTCGACGGGATTGAACCTTCTGGCGCTGAACAGCGGGACCGTGGGGAGCCTGAACACGCGCTTGAGGGCCAGGCTGGCGGTGATCCTGGGCAAGGCGGCGCGCACGCATGATGCGTTCCTGGCGCTGGCGGAGGATGCAGATCCGCGGGTTCGGGCCAACTGCCTCGAAGCTCTATGGGGCTGCACCAGCGCCACGGCCCGGGTCCTGTTTGAACGGGGAACGCGGGATCCCCATCATCGAGTGGTGGCGAATGCGCTGATCGGGCAATACATGCAGGGGAATCCGGCGAGCGTCGCCGGGCTGGCGCGCATGATCCACCGAGCCGACGCGGCGTCCAAATCGGCCGCGGCGTGGGCCATGGGGCGGACTGGAGACTCGCGCTTCACGCCTTTGCTTCAAGCGGTCCGAAGGGCGCCGGGGCAGGATCCGGTCGTGGTGAGGAACTGCCTGGCGGCGGTCAGGCGGGTTCAGCAGAGCGGTGACGGGGAGCAGGCGCAAGAGCTTGTGCTGCGGATCCTCGATGCAAGGAGGGATGCCCGGGGACTCGTCACGCTCTGAGTCTCGGCGAGGGTCAAGGGAGAACTGGCGCCGCCGAGGATCGCCGGAACTTCGTTCCAGTTGACCGCCGGGGAGGAGCCGGTGTGGGACTACACCTGCGAGGAGGTGGAAGCCGGTCCGGCGCTGGCAATCGCCTTCCTGCTGCCGGTCGGACTGGAAAGGATGCGCTGGAAAGGACGAATGTACCAGGCAGTGCTGGAGCAGGCTTTTCTCCGCCGGCGGGAACCGGACAGGATCGCTCTGGGCTTGTACGCCGAGACGCCGACCGTCTCTCCGAATCCCATTTACGGGCCGGGACCGCTGACGAGCGAGTCGTCTGAAATCCAGGGGACGCTCAGCGACCTGCCCGGTCCGGCACACGTGCCGCAGGGACCCGCAGAGCCTCTCCGCGATTTGGTGGAGAACCTCAACAGATTTGACGGGCAGAGGCATGCGGTCTGGTTCTTGGACGAGCTGCCCGCGGAGTTCATCGAGCGGTTTCCCATGCCCGACCTGGGCGGGGTGAGGCTCCACGCTGTTTGCACTTCCAGGACGAGCGAGGCTGTCTGCCGGTTTGCAGCGGCGCTGGCAAGGGGATCGGGCGGCTCGTATATCCATGTCGAGGACTTGGAGGAGGCAGGAATCGCGTGTGAAGACCTGACGGCCTCGATGCACTTCCATTACCGGTTGACGTGCCCCGACCCGCGGGGGGCGGTGCGGTGGTCTCTGGCGGTCGGTGGTGGAAGATATACCGGAAAGACCGCGCGATAGCGGCTGGCTTTGGCGGCTTCGTCAGAGTGGAATCGAGCCGTGCGTTTTCACGAAGTCTTTGAACCAGGCGCGCCGGTCCTGACGGTGCCGCCTTGCGAGTGTGAACTCGGAATGGCGGGTGATGCCGGCGAAGAGCCAAGCGGCGGTGTCGCAGAAGGCTTCAGAGAGGTAGCGGCGCCAGCGCCTGTGGTTGGACGCCCGGTCGGAGGGTCCAATCCGGGACTTTGCGAGCTCAGCGGACCAGCCGAGTTCTCCGCGTGCGTGAGCTTTGGCTTCGCGGGTAAGCAGCGCGGTCCATGATTCACGCTCTGCCGGTCCGAGCCTCACCCACGCGAAGTGGAAGAGTTCGTGGACGAGGATGCGCCTGTGCTCGCGAGGGCGGCGGAGCAGAGCGGTGTCGAGGACGATACGGCGCTGCCGAATGAATGACCCGGCATGAACCGGGGCGCCAGGGCCGGGCCCGCAGCGGAGCTTGCCCCGCCAAGCGCGCGGATCATCCATGTACTCGATGGCGAGAGGGGCGCCGGAAAAGTCGGGGACGCGCATCCTGGCTAAGGCTTCGCGGAAGCAGGCGCTGGTGTCGCGGCGATCTTCTCGAAATAGGCCGGGTCCTTGAATTCCACCTTGACGCTGTTCCGGACCGACTCCATCCACTCTTTCAAGTTTTTGTCCTGAAGCCGGGTGAAAGTGGCGGCCTTGACTTCTTCGAAAGGCGGGACGACGAACTCTTCGAGCTTAAAGATCCAGAATCCAGTGGGTTGACGGACCGGATCGGTGACCTGGCCGGGCTTGAGAGCGAACACGGCGGACTTGGCTGCGGGGGGGAAGGCGTTGTCATCGGGCTTGATCAGCGGATACTCGCCTCCCTTGGCCTTGGATTCGGCGTCGTCGGAATGCTGCTTGGCGAGCGCGGCAAAGTCGGCTCCGGCTTGAGCCTTCTTCGCGATTTCTTGGGCCAGTTTTTCGGTGGCAGCCTGATCGCGAGTCTCGCCAAAAGCGAGATGGATGGCCCGGGTCCTGGCCCGCGCGAACTCCTGCTTATGTTCTTCGTAGTATTTGAGCTGATCGGCGGGGAGGATGGGGACACGGCTGGACTGGGCGTCCATTCTGACCTGCGCAAGATAAAGGGCGCGATTGTAGAGCATCCGCCATTTGTGAGGATCCTTTTCGCCAAGTTTTTCCTGGTCGGCCAACGCCTCAAGTTTCAGGAGGAGCCCGAAGGTTTCGACGAACGCCTTGGGGCTGGTCTTGAAGTTCATCTGAATGGCGCCGCCGAGAGCGGCGGTCATCTGTTCGAGGTCCCGGGCGGTCCATGGGGTTCCCTCGATGACGACGACCACCCTGTTGGGGTCTTCAGTTTTCGCCTCCTGGGCGAGCGAAAAAAGGGGGAAAACGAGCAATAGCGGAAAGACAAGCTTCATCGTGATACTTTCAGTATGCAGGATGAAGCCGCCGCTATGGCTTGACCTCTCGCTGTGGTCGGCCGATCTCGCCAATCTGGAGCGCGAAATCGCCCGCTTCGGGCCGCTGGCCGATGGTTTTCATTTGGACGTCTGCGACGGCCACTTCGCGCCGGTGCTCCTGTTTTTCCCGGATCTTGTCGCCCGGCTCAGGACTCTGACGGCAAAGCCGTTCCATGTTCACCTGATGGCGACCCGCCCGATGGACCTCCTGCCTGCGTTTCTCGAAGCAGGCGCCGATGAGATCACGGTGCCGCTTGAACTGGGCAAACGGGCGTGGGCGGTGAAAGACGCAGTGAAGCGGGCGGGGAAGCGGTTCGGCGTTTCGCTGGACTTCGATTCGCCGGTGGAGGCTGCCGCCGAGTGGCGTCTGAAAGTCGACACCCTTGTGATGATGGGCACGCGGATGGGGGTGAAAGGATGCGCGCCTTCCCCGGAGGCTGCGGTTCGGATGGCGGAGGCGGCGAGAGTATTCGCCGGAACCGGCGTGCGGCTGCTGGCGGACGGAGCCATCCGGAGGGAGTCCGTAGGCGAGCTGAGGGAGGCTGGCGCGACGGGCATTGTCCCGGGTTCGCTCATCTTCGGCGCGGCGGACCCCGCGGAAACCGCCGCCTGGCTAAGACAACTGTAACCCCGAAAAAAGTGACAGGCACTTTTTCCGGGGGTGGTGATTGATCCCGGCGGCAGGTTGCGCGTATCCGGCTGGAGGGAACACACCATGACGTGGTTCAAGACAGCCGGGCTTCTTTCAGCAGCGGCTTTTGGGTTGATGGCGCAGATTCCGGATTTCACTCCGGAGACGCCGCTCATCCGGGCGGCGATGCGGAACGATACGGCGGAGGCGACGCGGCTGCTGGATGGCGGGGCGAATCCGAATGAAGGGCGTTTTCTGGGTTTCACGCCGGTCTTCCTGCCGGTGATGAATCAGAATCTAACGCTATTCCGGGCAATGGCCGCCAAGGGGGCGGATGTGAAGGCGACCGATCCGTCGGGGTCGACGACGCTGATGTGGGCGGTAGCGGGCGAAGCGGCTTCGGTGGAGATGGTAGAGGACCTGATCCGGCTCGGCGTCGATCCGCTGGCGAAGAATTCAATCGGCGAGACGGCGCTGGATTGGGCGCTGCGCCGGGGGCATACGGCGGCGGCGGCCACACTGCGGAAGTCGGGCGCTTCTGATACCGCCCGGGTGAGGCGGTCGGTGGAGCTCGCGCTTTCGCTTCTTCAAAACAGCAGCGTGCAATTCCTGAGGGTTTCAGGCTGCACCTCCTGCCATCATCAGTCCCTGCCACAGATGGCGGTTGCGCTGGCGCGCGAGCGCGGGTGGGGAGTCAACGAACAGATCTCAAAACAACAGGTAAGCGCTGTGGCAACCATGATGAAGATGGTTGCGGAGGCTGTCAAATCGAAGCCCGAGAGCATTCCGGATCCGCCGATCACGGCAGGGTATGCGCTGCTTGGGCTTTACGCGGAGGGTTATACGCCCGACGAGACGACCGCGGCCATCGTGCGATTGATCGCGGCTCAGCAGTTGCCGGACGGCAGTTTTCATGGGATGCCGGCACGTCCGCCGATGGAAGCCAGCAAGTTCACAGCGGCGGCGCTGGCGCTGAGGGCGATGCAACTTTACGGGGACAGTTCGCATCAGGAAGCCATCGCGAAGGCGGCCGGGTGGCTCCAGCGTTCACAGCCGGTGACGGGCGAGGACCGGGCAATGCGCCTGATGGGCTTGTCCTGGGCCAACGCGGAGCGGCCGGTTCTGCATCAGGCAGTCCAGGAAGTGCTGAGGCATCAGCGTTCCGGCGGCGGATGGGCGCAACTTGAGACTCTCGAAAGCGATGCGTATGCCACCGGTCAGACGCTGGCCGCGCTGTACGAATCCGGCTGCGTCAGCCCAACGGACGAGGCGTTTCGCCGGGGCGCGGCCTACTTATTGCGCACACAACTGGCCGACGGCTCCTGGCATGTACGGTCAAGAAGCTTCCCCTTCCAGCCATACAAGGAGAGCGGGTTTCCGCACGGGAAGGACCAGTGGATCTCCGCGGCCGGAACGAGTTGGGCGGCGATGGCGCTCAGCCTGACTGCCGAGACCACCAAGCCAACCGACAGCGGCGGCGGGGAGTGATCCGTCAGTCAGGCCCGGCGGCGCCTTCTTGCAGCGATGATGATCGGCGCCACCACGCTCAGCAGGAGCAGGGTGGAGGGCTCAGGAACCACAGCTTCCGAGATGAAGCGGACGCTCAGGAAGGGCGCCGCGCCGTCCAGCGCCTGACCGTTCTGGAGAGCCGTGGGCAGGACGGTTGTGAAATAGTAACTGCCTGTCGCTCCGCCGAAGCTCCCATTCAATGTCCCCAGGACGCCGTCAGTGGATGTGCCAAACTCGATCCCGCTGAACACCAGCGATGGGTCACCGGGCATGGTGAACAGAAGATCGACCCGGTTGCCGGACTGGCCGAGGTCGATCCACGATCCCGAGATATTGTATCCGCCATCGGGAAGCGTTTGAGTGTTCCCATTGCCAAGACCCATCGTGAACAGATTCCCCTCCAGATAGAAACCTTCTTCGAAATCACCGGCACTGATTGTGATGGTGTTCGGATCCCGATCGTCAATGAGAATGTAGGCGGCTCCGAGCCCGGAGGGCAGAGCAAGCAAAAGCGCGGCCAGGAACGCGAATTGGCAAACCGCGGCTTTTTTCATAGAGTTCTCCAAAGCTGAAAGTCGATCGCTGCGGCAATTCTTTTACACGGGATCCAGGGTTGATCTGCCCCTTGAGCCTATATTGCAGTGTACAGATCAATTAAGTATTCGCAATGGGCCAATGAAGGGGAAAAGTACCGGTATGCCTACGGCAATCGGGCACAGCCAGAGATGCACTTATTGAGCGATTTCGATGGCCAGCGGTCCAAAAACCGGAGCCGGCATGTCCAGGGAGTCGCGGAGGTTCACATAAGGGTCCCTGCCGAGACCGTAGTGCAGCTTCGCTCCTTCGGGGAGCTTCCCCTGGATGAGCAACTCCACGACGTTGGAATTGGAGGAGCTGATCCGCTGGCGGAAGATGAGCGGCTGCGGCGCGCCAGCCGCGTCGACGATGACGAAGCCGTTCAGGCGTCCGTTGTGAGCGAGATGTCCGTTGACGCCGGAGAACTCGACGCTCACGATGTTGCCCTTGAGTTTTGCCGAAACCGGGCGTGGACCGCGGCGGGCAAAACCGCCGGCAAGGTTCGCGAGGCGCTTGCCGAGGCGCACGAAATCGTCCGTTCCGACGTGAATCTGATCGTCGAGTTCGCAGTCGACGCAGGTCGTCATGGCGACGCCGGGGATTTCATCTTCGAGTTGCCGCTGAGCTTCCTGGACCAAATTCCAGCCGGCGTAGGGCGCTGGAGACACATGGCGGCCGATTTGGACGTAGTAGACGGGCAGGGAGGGCAGGCCGAAATCGCGGCGCATCTCGTTCACGAAGTTGCGGAATTTTTCTTTGAAAAGCGGGGCCGGTTTTTCTCCGGCGTCGGATTCGCCCTGATACCAGAGCACGCCTTTCACGTTGCCGCCGGCGAGTTTGACGCGGCGCAGCATGGCGCCGTATAGGGAGTCGCCACCCTTGTCCTTGAGAGCGGGGCTCCACTGGTCCATGGAAGTCCCCCCGTGGGCGCAAGGCAGCAGGCCTATCGGGACGCCGGTGCGGCGGACCATTTCAAGCGCGAAGGGCAGGCCGACACCGGCGCCTTTCCTGCGGTTGGCGATGAAGTCGCGCAGGGCCTGACCTTCGAGCTTGACGGGTTCCGCCTGCGGGCTGGGCCGGCGCCAGTGAACGCGGTCGGCGGCGTCAGGCAGGCGGTGGAGAGGGTCGGAGGCCACTACCCAGGTGTCGGTCTGGTCGAACGAGTTCACCATTGCACTCGGAACCGGCAGCCCTTCCAGGTTGCCGACGCCTTCCATGTTGGACTGGCCGGCGAGGACCCAGAGATCGCCGACGAGAATATTGGAGATCGATGCCTCCGCCGCGCCGGCGCGCAGTTCGATGCGATAGGGACCGCCGGCAGGCACGTTTTGCAGCGCGCCTTTCCAGGCGGAGCCGGAGACAGAAGCGATCTGTTTCCAATCGAAACCGGCGACGGCCATTCCGTTGGCGACGAGGCGGGCTTCGACGGTCCTGGCGCCGGGGCTGGCCGTCCCTTCGAAGCTGATCGTGGCGGTGTTGGCCGGACCGCGCTGGAAGACCTGGTAATCAGTGGCCCCGGAGGTGACCTTGAACGTCTGCGCGGCGAGCGCCGGATGCAGGAGAGAGGCAAGCAGCAGGATTCGCATGGGTCCGGGCTCCAATATAATGCTCTTCATGCAGCCACAGCAACATGCGCGCCGCGCGCTTCTGAGGACCTTGTCAAAGGCGGCTCTGTTCGCGAGCGCCGCTTCTTATTCGCGGATTCTCGGGGCCAACGAGAGGGTGAATCTCGGCCTGATCGGGAGCGGCGAGCGAGGACGGCACGTGATGGGGCTGTTCCAGAAGACAGAGCAGGTCAACGTCACCGCCGTCTGCGACGTGTATTCGCAGATGATCGACCGCGCCAAATCAATGGCGCCTGGAGCGGAGAGCTTCCGGGATCACCGGAAGCTTCTCGAGCACAAGCAACTGGATGCGGTGCTCATCGGGACGCCGGATCACTGGCACTCAGCCTGCGCGATCGACGCGCTGAACGCGGGCAAAGACGTCTATGTGGAAAAGCCGCTCACGCTGACCATCGAAGAAGGTCCGAAGATCGTCAAGGCGGCGCGCGTGAACGAGCGGGTTTGCCAGGTGGGTTTGCAGCAGCGGTCGGGCGCGCATTACATCGAGGCGAAGCAGAAGTACATCGATTCGAAGGCGATCGGAACCGTGACGCTGGTGCGGACCTTCTGGCACGGGAACACGTATCACCTGAGGAAGGCGCCGGCGTCGCTGGCGGCTTTGCCCTCGAACCTCGATTGGGCGCGGTTTCTCGGTCCGGTGAAGTGGCGCGACTGGGATCCGCAGCAGTTTTGGAACTGGCGCGCATACCTTGATTTCGGGGGCGGGCAGGTAACAGACCTGTTCACCCACTGGATCGATGTCGTTCACATGTTCATGGGCAACGACGGGCCCACTTCGGGCGTCGCCGCCGGCGGCGTCTACTATTACAAGGACGGCAGGACCGCCCCGGATACGATCAACGTCATGCTGGAGTATGGCGGGGCTTACACAGTGACGTTCGAGGCGACGCTGGCTCCGGGCTTCAGAGGTTACGGCATTGAGTTCTGCGGCACGAACGGGAAGTTGTACATCGACCGCGAGAAGTATGAGTGGACGGCGGCGGGGCGCGGCGCCGTGCCTGAGGTCGTGAAAGGTCCCGCCTACGACTTCACGCTCGATCACGTGAAGAACTTCCTGGAGTGCGTGAAATCGAGGAAGAAGCCGAATTGCGACGTCTATGATGGCCACCGCTCGGCGATGGCGTCGCATCTGGGCAACATCAGCTATGTACAGAAGCGGCGGCTGAATTTCGACCCTTGGCGGGAAGAAATCCTGCCTCTGTAAAAGAAGCGGCGCGTTGAGCGCTCAGCCGAGGATGCTCTCGAACGGTCCGCCCGAGGCGGGCGGCGGGCCGAAGGGATCGGAAGGCGTCGAGGATGACGAAGGCGTGGGGGAGGGGGGCGCCGCAGGACCTGAAGGCGATCC
>JACADU010000161.1 GCA_013388415.1 Bryobacteraceae bacterium
GGTTGGGCAGGCCGTCGTAGTACTTGGGGTGGCAATAGGTGCGGTAGCCGGCGACGCGGTCGCCGCAGAAGGGCTCGGTGGCGGGGTTCCAGACGCAGTAGTTGACGATGAAGAGGTCGAGGTCGCCGTCGTTGTCGGAATCGAACCAAGCCGCGCCGATGGACCACCCGGTGGGCCGGATGCCGGCTTTCCGGGAGACGTCCTCGAACGCGCCGCCGCCGCGGTTTCGATAGAGGGTATTGAAGCCGACGCCGGTGACGAGCAGGTCGGTGAAGCCGTCGTTGTCGAAGTCGCCCGCTGTGGCGCTCATGCCGTAGCCTTCGCCGCGGAGACCGGCCTTTTCGGTGACGTCTTCGAACTTCCAGCCGCCGAGATTGCGGTAGAGGCGGTTCCACCATTCGGGTCCGGACTTGCGGAGGGAGGGTTGCGGCGCGCCGTTGATGAAGAAGAGGTCGAGGAGGCCGTCGTTGTCGAAGTCGAGCGCGGCCACGCCGCCGGGCATGGTTTCGATCTGGTGCTTTTCCGGCGTCATTGCGTTCAGCAGTCTGAACGGCACGCCGGGCTGAATGGAATCAAAGGGTTCCGGGGCGAGCGTCCAGCCCAGCAGCAGCGCCCCAAGAATTGATGTACCCGCTTTCACCGTAATGTGATAATATTCCACCCCAGGACGCTTTGGGTGTTCGGGCCTGGGCGTTCCATTTGTACGTTGATATTGCAGGGGGTCCAATTGAAAGCCAGTAGAGTATCCATCCTTATCCTGATGGCGCTCCTGGGTCTTTGTGTTTCGGCGCAGGAGTTCCGCGCCACGATCAGCGGCCGCATTCTCGACGCGAGCGGCGCGGCTGTGCCCAACGCAAAGATTCAGGTCGTCAACACTGCCAACGATGAAACCAGCAATGCGACGTCGGATACTTCCGGCGCGTACACCGTTCCGTTCCTGCGGCCGGGATTGTATAAGATGTCGATCACGGCGCAAGGGTTCAAGCAGTTCAACCGCGAAAACATCACCCTGGAAGTCGGCAAGATTGTCGGCATCGACGTCACGCTGGAAGTCGGCGCCGTCACCGAGTCGATCAACGTCACGGCGGAGACGGCGCTGCTTGAAACGCAGTCCGCCAGCCGGGTTGGGGTCATCAACCAGACGCAGGTTTCATCGCTGCCGCTGAACTCGCGCAATCCGTTCATGCTGGGGGCGATGATGTCGGGCGTCACGTTCCGCGGCGCGGCCATCTGGCAGCGCCCGTTCGACAACGGGGCGATCGCCGAGTGGTCCGTCAACGGCGGGCGCCAGTCCAACAATGAGTTCCTGATGGACGGCGCGCCGAACAATGGGCAGGCGGGCGGCAACAACATCGCCTATGTGCCGATCGTCGACGCCGTTCAGGAGTTCAGCGTGCAGCAGAATTCCTACGACGCGCAGTACGGCAAGACGGGAGGCGGCGTTTTCAACGTCGTGTTGAAGAGCGGCACCAACGACTTCCATGCGACCGGCTGGGAGTTCATGCGCCGCAAGCCGTGGGACGCGAACACCTTCCAGAACAACGCGGTGGGAAATCCGCGTCCGGCCCACTCGCTTGACCAATACGGCTTCCAGGTGGAAGGGCCCGTTTACTTGCCCAAGATTCTCAAGAAGGACTCGCCAGTGAAGCTGTTCTATCTGGGCAGTTTCGAGAACTACCGGGAGGACTGGCCACAGTTCCTGCGCAACTCGTACCCCGAGCCGGAAATGCGGCAGGGCGACTTCAGCAAACTGGTCACGGCTCAGAACCAGCCCATCATCATCTACAATCCGTATGGCGCCACGCTCGACGCCTCTGGGAATCCGGTCCGCTCACCCTTCCCGGGGAACAAGATCCCGCAGAGCATGTTCAGTCCGGTAGCGCAGAACGTGACGAAGTATATGCCTCTGCCAAACGCGAAGACTGCGGGCGTCGCGTACTCACAGCAGAACAGGCTCAACCCGGACTATGCGGCTCAGGACAAGTTCTATAACCTGATCCTCAAGTTCGACTGGAACTTCGGCGACAAGCACCGTGCGTTCTTCCGGCACGCCTCCAACGACCGGACGGAAGACCGCTGCACGAACGACATCTGCGACGCGCCGGGCCAAGCCGGCCAGCAGCCTTTCCAGCGGATCAACGACGCCTACGTCGCCGACTGGGTGGGCACGCTGACCCCAACGCTTGTAGTGAACCTTCGCGCGTCCTACAACCGCTTCATCGAGAAGGGATTCGGGCGGGCGAATGAGAAATTCGATTTGACTTCTCTCGGTCTGCCTTCGAGCCTGATCAGCCAACTGCCGCAGCCGGCCTACTTCGGCGTTTGGGCGTTTGACGGGTACTCGACGCTCGGACGCACGCAGAGCATCAATATTACGAACAATTACAGCCTGATGGGCAACGTGACCAAGATTTCGGGCCAGCACACGCTGAAATTCGGCGTCGATTGGCGACGCGGCCACTTCATCACGCAAAACACAGGTGAAATCCTCCGCTTCACGGGCCAGCGGCAATGGACGCAGCGGCTGTGGAACCAAGGCGAGGCCACCGCCGGGGACGGCTACGCGTCGTTCCTGATTGGAGGCGTCAGCGGCTCCTCCAACTACCCGCTTTATCCATTCAACCGCCAGTGGTACATCGCTCCGTACATTCAGGACGACTGGAAGATCTCGCGCCGGTTGACGCTGAACCTCGGGCTGCGGTGGGATTACAATGGCCCGCCGGATGAGAAGTACAACCGGATGAACCGGGGCTTCAACGCAACGGTCGCGAGCCCCGTTGCTTCGCTGATCCCGCCGAACATGCTGGCGCTCTACCCTGAACTTCGCAATTTGAAAGGCGGACTCGAGTTTGCTGGCGTGAACGGAAACTCCAGGATTGCCGGAAACCCCGATTACTCCACCTGGCAGCCGCGCGTCGGCGCCGCCTACCAGATCAGCAACAAGCTGGTCATGCGCGGCGGGTACGGGCTCTATATGATGAACCCGAACAACGATTCGCTGAAGTTCGCCGGGTTCTCGACGAACACGCCAATGGTCAACAGTCTGGAC
>JACADU010000113.1 GCA_013388415.1 Bryobacteraceae bacterium
TCAGGAATCTGATGTGAGTAACGGTTCAGGAACTCCTGGATTCGTCCAGACCTTGCTTCCTTGCTCCTCTTCTTCTTCTCTTCCCGCTCGAGCCGCTCTTCGAGAGACCGCACTACCGCCGTGGTCAGGGTTTCGCCGGTCAGTTTGGCCAGTTGAGCCGCGAGTTCGTGCGCTCGAGGTTGTTTGATGTTGAGGCTCATCTACCTTTCTACCTTCGAACGGTAGAGTAGCAGAAATTGGTCAGATCTGCGGCGTGGCGAAGAAGTAGCCGCCGAAGATGGCGTAGGCGAGCAGCAGCGTCCAGATGACGTTGGCCGCCTGGCCGGTGAGGAAGGCGTAGAGCGGTCTCCCCTCCTCCATCGTCAACAAATCAGTGAACTTCGTCTCCAGGCCGATGGAGACGAAGGCCATCGCAAACCAGGCGGTCCGGAAGGCCCCGATGGGGGTTTTGGCCGCCTTGACGACGGCCGGATCAACGAGGAACGAGTAGACCAGTGAAGCTGCGGCAAACCCGATGACGAATTTGGGGAAGCGCTCCCAGATGACGCCGGGGTCGGCCTTTTGCCCCGCCGCGGCTGACTTCCGCATCGTCCACCAGACCGAGAGTGCGAACGCCGCGAACCCGATCAGCAGATTCTGGGCGAACTTGACGATGGTCCCGATTTTCATCGCACCCTCGCTGATGAGCGCCCCGGCAGCCACGACGCTGCCAGTGGTGTCCAGCGTCCCGCCGAGCCAGGCGCCGCCGACGGCGTCCGGAATGCCGAGCGACTTGACCAGCCAAGGCTGGAGGACGATCATGGGCACCGCGACAATCAGCACGATGCTGGCCACGTAGCTGAGCCGCCGCTTGTCGCCTTGAATCGCGCCGCAGGCGGCGATGGCGGCGCTGACACCGCAGATGGAGACCGCCGTCGAGAGCATGGCCGCGAACTCGTCGTCGAGGCGGAAACGGCGGCAAACCCAGAAGGTGAAATACCAGACGACGCCGACGACAAGGACAGCTTGAAGCATTCCCAGGAAGCCGGCTTCGGCGATGTCGGAGAAGAGAATCGTGGCGCCCATGATCACGAGGCCGGTCTTGATGTAGTACTCGGTGCGCGCCGCCTCCAGCAGCCACGCGGGGGCTCCGGCGGCGTTGCTGATGAACAGTCCGATCAGGAGGGCGAAGATGACGTATTCAATGCCCCACTCGGAGGCCAGCGCGCTGCCGGCCATCCACTGGGCCAGCCACGCCAGGACGTAGATACCGGCGAAGCCGGCGGCGAAGCGCGCCGCCCTCACCCCCAGCGCCGCGGCTCCAGGCAGAGCCATGAGGCCCAGGATGAGCATGAGCCAGACCGACGCCTGGAGGTTCGCGGCATCGAACGGTTTCCAGAATCCGCTCAGGCTCCACTTGAACACTGGCAATGCGGGCCTCAGCCCCAGCGGAATGGCCAGCAGCGCCGCCGCTCCGAGCCAAACCGCCAGCCAGTCTTCCTGCTTCCACCACGCCGGTTTCGTATTCGCCATGCTTTCAAAAACCGTATCACGGCGGCGGGCCCCTGCCTTGTCTACACTATTGGGATACCCTTCGGGGACCAGGGATTCCCAGACTCGATGAACCGCGAATATCACAAGTGGTGGAGCTCACGGCTCAACCGCGACATGGAGCTGCTCGTTTTCGGGCACGCCGGGCAGCCGGTGCTTGTGTTCCCGACATCGATGGGGAAGTTCTACGAATACGAGGATCGCGGCATGGTTGGCGCGATCGCGGGCCAGATTGAACAGGGTCACGTTCAATTGTTCTGCGTGGACAGCGTCGACACCGAAAGCTGGTACTGCAAGTGGGCGCATCCCTCCGGGCGCGTCTGGCGGCATATCCAGTACGAAGACTACATCCTGAACGAGGTGCTGCCGCTGATGCGGCAGCGCAGCGGCAGGCGCCGCGTGG
Organism: Bryobacteraceae bacterium; assembly: GCA_013388415.1. Taxonomy (GTDB): domain Bacteria; phylum Acidobacteriota; class Terriglobia; order Bryobacterales; family Bryobacteraceae; genus JACADU01. The sequence goes on from JACADU010000113.1 coordinate 1,934, forward strand.
CCGTGACGGGGGCGAGCTTCGGCGGCTTCCATTGCACGAATTTTGCGCTTCGCCACCCGGACTGCGTCTCCCACTGCATCTCCATGTCGGGCGCATACGACATTCATCCGTTCCTCGACGGCTACTGGGACGACAACTGCTACTTCAACTGCCCGACGGCTTTCGTGCCGAACACGGACGATCCCTGGTATCTCGGCCAATACCGCAGCGACATCCGCTGGATTTTCGCCGCCGGAGAGCATGACATCTGCCGCGCGGCCAACGAGCAAATCTCGGGCATCTTCCACGCGAAGGGCATTCCGCACTGGTACGATTTCTGGGGCCTCGGCGCGGTTCACGACTGGCCCCTGTGGCGCGAAATGGCACGCAAGTATTTCACCTGAGGATCAGACTTCATGAAGAAGATTGCCGTTCTCTATGGGATGGAGAACACATTCCCCTGGGCGCTGGTGGACCGGATCAATTCGATGAACGTCGAGGGCGTCCGCGCGGAACACCTGAAGACCGGCGCGTTCCGGGAGGATCGCGGCGCGCCATACGACCTCATTGTCGATCGCATTTCGCATGACATCCCGTTCTACCGCGCGTACCTGAAGAACGCCGTCCTGCACGGCACGAAGGTGGTCAACAACCCGTTCTGGTGGTCGGCGGACGACAAGTTCTTCAATTACGCGTTGGGCGCGAAGATCGGTGTCGCGGTTCCGAAGACGGTCATGCTGCCGCACCACTCCCATCCGCCGGGGACGACCAGCCAATCGATGCGCAATCTCGTCTTCCCGCTCAACTGGGAGGAGGTCTTCGAGCACATTGGCTTCCCGGCGTTCCTGAAGCCGCACCTGGGCGGAGGCTGGCGGAACGTTTACAAGGTCCACAATCCGGATGAACTTTTCGGCGCGTACAACGAGACGGGCGATCTCGGCATGGTGTTGCAGGAGTGCATCGACTTCACCGCCTACTACCGCTGCTTTGCCGTCGGGGGGCAGGAGGTGCTCGTGATGCCCTACGACCCGCGCCAGCCGCACGAAAAGCGCTACGTCCGCGATTTCGATGTCACGCAGGACCCGCTGTATCCGCGCATTGTGGGCGATGCGCGGAAGCTTTGCCAGGCGCTGGGTTACGACATGAATACGGTCGAATTCGCCGTACGAGACGGCATTCCCTACGCCATCGACTATCTGAACCCGGCGCCGGACGCGGACCGCCACTCAGTCGGCGATGAGAACTTCGAGTGGATCGTGGCGAAGATGGCCGAGTTCGCCGTCAAGACCGTGCTAGACCCGGCGCCGGCCAATGCCGGCTACCGCTGGTCCAACTTCCTCGACCGAACCCGCTGACGCGGCGGAGAAGGAGCCCGGACATGGACAACCGGCCCAGTTTCACCATTGGAATCGAAGAGGAGTACATGACCGTCGACCCGGTCACGCGGGAGCTCCGGTCGCACATCGACGCGGAGATGATCGAGAAGGGCAAGCTGGTGCTGCGCGAGCGCGTGAAGCCGGAGATGCACCAGTGCGTCGTGGAGGTCGGCACCGAGATCTGCCACAACATCGGGGAGGCGCGCGAGGAGCTGACCTCAATCCGGCGGCAGATGGTGCAGCTCGCCAAGGCCAACGGGCTTCGCCTGGCAGCGGCGGCGACGCATCCTTTCTCGGACTGGCGCAAGCAGGGCATCTATCCGGATTCGCGCTACGCCCGGATTGTCGAGGACATGCAGATGGTGGCGCGGGCCAACCTGATTTTCGGCCTGCACGTGCATGTGGGCATCGAGGACCGCGAGACCTGCATCCACATCATGAACGCGGCGCGCTACTTCCTGCCGCACATCCTGGCGCTGTCGACGAACTCGCCCTTCTGGCTCGGGGACGAAACCGGGCTGAAGAGCTACCGCTCCAAGGTCTTCGACCGCTTCCCGCGGACCAACATCCCGGACTATTTCTCGAGCTACTCGGAGTACGAGAACTTCGTCAACCTGCTGATCAAGACCGGCTGCATCGACAACGCGAAGAAGATCTGGTGGGATCTCCGCCCGCACCCGCACTTTTCGACGATCGAGTTCCGCGTGTGCGACCTGCCGACGAGGCTGGATGAGACGCTCGGTCTGGCGGCGCTCATTCAGGCGACGGTGGTGATGCTGTGGAAGCTGTACAACAACAATCAGGGTTTCCGCCTGTACCGGCGAATGCTGATCATGGAGAACAAGTGGCGCGCGGCGCGGTACGGCATCGAGGGCAAGCTGATCGACTTTGGAAAGCGGATTGAAGTGCCGTTCCACGACCTGATGGAGGAGTACTTTCAGATGCTCGATCCGGTTGTGGACGAGCTGGGCAGCCGCCGCGAAATCGAAGGATTGCGGCGCATTCTCCAGGAGGGCACGGGCGCCGACCGGCAGCTTCGGGTCTGGCGCGAAACCAAAGACCTCAAGGCCGTTGTCGATTACATCATTCAAGAGACCGAGGCCGGATTGGAATGATCGCATTCGACGCGGAACTCACGCCCGGCGCGCGCAATGCGGTTCGCACGTGCCTGCGAATTCAGCCCTCGGAGAAGGTGACTCTCATTACAGATCTGCGGAGCCGCGAAATCGCCGCCGCCATCGAAGCCGAACTTGCGGACCTCGGCGCGCCGCACCGCGTTTTCGTTCTCGAGGAACTCTCGCCGCGCCCGTTGACGGACATGCCGGAAGCCGTGCTCGAAGATCTTGAGTCGAGCCAGGTTTCGATCTTCGCCGTCGTCGCGCAGCAGCATGAGCTCCGCAGCCGGATGCAGATGACCGATGTCGTCAACCGCCGCAAGATCCGCCACGCGCACATGGTCAACATCGAGAAGCGGATCATGCTGGAGGGCATGCGCGCCGACTACGAAGCCGTCGACGCGCTCAGCGTCCGATTGCTCGAAGTGATGCGGAAGGCAAGGGTCGTGCGCGCGGTCAGCCCCGCGGGGACGGACATCACGTCGCGGGTCAATCCGGAATACGCCTGGCTGAAGACCAGCGGGATCATTAGCGAGAACACCTGGGGCAATCTGCCGGGCGGCGAGGTCTGGACGACGCCGGGCGAGGTCAATGGAGTCTTTGTCGTGGATGGAGTTGTCGGCGACTATCTCTGCGCCAAGTACGGCGACCTGCGGGAGACGCCGTTGACGTTGAGGATCAGGGCGAACCGCCTCGTTTCGGCTTCTTCGCCAAACAAGGAGCTCGAAGACGAGTTCTGGCGCTACTGCCACACGGACGAGAATTCCGACGCCGTGGGCGAGTTCGCGATCGGGACGAATATCGGGGTCCGCGACGTCATCGGGAATATTCTTCAGGACGAAAAACTGCCTGGAGTTCATATCGCCTTCGGAAACCCGTATGGGGATCACACGGGCGCGAAGTGGCATTCATCGACGCACATCGACGTTGTCGGGCGGGAGTTCAGCGTCTGGGCCGATGAGCGGCAGATCATGCAAGATGGGAAGTTTCTGCTGTGACCGGAGAGCAACTGAGACTGATGTTCAACCGCGGCTTCAGCGAGGCCGGGTATGCGAGATTCCTGGCGCTGGTGCGGGAACGCTGCGGCGTCGAGGTGCAGTTCCGGCTCAGCGAGACCCCCTGTTTCTTCGACTGGGAGTTCATGCACCGGCTCTCCAATGACGGCGCCGACCTGCTCGATCAACTCACCACAGAGAGCTATCTCCGGCTGAGCGACCGCGCGGTGCCTGCTGCGTACCGCGCGCCCAACGAGCCGCAACTGCCATTGTTTGCGGTGGTGGACTTCGGCGTTGTCCGGAACGAGCGAGGTCTTCTGGAACCGCGGCTTGTTGAGATTCAGGCGTTTCCTTCGCTGTACGCGTTCCAGCCCGTGCTGGCGCAGAGCTACATCGACGCATACGAACTGCCGGGCGACCTGCGCTACCTGCTCGAGGGGCTCGACATGAGGGCGTACCGGAAACTGCTGGAGGAGTCGATTCTCGCCGGGCATGCCCCGGATGAGGTGGTCCTGCTCGAAATCGACCCCGAGCGGCAGAAGACCCGCTGCGATTTCGCCGTGACGGAACAGATGCTCGGCGTCCGCGCCGTTTGCATTACGAGGGTTCGCAAGCGCGGCATCCGCCTTTATTACGAGATCAACGGCCGTGAAGTCCAAATCAAGCGCATTTACAACAGGGTGATCATCGACGAGCTGACGGCGAGGCAGGTGCAGCCGCCGTTCGACTGGCGGGATGAGCTCGACGTGGAGTGGGCCGGCCACCCAAACTGGTTCTTCCGCATCTCGAAGTTCTCGCTTCCGTTTCTGAAGCACCCTTCGGTGCCGCCGTGCCACTTTCTTTCAGAACTCGGGCAACTGCCGGAGGACCTCGACCGGTGGGTTCTGAAACCGCTCTACTCGTTTGCGGGCCGCGGCGTCACGCTGGGGCCGTCCCGCGAGCAGATCGAGGCGATTCCTGGCGCGGAGCGCGATCAGTGGCTGCTCCAGCAGCGCGTCGAGTTCACTCCGGTGATCGAAACGCCGGTTGGCGCCACGAAGGCGGAGATCCGGGTCATGTATATCGGCGGCCGCCCGGTGACTCATATTATCCGCATGGGCCGGGGGGCGATGATGGGCGTGGATCACAACAAGAACCTCGCCTGGGTCGGGGCCTCCGCCGCTCTGTATCATGGTGGGGCATGACGCCCTCAGACAGCGAACTGCTTGAACACATCGTCGACCATCTCTGCGAGGAGCAGGCTGGAGCGGTCGCCGGCCTCACGGACAAGGAGATCGAGAGGCGGGCGCGGCTGGGCATCGGCCGCGCGCGCGGCGCCGGGTTCACGCAGCCGGAGGAGATCACCGCCTTCGTGACGCTCATGTTCGTCGTGGCGCCGGATTTCGACGCCCATCCGAAGATCGCCAAGGCGCTCGGCGATCTCACGGGCCCGAAGCGTTTGCAGAACCTGTTCCAGCAAACCAGTGAAGAGGATTGGGCCGAAGCGGCGGAGCAGACCGCCGGGTGGGACGGAATCGAGTGAGGAAAGCGCTGCTGGCGTGGTCTTCGGGCAAGGACAGCGCCTGGGCCTTGCATGTTCTCCGCCAGCAGGGCGGCGTCGAGGTCCGGGCCATGCTCACGACGTTCAACCGGAATTACGGCCGCGTCGCCATGCATACGGTCCGGCGCGAGCTGGTTGAGATGCAGGCCGAGGCCGCCGGGCTGCCTCTCTGGCCCATTGAACTTCCCTGGCCTTGTCCGAACGAAGTCTACGAGCGCCTGATGGCGGAGGCGTGCGGCCGCGCTATCGCAGAAGGCTTCGACACGGTGGTTTTCGGCGATCTGTTTCTTGAAGACGTTCGGGCTTACCGCGAGAAGCAATTGCAGGGGACCGGGCTGACTCCGTTGTTCCCGCTTTGGGGCCGCGACACGCGCCAGCTTGCGCGGGAAATGATCCTGGGGGGACAACGCGCCTATGTGACCTGCCTCGACCCGTCCAAGCTGCCTCCGGGCTTCGCCGGACGCGAGTTCAATGAGGCTTTCCTCGAGGAGATTCCGCCGGACGTCGACGCCTGCGGCGAGCGGGGCGAGTTCCATTCCTTCGTCTTCGCGTCGCCCGCCTTCTCGCACCCTTTGGACGTTCAAACCGGCGAAGTTGTCGAGCGTGAGGGCTTCGTGTTCGCCGACGTGCTTCCATCCGGGGTACAATCCGATCAAGCGCGCCCGTAGCTCAGTCGGATAGAGCGTCTGGCTTCGAACCAGCAGGTCGGGAGTTCGAGTCTCTCCGGGCGCGCCATACCGCTCATGCTGGCGAGACGAACCGCTGAATGAACTCTTTCGTCACAGAGCGAAGGCCGTCGTCCAATGTGGCGTAGACCATTTGTTCAACGGCAGGCGGGACGCCGCCGTAGAACGCCTGTGCGATTCCTCCGGTGATGCAGGCCAGAGTATCGCTATCCCCGCCCAGTGAAACCGCAAGCCGGACCGCCGATTCGAAGCTGCTGGACTCCAGGAAGGCGGTGATCGCCTCCGGCACGGTTCTTTGGCATGATTCATGGAAGCCATAGGCCGGGCGGATCTCGCCGCAGGTTCGCGACAGGTCATAACCAAAGCGGTTCTCGATTTCGCGCCTGATCGCCTCTTTTGAGCGTCCCGTCCGGGCCA
>JACADU010000220.1 GCA_013388415.1 Bryobacteraceae bacterium
CAAGAGCCCCGAGCGGAAGGCCCCCCGCTACTGCGAGCACGGTGAGAAGGGAGAGCGGCGGCGCCTGCGTCTCTCGCTCAAACTCCTCGCCGACCTCGGGCTCGTCGGCCTGCCCAACGCCGGCAAGTCGACCCTCCTCTCCCGCGTCTCGAACGCCCGGCCGAAAATCGCCGACTACCCCTTCACCACCCTCGAGCCCAATCTCGGCGTGGTCCAAACCGAGGACCAGCGCACCTTCGTCGTCGCCGACATCCCCGGCATCATCGAAGGCGCGCACGAGGGCCATGGATTGGGCATCCAGTTCCTGCGCCACGTCGAGCGCACCGGCTTGTTGCTTCACCTCGTCGACGTCAGCGAGATGAGCGCGCGCGACCCGCTCGATGATTTCAAGGTCATCTTGAGTGAATTGGCGAGTTTCAGCCAGACGCTCGCCGCCAAACCGATGTTCGTGGTCGCCACCAAAATGGACGTGGTTCAGGAGAAGGCGCGGGTGCAACGGTTGCAGCGCGCAGCCAAGCGTAGAGGATTACCCTTCTTCAAGATTTCGGCGGTCACCGGCAGTGGCTTGCAGGAGCTCATCCGCGCGGTCAGTTCTCAGGTGATCCCCCCGCCGCCGCGCCCGTAAGCACGGGCGCGCTCGGCGTGGTTGAGTGCTGCTGCGCGTACCAGTGCTGCTCTGACAGCGACTTATACACTTGCCCCGCGATGCCCGCGGCGACCGGACCATTCACCGGCCTGCCGCCCGTTAGCAGGACGACCACAACCAGTTTGCGCCCGTTGACCTCGTTGTAGCTGCCGAACCAGCCCAGGTGAGTTCGCGCGTCCGTGCAAGTCCCGGTCTTGCCATAGATGGGCTCGTTGGCGTCATAGAGAGCCCGGCGGGCGGTCCCAAAGTCCGTCGCGCCGAGCATCCCCGGACGCAGATCCGGCAGCCACTGCTGGATGTCCAGGTGGCGTTTGACCTTAGGGACAAAGTTGGCCAGTTCTTCCTGATTCTTCGGGTATTGGAGGTAGTAGAGCGTTCCGCCGTTGGCAATGGCCGAGACCATGGCGGTCAACTGCAAAGGCGTCAATCCAATCGCCTCGCCGAAACTGGTCATCATGCCGACCGAGAGCCCCGCAGGCTTCTCTTCGGGGAAGATGCCCGGGCTTTCCCCCTCGATCGCAATGCCGGAACGTTCCCCGAGCCCGAACAGCTTGGCGTAGTAGTAGACCTTCTGGAAACCGAGCTTGTTTCCGATGTTGGCAAAGAAGGGGTTATCCGATTTCGCCAGCGCCGTCGTCAGGTTGAGCGAATAGCGGCGCGAAATGCGCAGCCGGGTATCCAGGTCGATGATCCCCTCGCTCAAGCCTGCCAGACCCGCCACCAACTTGATTGTCGAACAGGGCTGATATGCGCCGGTCAGCGCCAGCTTCTGATTAACGATGCTTAAGATTCGGCCTGTCGAAGGATCGGCCACCACGACGCTGCCGTTGTACGCGCCCAGCGCGGACACCGCCGCGCGGCGGACTGTCAGGTCTTCGCCATTGATGACGTCGCCCAGGGTTGAGTCGGCGTAAGTGGGGGTGATCCAAGGACTGTAGTAGGTCCTGCGGGAGCGGCTTCTCGACCGGGTGGTCCGGGTCTTAACGGTCTTGCCCGATGTGGCGGACTTGCCAGTGGCGCTCTTTGTCGAGACCGCCTTGGTGGTCTTGACGGGTTTTCTTTTCGCCGATGTCGCGGCGCTTGCCGCCAGACTGGCAACTGCTAAGAGAGCAATGAAGACAGTAAGAAATAGCAGGAGTTGTCGCTTCATTTCACCTTCCGGCGATAGAAATACTACACACTCCTCCGAAAACGAGTATACCTCGTTTAGACTTCCCTATTTTGTTGTATCGGCAGGGGATGAGTCAAGCATCAGAGCGCGGTATGGAAGAAAATTCACACTTGGCCCAGATGGGCTGACCTCAATTCTTAAGCAGGAGCACCGAGGCTTGGGCTTCGCCCGAGAGCCCTTCGCCCACCGGACCCACCTTTTCGGCAGTCTTGAATTTAACGCTGACAGCCTCGACCGGCACTTCCAGAACCTTCGCCAGATTCTCGCGGACCGGCTCTCGAAAGTCCTTGAGCTTTGGTTTTTGAAGGATCACTGTGGAGTCGATGTTGGCGATGGAGTAGCCCTTTTGCCGCACCAGTTCCGCTGCGTGGCGGAGGAAAACCATCGAATCCGCGCCCTTCCAGCGCGGGTCGGTATCGGGGAAGTGCATGCCGATATCGCCGAGAGCCATCGCACCAAGCAGCGCGTCGGTAATGGCATGCGCTAGGATGTCGGCGTCGGAGTGACCTTCGAAACCAAATTCGCAGGGGATGCTGACGCCGCCGATGATCATTGGACGCCCGGCGGCGATTCGGTGGTTATCCCACCCAAGCCCGACGCGCATGGATGGTGAAGAAACGTTCATTCAGCCGGCGCCTCCTTCTTCTCCTGTTCCTCGCGCAAGAACAGCCGGGCGAGGTCGATGTCGGAGGGGCGGGTAATTTTGATGTTCCGGTCGCTGCCGGCGACCACAGTGACTTCGACGCCATCGAGCCGCTCGACGAGGCTCGACTCGTCGGTCCCGATGAAGCCGTCTTCACGCGCCTTCTGAAACGCCGCGCGCAGGACTTCAGCCCGGAACACCTGCGGGGTTTGAGCCAGCACCAGCCGGTCGCGGTTCAGCGTCCCCTGAACGACGTGGCGCTGCACCTGCTTCACCGTATCCACGGGGACGATGCCCACGATGGCAGCTCCGGTTTCTGCCGCTTTTTCTATGACTTCAGTGATTGTCGAAGAGGCGACAAATGGCCGGACTGCATCATGGACAGCGACGATGTCAACGTCAGGAGCAAGCGAATCGAGGGCGTTTTCGACGGAGTGCTGCCGGGCTTCCCCGCCCGGGACAAGCCGCACCGGCTTCGCAAAGTTCTCGCGGGCGAGCATTTCGCTCACCCACTCAATATCGTCGGTTCGCAGCGCGATGACGACCTCGCCGACCAACGGGCAAGCGAGGAACTTGCGGACCGTATGAATCAGAATCGGCGAACCTTCGAGCAGCATGAACTGCTTGCGGCTGATGCCGGCGCTTTCGGCGGCGCCTGATTTCATGCGGGTGCCAAGTCCGGCGGCGGGGAGGATGACAGCGACTTTCATGAACGGTTTCTCATGTTGTGCACGTTCGGAAAACAGACATCAGCTCTGAGGATGGAGCGGGGTGGCGCGCTCCTTGGCATGTTCGACGTCGTGAGGACGCGGCGGGGCGACCGGCTTGTCGCCGGCGGGCTTGTCGTAGACATGGTGGACCCGGTCATCGAACCGCCCGAAGATCATTTTGCCGGCGGTGGTTTGGAGGACGCTGGTCACGCTGATGTCGATGGTCTTGGAAATCAGCCGTTTGGCGTTGTCCACAACGACCATGGTCCCGTCGTCGAGGTAAGCGACGCCTTGGTTATATTCCTTTCCTTCCTTGAGGATGAAGACGCGCATCGTCTCGCCGGGCAGGACGATGGGTTTGAGGGCGTTGGCAAGTTCGTTGATGTTGAGGACTTCAACGCCGTGCAATTGCGCCACCTTGTTCAGATTGAAGTCATTGGTGACGATTTTGCAGGAGTATGCCTTGGCGAGCTCAATCAATTTCAGGTCGACTTCGCGGATGGCGGGGAAATCATCCTCGAGGATTTGGATGTTGAGGGCGGCTGTTTTCTGCAAGCGCTGAAGGACGTCGAGTCCGCGCCGCCCGCGGTTGCGTTTCATGGAATCGGCCGAGTCGGCAACGAGCTGGAGTTCGCGGAGGACGAACTGGGGAACGACGAGAGTGCCGTCGAAGAAGCCGGTTTCGGCGATGTCGGCGATGCGGCCGTCGATGATCACGCTGGTGTCAAGGATCTTGAAGCTCTGCTTGGTGGAATTCTCACCGCCGAACAGCCCGCCGAGCGCGGCGAGGTTCAGCATATCCCCTTTGGTTGCGCCGACGATGAGGCCGACGTAGGCCATGACGGAGAGGATGAGGAGTTGGAAGAAGCTGACGGTGCCCCTCCCGCCGGGCAGGGCCCATGAAAGAATCAGGGCGATGAGGAAGGCGCCGATGATGCCGAGGATCGAGCCGGTGGCGGCGCCGATGAGGCGCTTGAGGCTCACCTGTTTGAGGCGCATCTCGAAGAACACAATGAGGATACCGATGACTGCGCCGGCGGTGGCGGCGCCCCAGGGAGGAAAGTTGAACGGCGTCAGGAACCAGCCGGACGCCGCCAGTGACAGGGCGAATAACGCCCGGATGAAGTATAGATCAATCACGGTACGACTCCATTCCGCGATGTCTGGCGGAGCAAGTATAAAAGATGAAAGTGCGGAAGAGGGCGCCCTTGGGGGCGTGTTTCAACCGCGGAGCAAGTATACCACCGGCCAGCGGCGGAGGGGATGAGGGGAGCAACAGTGATCAGACAGAGAAAAGCCCTGCCGAGGCAGGGTCTTCTCTGGAGCATTGCGCGCTGCGCGCCGTGGCGGCGGAGGAGCGGTGGGAGCGCGAGGCGTTAAAGAGCTTTGGCGAGCTCTTCGGCGAGGGTCGTCTGGGGCATTCCCTGCTTGCGGTGCTTGCGCCCGCCGCGGTGACGCCGCTCGGAGGGGCGTTCTCCGCCCGCCGTGGCATGATGAGGGGCGCCGGCAGGAGGGTGGCTTGCCGGCGCTGAGCCGGCAGCGCCATGGCCGGGGAGCGGGCGCCGGTCGCTTCTGCCCTTGGGGGGATGAGCGGGGTTGGCGCGGAGGAGGCGCTCCTCGAGGGGGGCGTTGTCGAAGCGTTTGATGATGGAGTGCATTTCTTCATCGTTGGGCGCTTCGATAAAGGCGAACCCTTTGGATTCCTGGGTCTCCGGATTGCGGATGACCTTCACGGAATCGGCCACCAGGTTTTCCGCCACGAGCCACGATTTGATATCGTCAGCCGTGACCCATGGCGGAAGATTGCCGAGAAAGACGGTCGAACTCATTGAGGTGGGAATTAACTCCGTCGCGGATTGGGACTGGTTCGGCGCGAAGAGCAGTCCATGAGGCACTCTTAGAATATCATGGCGGAAAAGCCTGGGCAACCATCATAGCCTCATGAGCGTCATGAGCGTCTGACGGGACGGGATGAGGCTCCGGGCGACTCTTCCGGAGCGGGCGGGCAAGGACGTCCATGGAACCCGCGGTTCCGGCGGAGTCAAGGCGGAGGCAGCGGTACCGGTACGGCATAGTACGGCCGATCCAGCTTCAAAAAGGGTATTCAGACCTACAATTCCATCCCTCAATCGCGTCTTGGAGGCTGTCTTATGCGTTGCTGGTCACTGATCTTGCTTGCCGCTCTCTGTATCCCAACAGGCCTCCCGCGAGCGGTTATTGTCTACACCGACGCGGCCAGCTTTCAGGCGGCCGTGACCGGAGTGATGACGCTCAACTTCGACGCCATCGACACCAGCGCCGGGAGAGTCCTGGCC
>JACADU010000268.1 GCA_013388415.1 Bryobacteraceae bacterium
AGTGCTCGGCCTGCTCGCGCGCGATCGTGAGCGCGTCCGTTTACGACGACTTCCTCGAGCGGCTGCGGGCGCGGGTGGCCAGGATCACGGTGGGTCCGGTGGAGGATCCCGCCAATTACATGGGCCCGGTGATCAACCAGCGTTCCATGGAAACGATCCAGAACTACATTGAAATCGGGCGAAAGGACGGGCAGCTCATCGCGGGAGGCGGGCGGGCGCCGGGTGAGGGCTACTTCCTCGAACCCACTGTCTTTGCCGGGATCGAGCCGGAGTCCAGAGTCTTCCAGGAAGAGATCTTCGGGCCTGTGCTGGGCGTGACGAAGGCGCGGGATTTCGAGCACGCCCTCGAACTGGCCAACGCGACCGAGTACGGGCTGACGGGCGCTCTTTACTCACGGAATCCGGAGAAGATCCGCGCGGCGGTGGACCGCTTCTTCGTCGGCAACCTCTACATCAATCGCAAGTGCACCGGGGCGATGGTTGGCGCACACCCGTTCGGCGGATTCAACATGTCGGGGACGGATTCGAAGGCGGGCGGCCCGGACTATCTGCTGCTGTTCACGCAGCCGAAGTCGATCGCGGAGAAGGTGGGTTAGTGACCGGCTTACGGCCTGTATGCCCGGAGAGCTGATCACAGTCGAAGATTTCCACTCCATCGCCCTGGCGGGCAAGAGAACGCTCGTGGTGTACCTGCCTCCGGGATACCGGCGGGACACGCGGCGGCGGTATCCGGTGCTGTATATGCACGACGGGCAGAACATCTTCGACGGCCGGACCAGCTATGTTCCAGGCGAGCATTGGAGGCTGAAAGAAACGGCCGACCACCTCCTGGAGCGGCGGCGGATCGAACCGTTGATCATTGTGGCGATCTACCACGCCGGGGAGCACAGGGTCATGGAGTACACGCCGACGCGCACACGCAAGCTCGGCGGCGGGGGAATTGCGTCGCACGCCGCGATGTTGACGAAGGAATTGATTCCCTGGATGGCGGCGCGGTACAGAACGCTTCCGCACGCGCGGCACACGGCGTTGGGCGGCTCGTCGCTGGGAGGGCTGGCGGCGCTGTTTCTCGGCCTGACGCAGCCGGGTGTTTTCGGAAGGCTGGCGGCGATGTCGCCTTCGGTGTGGTGGGATCAGCGGGTGATCCTGCGGACGCTGGAGAAGTTCAATCATTACCGCCGCCCGAAAATCTGGCTCGACATCGGGACGGAAGAAGGGGCTGCGCCATTTGGCGCCGTTCGAGACGTGCGGCTGTTGAAGGCGATGCTGGTGAGCAAAGGCTGGCGCGAGGGACGGAGCCTGCACTACCTGGAAGCCGAAGGCGCCGGCCACAGCGAACGGTCGTGGGCGGCGCGGGCGCCGCAGATGCTGGAGTGGCTGTTTCCGCGGAAGACGGCGCGCTGAGGCGCCAACGCGCATATTGCGCCGCCGGCCGATGCTCTGAGACGCTTGAGGTTGAGACCGGGCATGAGAATTCCTTGGATTGCCGCGCTGCTGGCGGCGATGGCGTGGGCGCAAGACTACCGCACGCCGGCGGGCATCCGCACGGCGGTCAGGCGCCCTGGCGCCGAAAGCATCCTTCCGGGCGGCCGCATGATCGCTCCCCACGGCCGGCATTTCCCGACAGGGCCCGGCGCGTTCGGGCTGGCCATCAGCCCGGACGGGGCGTTCGCCGTGACTTCCGACGGCGGGCCGAACCGCTATTCCCTCACGCTGCTCGACATGACGAGCGAGCCCTGGCAGACGCGAACCCTGGCCACCAAACGGAGAAACGAAAAGGCGGAAAGCGACGAGGACGACTGGCGCAGCGTCTTCATGGGCCTCCAGTTCGCCGGAGACCGGAGGCTCTTCGCGAGCGAAGGCAACAGCGGGCGGGTCCGTGAGATCGCGATTCCGTCGGGCCGCGTGGAATCGCTCTATCACCTGAACCAGGGACCGTGGCGCGACAGCTATTCAGGCGATTTGGCCTACGACGTGCGGCGGCAGATACTCTACGTCGTCGACCAGGCGAATTTCCGCGTCGCGGTGTTCGACACGCGCACGCGGCGCATGATTGCCAGCGTCCGGACCGGACGGCTCCCGTTTCGGGCCGGATTGTCGGCGGACGGCCGCAGGCTGTACGTGACCAACGTGGGGATGTTCGAGTACAAACCCGTCCCCGGCGCTGACCCCAAGCGCGCCAGGGAAACCGGCTTGCGGTTCCCGGCCTTCGGGTTCCCTTCCAAAGAGGCCGAAACCGGAGCGCGGCGTTCGACGGCGTCCGGCGAGGTGGACATTCCGGGCCTCGGCGATCCCAATGTTGATGAATCGAACTCCCTGTGCGTGATCGACGTCGAGAACCCGGCGGTTCCCAGGGTGGCCCGGTTTGTCCGCACGGGAGAACCGGTCGGCGTCTGGAGCGCCGGAGGTTCGAGCCCTTCCGGGCTTGCCGTCACTCCCAGTGCGATCTACGTCTCCAACGCGAATCAGGACAGCGTGACCGTCGTCGACGCGATCACCCTGCGGACTCGGGCAAGCATCGAGTTGCGAATTGAGGGCCTGGAGGCCTACCGCGGCGTTTTGCCCATCGGCCTGGCCGTCGACGTGCTTTCGGGCCGCCTGCTCGTGGCCGAGGCCGGCATCAATTCGATCGGCGTGATTGACATCTCATCCAACAAAGTCATGGGACGCATCCCGGCGGGATGGTTTCCTTCCTCAGTGGCAGCCAGGGAGGGCAAGGTCTTTGTGGCGAGCGCCAAGGGTCTAGGCACAGGGCCAAACGCGACGATGTCGGCGCCCCTGCCGCAGTCGTTTCAGGCCGAACTCAGGCGCGGCCTGATCAGCGTCTATGCGATGCCGTTTCCGCGCGTCCTTCAGGTGTTGAACCAGCAAGTCCTGACGCTGAACGGCTTCAAGCCGCAGACCGAACCCGCGCCGCCACTTCCCAAGGAGATCCGGCACGTCGTCGTCATCGTCAAGGAGAACCGCACCTATGACGAGGTGTTCGGCGATATCGAGCGCGACCGCAGCGCGGAACTTCGAGGGGCCCCTGAACTCGCGCGCTTCGGCCGGCGCGGCTGGATCGTGCCCGAGCCCGGCGCGCTGAAGATCCGGCTCGAAAAGAAGTTCTACAACATTACTCCGAATCACCACGAGTTCGCGCACCGCTACGCCTTCTCGGACAATTTCTATGCCGACAGCGAAGTCTCGGTGGACGGCCATCACTGGATCGTCGGTTCCTACCCGAACGCCTGGACCGAGAGCTCGCTGATGGCGTCCTACGGCGGGCAGAAGGACTTCCGGTTTCCAACCTCCGCGCCCGGGCGGCTGCTGTTCGCTCAGTCGAACTCCAGCCTTCATCCTGAAGAGCAACTCGAACAAGGCGCCATCTGGCACCATCTGGAGCGCCACGGCGTCACGTTCCGCAATTACGGCGAAGGACTGGAACTGGCGGGCGTGGTGGAGGATCCCGGCGAGATGCCGACGGGCGCGCGCTACTTGACCAATGTGCCGCTTCCCGATCCGCTCTACCGCAACACTTCCCGCGAGTACGCGCAGTACAACATGAACATTCCGGATCAATACCGCGCGGCGCAGTTCATCAACGACATCGAGAAGCACTTTGTGCAGCCGGGCAAGGAGCTTCCCCGCTTTCTCTTCATCCACCTGCCCAACGACCACATGGCCAAACCGCGGCCTGAAGACGGCTATCCGTTCTCCGCTTCCTTTGTCGCCGACAACGACTATGCCCTCGGCCGCATCGTCGAATACCTCTCGAAGTCGCCATGGTGGAAGAACATGGCCATCTTTGTCACGGAAGACGACGCGCAGGGCGGCGTGGATCACATCGACTCCCACCGCACGGTCCTGCTGGTCATCAGCCCCTGGGCCAAGCGGAACTACGCCTCGCGCACTAACGTCAGTTTCCCCGGACTGCTCAAGACTGCCTTCCGCCTGCTGGGTCTTCCCCCCCTCAACCTCTATGACGCCACGGCGGCAGACCTCTCGGATTGCTTCCAGAGCGCGAACCCCGACTTCTCACCCTACGAGGCGATCCGCCCCGAGCCCGAAATATTCGTCCCCGAGAAGGCCAAGGACCCGATCGATCCCGCTCCTTCGCCGGCAATGGACGATCCGGCATTCCTGCGCGAGCAGCACCGGCAGCGGAAGCAATAGGAAGAATGCTGCAAGTCAGCGGCGGGACAGGCCGCATCTCAGAACCAATCGTCTTGCGGCGGCAGCCGCCGCGAGGCGCGCTTCGCCGGTTTGGGCGTGCTTGATCTCTTGGCGGCCGCCTTCTTTGCGGCGGCCTTTCGCGGCGCTCTTGGCTTGCGTTGCACTCCGAGACCCTGTTCGAGCAACTGCTCGAGCAGCTTCTTCTCCGGGGCGGTCATGACCTTGTTGAAGTTCTCCGGCCGTTGCTCGAGGATCGCCCGCAGTTTGATCAGCCATTCGTACGATTGCGCGGCCGCATGATCCGGCAGTTCACGGATCATCGCCGCGGCGGCGTCGAAGTCCGGCGCCGCCCGGTAGCAGGCCAGCGCCTCTTTCAGCTTGCCGATCGAGCGATAGAGATCTCCGGCATTCTTCAGCTCTCCGATGGATTCCAGACACTCGGCTTCGAGCTCCGGCCGCCGCTTCTCGAGGGTCTTGAGAATCCAGAGCGCATCATGATGGCGCTTGGCCTTCAGGAGAGTCCGAACGCTCTTGTCAAGAAGCTTCGCGCTCCGCTCCTCGGCGTCCGGCAGATTCAGCGCCCGGTAGAACGGCGGCATGATCCTTGCCAGCGTCACCGGGTTGTCGCCGACGGGCAGGGCCGCCTCAAGCTGTTCGAGCCAGCCCTTGATCTTGGGAGTGATTTCATTCAACAGCCATGCGGGAACCTGGCCGCTGTACCGCGCGAAGTCCTGAGCGATGTTTCCGAGCGCCGACAACTTCGACTGCTGGTCGGCCGACCGGACCACCACGCCTATCTGCCGGATGAGCTGTTTCACGCCCAGCTCGCCGACCGCCTTCGAGGATTCCGCGAACAGGTCTGGCCGCCCCAACTCCGGCGCCAGGTGGACGCCCCTGAATCCAAGGCAGAAGCAGATCTCAGCCAGAGTCTCATGGGCGGAGGCCCGCAGAGCCTCATCCTGCACGGCATTCGGATTGGACTTCTCGCCAAGCAGCGCGACAGCCTGTTTCGCCCTCGACCAGGCCAATTCCGGGCGCACCGTAAGGAATTGGCGCGCGTCGAGCTGGCAGCGCTGAACACGCTCCTCCAGGTCGAGCTGTTCCTCTTCCAGAGCCTTGAGCAGCGCCGATGGGACCGAAGGCGCAACGTGCTGAGCGCCGTTCTGATCCAGGAAGGCGGTCACCGAGCGGACCACATCGGCCGGAGCGGCGACGTCCAGCCAGATGAGGCGGTCGGCTGGCCGGCTGATGCCAACCCGCAATTCGTCGATCATCAGCCTCCGCCGCAGGTTCTCGATGTCCATGGCCGCGAACGAGAACTCGCGCGCCGCCCGGGAAATCTTCTCAAGCTGCTGGCCCGCGTTGAGCAGGCAGACCGTATGAAAATCGAGGCCCTTCACCTCCCGCGCGGTCAGGATCGCCGGCCGGAGCGCCGGCGGGATCTTCTGCGACAGCGCCTCGTCATAGCTGACGACCGCCAATCCCTCCCGGGCCGTGAGCGCTTCCAGGCACGAGTTCAGTTCATCACCCGGAGTAGCCGTACAATAATGCACCTGATCGGTGGCGTCGTCTTCGATCTCCGCATAGCCCGTCCCGCTGGGCCGGTCGCGCTTGTCGAGCCGGCCGTAGAGATCCCAGACATGGTTCACCAGCGTCGCGATGGTCTTGGGGCTTCGCAGGTTCGAGGAGAGCTTGAATTCGGTCGGGGTGCCGAGCCGGCTGTGCAAAAGATCGTTCATCCAGCCCCACTCGAAGTCGGTCGGTCTGACGGTCTGTGCCTCGTCGCCGGCGAAGAAGACCGGAATGGTCCTCCTGCGGCGCGCCGACAGCAGCGCCGCAAGCTCCACGGTAAGGAATGCCTCCAGCGGAGTCAGGTCTTGGCACTCGTCGACGCAGATGCAATCGGCGTCCGGAAAACGCGCTGCGGCCGCCGCCGCCGGGGATGCGAGCGCAGAGGCTGCCTTCCAGGCGAGGTCCAACTCCGGGAAGTAACGGCCTGCCAGCGTGCCTTCGCCCCGCTCCAGGCGGGATGCCACATCCAGTACGGCCGAAACCGCCCCGTCCCCCAAATACCGTATTCGCCGCAGGCGGTACTCCTTGTCGCCCACCCGCGGCGACTTGCAGGCGCTGAACCTGCCAGCCTCGCGCGGCAGAGCGGAGCCTATAAGATGCGCATGCATCTCGTCCCAGAGCGCCGGGACATGATCGGTCCACGGTCCCAGGAAGCGGGCGAAGGGAACAAGATCTCCTCGCAATCTGCTCTTCAGTTCCGCCGGATTGACTTGGGCGGGGTCGGAACCCGCGATCTGCCTGATGAACGCGTCAAATGTGAGGACGGTGAACTGCCTCGTGCTGGAGCAGAAGCGGTCGAAGTATTCGCGCGCGAGGTTGGCAAGGTCGCGCGAATAGGTCAGGTAGAGAACTCTGGGCGCGCCGCACTCGTCCGCCGCGTGCAGCAGGGCCGTGGTCTTGCCGGTTCCCGGGTGGCCCTTGAGAATTCGAACCGCCTGCCGCGCCGTGGCGAACCGGGCTTGTTGCTGCGTCCACGGCGCCGAACTGTACGTCTCCTGCCGCATCTCGAGAACTGAAACCGGCAGATAGTGCGTCTCCAATGAGTTCGGGCTGGCTGGGGAATGGTCGTCGTGGTGCCGGATGTCGCGGAGGAAGATGGAGCCTTCAGGCGCCTGCTCGAAGCCGCCGCCTGCACGGAGTGGCGCGGCGGACCGGGGAGCCCACCAGGCGTAGAAATGGCTTCCTCCGGCGCCGCCTAGCCGTGAGCGCCTCCATCCCTGGTTCACGCCGTGCGTGGCCTTGTAGTGCTGCCGCGGCATGTCGATCGCCAGGTTCCGGATCAGCAGCGAGGCGCGCTTGCCGACAGGCTGATTGCGCGCCGCCTCCAACTTCTCCAGGAACTCTTCATGGCAATAGATCGGATTGGCGGGGCGCCTGGTCTCGAACGGTCCTTCGACAAGCGCCTGTTGCAGACTCGGCATATTGAACGACCACCATTGTGCCATCCTCTGAGGGCGGTGATTCCACGCTGGCTCGACAGATCCTGGATTGACCCGATTTGGGGGATCGCTTTGCAGCTCACGCTGGTTTACAATTTGACCTACTGGAGGGACAGGCTATGAGCGTAACGGGATGGCGCGACTGCGGGCGGATAGCGCTGCTCGTAGCCGTAGCGCTTGGGACTTGGAACGCATCGGCGCAGGAACTCACCAGGGAGCAGAAGGAGCAGTTCCTGCGGACTGCAAAGGTGGTCAGCACGAGGGGAACGTCCAAAGGGGTCACCGGTGTCCTGCGGGCGACCCTGAGATCAGAAGACGGCAGCCTGACCCACGAGGCTGCGATTTCGCGAATCGACGAGAAGAAACCTCAGTTCCAGACCGACCGCGGCACGGAGCTGAACTTCCGCGACACCTACAAATTCAACATCGCGGCCTACAGACTCTCCGTCCTCCTGGGGCTCGACATGGTTCCGCCTCACGTCGAACGCTCTCACGCGGGTTCGACTTCCAGTTTCTGCTGGTGGGTCGACGACGTCCTGATGGATGAAGGAGAGCGGCTGAAAAAAAAGGCCAAACCGCCGGACCTCAACGACTTCAACGCGCAGTACTCGATCGTGCAGGTGTTCGATCAACTGATCTACAACGTCGACCGGAACCAGGGGAACCTTTTGATCACCAAAGACTGGAAACTGTGGATGATCGACCACGGGCGGGCGTTCCGGCTTCACCACACCCTGGAGAATCCCAAGGTCCTCAAGATGTGCGAGCGGAACCTGCTGGCGAAGATGAAGGCGCTGGACCAGCCGGCGCTGAAGCGCGAATTGGGCCCCTACCTGACGGACATGGAGATCCAGGGTCTGCTCAAACGCCGGGACAGGATCGTCGCCTTCTTTGACAAGGCGGGCGAGTCGGCCCTGTACTCATACGCCGGCAGGCGATAGCTTCAGGTCCCGTCTGGAGCAGTCCTCTCGATGGGCTGAATGAAGCGGGACGGCGGGGCGGCGTGCGCATCTTGGGGAGATGGAGCCGGGTTAATTCCACCCCCCAACGACCCGGCGCGGCATTCATTCCCCCCAAAGGTTCAGCGCCCTCAGGCCTCGGCAAGGCGGAGAACGATGATCTCACGGGCGGCGCGGTCGATCGCGTAAACAATTGCCGGGTCGGTGGGGTCGAGAGCGATACCCTGCCCCTGGATTGGGGCGGCAATGGTGTCGTGCAGGACCAGCGTCGACCCCCCCGCCGGAAAGCCGAGAACGTAGATTTCAGGGTTGTCGTGTCCCGTACAGAGCATCACCCCCGACGGATGAAAGACTCCTCCAGAGATCGAGTACTGGCCAAGTTTGGACACCAGTTCCGCAGGGTACGCCCACCCTTGGAGCCGCCTCCATTCGTGATCGAACTGGAGCAGCGCCGTCCAGCGGGGATCCCGGTTCGGTTCCGCCGCGCGGTTCGCGTAGTGAGCGAAGGTGACGTACCGGAAGCCCTGATGGAACTCCACCCATGTGGCGGAGCCCGCTTCGATGCCGCAGCTGTGGCTGCCAACATGGCGCAGGGCGCCGGTGTCCCAGGTTTCGATTGAGCTCAGCATGGGAACGGCGGGGTAGTTGGAGTGGGCGCAGTGGAGCAGATTGTCACGCACAATGCCGCTGTTCAGATGGATGAAAGGCTTGCCCTGCTCGCATTCGTAGAGAGCAAGGCGCTTGCCGCCGGTCTTCTCGTACTTGGCGATGGCGTGGTTGTCGATGGCGTACAGGTGACCCTGGCCGGCGGCGACTGCCTGCCTGGCTTCAGGAGCCGCAAAGCGGCGGATTTCAGCGGCGCGCCAGCGCGGCACGGGAGCGGCTGCAAGCGAGTTACGCCAGAGCGGCAGAGCCAGAGCCGCGCGGCGGGATAGCAAAGACCTCATGGATCGGGCCACCTCCGCATTATGCACGGCCCGGCCGCAGGCGGGCATAGAATGGAGCCGATGACTACGCGCGCTCTCCTCTTCATCCTGTTCGGCTCAACCCTGATTCCGGCCCAGCCGGCACGAGTGCCGCTTTCAGGCGACCAGCGCACCGAGTGGTTCCGGAAGGACAAGTTCGGAATGTTCATCCATTGGGGCGCCTACTCCGTGATCGGGCGGCATGAGTGGATCCGGCACCAGGCCCAGATCCCGCAGGCTGAGTACGACAAGTACGTCAAGCAGTTCAATCCGGTGAAGTTCAAGGCCGACGACTGGGTCGATCTGGCCAAGGACGCCGGCGCCAAATACATCGTGATCACGTCCAAACACCACGACGGTTTCTCCATCTACCGCTCGAAGGTGAGCGACTACGATATCGAGATCACGCCGTACAAGGGGGACCCGCTCAAGGATCTGGCCGACGCCGCCCGCCGCAAGAACATGCGGCTTGGCTTTTACCACTCGATCATGGACTGGCATCATCCGGACTACCGCCCACGGCGGTCCTGGGAGTATCCGAAGGACTACAAGGAAGGGGGCAACAACAACCGCTACGTCGACTTCATGAAGGAGCAGTTGCGCGAGTTGCTGACCGGCTACGGCGACGTCGCCATGATCTGGTTCGACGGCGAGTGGGAGCACACGCTGGCCGAACTGAAGCGCGACGACGAGATCTACGACTTCATCCGGCAGTTGCAGCCGAACACCCTCATCAACGACCGCCTCTACGAACGGAAGCCCGGCAACAAAGCCGATTTCGGCACGCCGGAGCAGTACGTTCCAGCGACCGGAATGAAGTCTCCCGGCGGCAAACCGATTCTATGGGAAGCCTGCGTGACGATCAACAACGACTCATGGGGCTACAACAAGTACGAAACCGAGTTCAAGACGGAACGCGACCTGATCCGGATGCTGATTGAGGTGGTGAGCAAAGGGGGCAACCTGCTGCTCAATGTCGGTCCGAAGCCGGACGGGACGATTCAAGACGAGTTCGTGACCCGGCTCAGGGCGATGGGGCGGTGGATGAAAGTGAACGGGGAGTCCATCTATGAGACGACGGCGAGCCCGTTCGAGCGGATGTCGTATTTCGGGCGGGCAACCGTCAAAGGGAACAGGCTCTACCTGCACGTCTTCGACTGGCCGGCGGACGGGCAGCTGCGGGTGCCCGGTCTCAAGAACCTGGTGCACAAGGCGCGTCTTCTGGCGGATCCATCCAGAGAAATCAAGACGCGGCGCGACGGAGACGATGTCATCGTTTCCCTGCCCGGCGCCGCCCCCGACGAAATCGCGTCGGTCATCGAGCTGAGCCTGGACGGGACGCCAGTGGTGGCGCCTTTCGTGAACAGAGCCGATGCGAAGGGCGTCCTGGCCTTGGGAGCTGAAAGCTGCGAGATCGAAACCGACTTCGGGCAACGGGCCAAAAAGGAGAACGCCTTGGGCCATGTGTTCGTCACCCGCTGGACCCGGGCGCAGGATGTGCCCTACTGGACGGTCGAAGTCCCGAAGGCCGGCCGCTACCGGGTGGAAGTGAGCTATTCCAAGCGAGGCAATCAGCCTGCCCCACTCTCCGTCGAAATCGGCGCTGCAAAGCTGGACGGAGAGGTCAAGGGAACCGGCGGAGAATGGGTCTTCAAGGCGGCGCCATTCGGGGACGTTGACCTGAAGAAAGGCGCGGCGGCGGTGAAGGTCCGCACAAAAGCCGACGGCGGCGCGAATGCCGTGAACTTGGAGAGGGTGGTGCTTCGTCCTATTCAATGAGGTGAGGACAATGAAATCCGGTGGCGCGATGGCCCTGGCGGCGGCGCTGTTGTTTGTGGCCGGCTGCACCATCAACGTCGGAGACGGACCGCGCGGCAGCATCGGCGAGATGAAACACGAGACTCGGTCGGTGGCCCGCTCAGCCGCGGCGAAGGCGGAACAGGTTTCGGCCGAGATTCACATGGGCGCGGGTGAACTCAGCATCGAGGGCGGGGCCCAAGAACTCCTCGATGCGGAGTTCGACTACAACGTGGCGGAGTGGAAGCCTGAGATTCGATACGAGGGCGAGGGCGGATTCCGCGGCAAGCTGGTGGTCCGGCAAGGCGCTGGATCGGTCGCGATGGGCGACGTGAAGAACCGCTGGAGGCTCAAGCTCGCCGAAGACATTCCTCTGGACTTGGCGGTTCATTGCGGCGCCGGCGAAAACAGGCTGGACCTCTCGCGGCTCGACCTGCGCCAGGCGGACGTTCACCTGGGCGCCGGCAGAGTGGAAATGGACCTGCGCGGGCAGCCGAAACATGACCTGACTGTCGACATCAACGGCGGAGTCGGAGAGGCGAAGATTCGCGTCTCCGCCGATGCCAACGTGATCGCGACGGCGCGGGGCGGAATCGGCGAAATCGACGTCTCCGGCATGGAAAAACGCAACGGCGAGTACGTGACGGGCAAGAAGATGGCAAAGGCCACGCTGCGCCTCAACGTGAAGGGCGGGATTGGCCGGATCGAGATCCGGGCCGAGTGACAGCCGGCTTCAGGCCACGTTCCGCTGTGCGCGTTTTCGCGCGTCGTAAGAGCGCCGCGCGCTTTCGACTTCGACATAGCGCGCGTTTGCCCAGAGACAGAGCTCGCGGAGCGGCTCGAGCAGACTCCGGCCCAGAGGGGTGAGCGTGTACTCAGTCCGAGGGGGGACCTCAGGGTAGACATCCCTGCGCAGGAAGCCGTCCCGTTCCATTTTCCTCAGCGTGAGCGTGAGCATCCGTTGGGAGACGCCTGAGACAGCCCGTTTCAACTCGTTGTACCGGCGGGTCCCGTGACGTAGCTCGGCCATCACGAGAACAAACCACTTGTCGGCGACGAGTTCGAGGGCGAGTTCAGCCCCGAGTTTGGCGCGCATGGAGATTCAGTCCGTCAGGCACACAGATGTTGCCAGGTTTCAAAAAGATGCCTACTTGTTGAACCAGGATGAAGGCGGCATGCTATTGGTGTCAACCATGCCTGGGCCAAAGAGAATCCTGATGATCGCCTCCAACCCCGCCGTGTCAACCACGCTGGGCGTGCCGGTTGGGTTCTGGGGCTCGGAGCTGACTCACCCTTGGCTGGCGTTTCGCGAGGCGCGATATGAAGTGACGATTGCCAGCCCGCTCGGAGGAAGACTCGAGATGGACGCGCTCAGCGACCCGCGGGACGCCAGCGGATACTCGGCGCACGATATCGTCACGATGGGGTTCGTCCACACGCCGGCGTGCGCGAAACTTCTGGAGGAATCGCCCGCCCTGGAGACGCTCGATCCGGCGCAGTTCGATGCCGTGCTGGTCTGCGGTGGACAGGGGCCGATGTTCACTTTCCGGGGGAATCAGGCGCTGGAGCAGACAATCGGAGCGTTCTGGGACGCCGGCAAGCCTGTGGCGGCGCTTTGCCACGGAGTGGCGGCGCTGGTGGACCTGCCCTGGATCGAAAGCCGGACGCTCACGGGCTTCTCAAACGCCGAGGAGGACATCGCTGACTCGCTCATGGGCAGGAAAGTGATGCCTTGGCGGATCGAGGATGCCGCGAAACAACGAGGAGCGAACTTCATCCGGGCGGCGGCTTGGCAGCCCTTCGCGGTTCGGGACGGGCAACTGATTACAGGGCAGCAGCAATACTCAGGAACCGCCACGGCGAGGCTGCTCATCGAAACGTTGGGAGTTTAACAGGATGAAGATTGGCATCTTGGGCGCCGGAAATGTCGGCGCGACGCTGGGACGCAAATGGGCCGCTTCGGGCCACGACGTGAGAATGGGCGTGCGGAGCCCGGGAGACGGCGAGGTCTCGATGGGCGAAGCGTTCAATCACGGCGAAGTTCTGTTGCTGGCGACACCGTGGGGACCGGCTGAAGGGTTCCTGAAGGGGCTTGGAGACTTCGGCGGCAAAATTCTGATCGACGCCACGAATCCCATTGCTCCGGACCTCTCCGGGCTGACTCACGGGACAACGACATCCGGGGCTGAGCAAGTGGCCGCTTGGGCACGTGGATCTCGCGTGGTGAAGTGCTTCAACACGGTCGGGTTCAACGTCATGGAGAACACCTCATTCGCCGAGGGGAAACCCTCGATGCTTTACTGCGGCGACGGCGCAGAAGCCAAGCATGTGGCGGGGCAGCTTGCGGCGGAGTGCGGCTTCGAGCCGCTGGACGCGGGTCCGCTGATGCAGGCACGGTGGCTGGAGCCGCTGGCAATGCTGTGGATCACAATGGCCATCAAGCACGGCTACGGCCGGGAGATGGCATTCCGCCTGATGCGAAGATAGCCCGCAGGCGTTAGACTGTTCCTGCAATGGATCGCAGGAACTTCCTCATCACGGCGGGCGCGGCTTCCACAAGCGCCCTGGCGGCGGAACCGGTTCGGGCCGGGTTGATTGGCGCGGGTGGCCGCGGCAGATTCCTCACCGGCGAGTTCAAGGAAGTCGGCGCGCGCGTGGGCGCTGTCTGCGATGTCTACGAGCCCAATCTGCAAGCCGGCTTGAAGGCTGCTTCCTCTGGCGCGAAGGAGTATCGCGACTATCGAAGGCTGCTCGAGGACAAGTCGATCGAGGCGGTAATCGTGGCGACGCCGGACCACTGGCACGCCCGCATGACGATCGATGCCGTCGAGGCGGGCAAGGACGTCTACGTCGAAAAGCCGCTGTGCCACGAGATTCCCGAGGGATTCGCCATGGTGGAGGCGGTCCGGCGGACCCGCAGAATCGTTCAGGTGGGCACTCAGCGGCGCAGCCACGACATGTTCATGGAAGCGAAGAAGCTCCTGGACGGGGGCGCGTGCGGTCCGGTGCGCTTGGTCACGACTTGGTGGATGAACCATCAGGCGTCGCTTTCGGACCGGAAATTGGAGGGCGCGCTCGACTGGAAACAGTGGCTGGGTCCGGCTCCCGTCCGCGAGATGGATGCGAAGCGGTTCTTCAACTGGTATTACTACTGGGATTATTCGGGCGGGTTGCTCGTCGGGCAGGCGGCGCACATCGTGGACGCCGTGCATTGGTTCATGAATTCCGCGGCTCCGCTGGCGGTGACCTGCGCGGGCGGCCAGGTGAACCTGCCGGGCGCGGAGGTGCCGGAGACGGCGTCGCTGACGGTGGAGTATCCGGAGAATTACCTCTCGAATTTCGTGATCGGGTACAAGGCGATGCGGTATCACATGTACCACGACCAACTGGAGCAGTTCCACGGATCCAAGGCGCGGCTGGACATCAGCCGGGAGCGCTACGCCCTGATTCCCGAGAACCAGACGATGGAGATCAAGCCGAGCGTGGAGGTTTCACGGCCCGGCTCGTTCGCAGCCTGCACAAGAGCGCACATCCGCAACTTTCTGGAGTGCGTGCGCACACGGCAGGAACCGAACGCGCCTGTGGAGGCGGGGCTGTCGACGGCAATCGTCCTGGCGATGGCCATGGACTCGCTGCGGCAGGGACGGAGGCTCAAGTGGAACGCGCAGGCACGCAAAGTCGAGGCTTAGGCGGATGAGACAGGGGCTGCTCTGGGCGGGCTTGGCGGCCGCGGCGTGGGCGCAGCCCCCAACGCCGTCTCCCGACCCTGCGCTTGAGATGGTGGAGGGGATCAAGCGTTGGCTGCTCAAGGCGACTGAAAGACAGCGGGACTTGCCGGTGAGCCGGGAACGGCTGCGGTTCGTCATCGGGGCGGTCGACCAGTTGGCGGCTCCGGCGATGGAACTGGCTCATCCTGCTCTGGCGCGGACCGGCGCTTTCGAAATCCGCGCCGCGCGGTGGGCGGTCTTCGATGGGTACTCGGCGGCAGGTCTGCACTTCAAGCCAAAAGGCGCAGCGAAGTGCCGGGCGGTGGTCGCGCCGGAATCAAACGGCGCGGCGCTGCGGCTCGCGGCCCGCGGATGTGAAGTCGTCGCGGTCTCGCTCTTCGACCACGAGCAGACCTACGCAGTGAGCGAGATGTTGAACCGGCCCACAAAACTGTCTCATCGGGAGCTGGTCTACCGGATGGCGTTCCCCTTGGGACGGCATCCGGTCGGCTACGACACGCAGGCGGTGCTCGCGGCAGCCAGGTGGCTGAACACGCAGCAGCCGCCCGTTCCGTTGTGGGGGGCGGGTGCGGGGGACGGAGTTCTGGCGGTGCTGTACGCCGCGGCGCTCGATGAGGCGTTCGATGAAATCTGGCTGGATGCTCAGCCCCGCGACCCAAAACTGCTGCACAAGGAACCGCTGGACAGGAACGTCTTCGGCTGGATCCCGGATTCGCAGGTCGCCGCGTTGGTGGCCCCGCGTAAGATTCATTGGGCGTCGCCGGTGGGAGGAGTTTTGCCGCAAGTGAAGTTCGCCGCTCCCGACCGGCGGCGCGAGCAGATGCGCGCGGTGGCCGCGCATATCGGCAGGCTGGTGGTGAAGTCGGAAGCGGCGCGTTCGGTCCGCTTCTCCAAAGAAGGTCCGGCGCTGAAGCGCGTCCTCTGGGATCAAGTGTTCGGAAGGCTCCCGGCGGCAAGCGTGCCGTTGAACGCGCGCCTGTCGCGGGCGTATTCAGGGGACGGATACGAGGGATTCGATGTCTGGTTCGACGTCCACCAGGACGTGTTCGGATACGGCGTGCTGCTCAGGCCGCTGGGGCTGAAGCCCGGCGAGAAGAGGCCCCTCGTGGTGCTTCAACACGGCTTGCAGGGCCGTCCCCAATGGCTGTTTCAGCAACCCCCGGGGCGGCCGCTGGATGTCTATTCGAATTACGGCGAGACGCTGGTCCGGGCCGGGTTCTTGGTGTACATCCCGCAGAATCCCTACATTCACGATTTCCGCCCGATTGCGCGGCTGGCCAATCCGCTGGGACTGTCCTTGTACTCGTTCATCCTGGCGCAGTATGAGCGGATGCTGGAGTGGCTGGCGGCGCTGCCGGAGGTGGACGCGGAGAGGATCGGTTTCTACGGGCTCTCTTACGGCGGCAAGACGGCGCTGCGCGTGCCTCCGCTTCTCGCCCGGTTCAAGGCGGCGGTGTGCGCGGGCGATTTCAACGAGTGGATCCGGAAACTGGTGACGCTCGACTACAACTTCAGTTACGTGTTCACGGTGGAATACGAACTGCTCGAGTGGAACCTGGCCTGGGTGGCGAGCCACGC
Organism: Bryobacteraceae bacterium; assembly: GCA_013388415.1. Classification (GTDB taxonomy): domain Bacteria; phylum Acidobacteriota; class Terriglobia; order Bryobacterales; family Bryobacteraceae; genus JACADU01. The sequence goes on from JACADU010000268.1 coordinate 16,194, forward strand.
CGAGATGGCGCAGTTGATGGCGCCGCGGCCTTTCATGGTCGAGCGGGGCCACAGGGACGCGGTCGGCGCGGACGAGTGGGTGGAGTATGAATACGCGAAGGTGCGGCGGTTTTATGACGAGGCGGGGCTGGGGGACCGCACGGGCATCGCTTTCTTCAATGGTCCGCACAAGATCGACGGCGTGGCGGCGCTGGAGTTCCTGAAGAAGTGGCTGGGGCGGTGAGGGCAGCCTCGTTTAGCGCCGCCGTAAGGCAAGCCCGCATAGGGCGAGACCCGCGAGCACCAGGCTTGTGGATGCAGGTTCCGGAATCTCAGCGAGTTCGAAATTGTCGACGGCGAAATCCGGCGCCGTGGAAGTGAGACGAATCGCATCGAAGGGAGCGCCAGAAAAGGAAATAATGCCTTCAGGGAAAGAGAAGCCGGGCGGAATCGAACCCGAGGCCGTGGAGGAACCCACGATTGTGCCTCCAACACCGCCAGTGTATGCGACGAGAGTCATTGTGTCCGATCCGGCGGAGTTCAAGGCGAAATTTGCGGAAATGCTCAGCAACGCCGTGCTGAAAGTGACATCAAGAGCATGAAGAGGTTCGTCGGCGTCAAGCAGCACATTTCCGGTTAGGGAACTAAAAAACCCGGCCGTGACCGAGAAGACCGCACCGTCAGGAGAAGAGAATGTCCCGGTGACTCCTGCGTTGGATTCCGGGAACGGCACTACCGTGCCGGAGGAGATTAGATCGAAGTTCAGTGTCGCGCCGGAAGCCGGGCACTGAAAAGGGCGGCCGCAATCACCCCGCCGCAACATAAGCCTTCCGCATCGAATCCCTCCTCCAATGCAAATTGGGTTCTTTGGAGGAGAGACTATCACCCCAGGGCAGGGAAGGTCAAGCGTTTTTGTGCCCCGCCCACGATGGGCGCAAAAGGCGGACGATTGACCAGAGAAAGGCGGCGTGGCGGCGCTGGAGTTCCTGAAGAAGTGGCTGGGGCGGTCGTCAGGATGAGCCGGCGGTCCTGGCGCGGCGGGAGGGGTGGAGGGCGCTGACGAAGCGGCGCAGGTCGAGCGCTTCGACGCCGGGCGCGAGAGCGCGGACCTCGGAAGCCGAGGGCGACTCGCGGTGCACGATGGTCATGCGGGCAGAAACACTGCCGCCGATGGCGCGGTGCAGAGAGAGCAGCGGCCCGGCCATCGAGGGGAAGACGGTTTTCGCTGCTTTGCACTCGGCCATCCACAGGCCGCCGCGGCCGTCGGGGAAGAGGAAGTCGACTTCAAGACCCTGCTGGTCGCGGAAGTGGTAGATCTCTTTTCGGTCTCCACGATTGATCTGGCTCTTGACGATTTCAGCGGCCACGAAGCCCTCGAACAGGGCTCCGAGGAAGGGCGAACGGTTCAGTTCGGCCTGGCTGCGGATGCCGAGCAGGTAACAGGCGAGGCCCGAATCGCTCCAGTAGACTTTGGGGGTCTTGAGCAGCCGTTTGCCGAAGTTCTCGAAATAAGGCGGGACCAGGATGATCTGGCCGGTGATTTCCAGGATGTGAAGCCACGCGTTCACGGTCGGAACGGAGACGCCGAGCGGCGCGGCGAGGTCGGTCCGGTTGAGGAGCTGCCCGTGCCGCGCGGCGAGCAAGGACAGGAGCCGGCGGAAGAGGCCAAGATCGCGGATATTGGCGATGCCGCGAACGTCGCGCTCCAGATAGGTTTGAAGGTAGGAGCTGAACCACAGTTCGCGCTGGTTCGGACGGGCGAGAACCTCGGGGTAGCCGCCATGAAGGATCGTTGCGCGGTCCGTCTCGGCCACGCTGAAGGGAAGCAACTGAAGGACCGCGGCGCGGCCGGCCATGGATTCCGGGACGCCGCGCATGAGCGGCACTTCCTGAGAACCGGTGAAGAACCACTGGCCGGTCTTTCGGGGACGTTTGTCGATCTGCGACCGGATATAGGGGAAGAGTTCGGGCACGTTCTGGATCTCGTCGAACAGGACCGGAGGGCGGAGTTCGCCGATGAGGGCGCGGGGGTCGGCCCGGACGCGGGCCTGCATGTCGGAGTCCTCGAGGGAGACGTAACGGGCCTTGGGGAAGAGTCTGCGCAGCAGAGTGGTTTTTCCGGCGCGGCGGGGCCCGGTCAGGACGACGGCGGGGAAAGACTGGCTGGCTTTGGCGAGCGCGTATTCAAGCATCCGGGCGACAAAGCGCATATGAGAATTCTAAAGTATCGCTTTAAATTTCTCAACCACTGGATCTGGTTCCGGAGAGCGCAACATCGTATGTGAGAAATCTAAAGTTGTACTTTAACATTCTCAAAAGCGCGCAAGTTTCATCCGGCGCGGAATTCGGGCCGGTGCTGGTCGTTGATGAGCCAGGGATCGCCGGTGCGCTTGCGGAATTGGATGACCTCGCGGCGGAGCTGGAGGAGGGTCTCCCTGTAACGGGGTTCGGCGGCGAGGTTCACTACTTCGTCGGGGTCCTGGTTGAGGTCGTAGAGTTCCTCGTGCGGGCGGAAGAGGTAGTCTTTGACGGAGCGCCTGCCGAGCCTGGCGGCCTCGCCGCCTTTCAGCAGTCCCTGCCAGGTTTCGCTGTCGTAGAGGTCGCTGGCGTGGGGAAATTCCTTCTGCCAGTCGAGATTGCGGAGGTACTTCCAGCGGCGGGTGCGCGTGCCGCGGATGGGGTAGTGCATCGTGACTTCGTGGAAGGTGTGGGAGTAGAAGATCTGGTCCCACCCCGCGGGATTTTCCCGCCCGAGAACGGGCAGCCAGCTGCGGCCGTGCAGAGGGTAGCCGGGGCCGGCGGCGCCCGCGATTTCGAGGAATGTGGGCGCGAGGTCGGTCCAACTGACCATGGCGTTGTTGATGGAGCCGCCGCGAGCGAGCGAGGGCGCGCGGATCATCATCGGCAGGTGAGAGCCGGCATCGTAAACATTGGTCTTGGCGTTGGGGAAGGCGGGGCCGTTGTCGCTGAGGAAGACGAAGAGAGTGTTGTCAAGCTGGCCGGTGGAACTCAATGCGTCGAGGAGGAAGCCGGCGCCCTGGTCGAGCCGGTTGGCGGCTTCGTAGTATTCGGCAAGCTCGCGGCGCGTGCCCGGGTTGTCAGGGAGCCATGAAGGGACGCGGACCTGGGCCGGTTCAAATGGCGTTTTCGCGACACCGGGATACGAGACGCTGTTGCCAAAGCCAACTTGCGCGCGGTGGGGGTCGCCGTAGCCGATGTGAAGGTAGAAGGGCGAGCCGGCGCAGTCCTGGACGAACTTGCGGGCGGTCTCGGCCATCTGGCGGACATTGCGGTCGGCCCCTTCGGCCAACAGGTCCCAGCCGAACTGAGCAGGCGGAGCAACATGGAACTTCCCGATAAGGCCGGTTCTGTAGCCGGCGGTCTTGAGCAGCGCGGGCAGGGGGCGGATGTGCGGGTGAAGGGAGAAATGGTGGTAATCGTGAGCGTGGCCAAACTGGCCATTGGCATGGTTGTGGAGGCCGGTGAGCATCACACTGCGGGAAGCGCTGCAGGAGGCGGTGGTGCAGAAGGCATGGGTAAAGCGGACGCCCTCGCGGGCGAGCCGGTCAAGGTTCGGCGTCTTCGCCACACTGTCGCCGTAGGCCCCGGTGGTTCGGCCAAGATCGTCGGCGATGGCGAGAACGATGTTCATTCTGCGCTGCGTTTGGGAGCGCAAAATGGCGGGCGCGGCCAGGGATGCGGCCACTTGGCGGCGGGAAAGCATGACAGGAGGATTGTATCGAAGGGGCAACTTGAGTTTGCGGCCGCCGTAGCCATCGTCTCAGCGCCGTTGGAACCCGTCGAATCGTAAGCTGAAAATGTGACAGGCACATTTATCGTGCTTCTGATCCTGGCGGCGGGGGCGCAGGCGGCGGAGTTGTCGCCGAAGACACTGAACGCATTCCAGGCTTACATCGAGGCTGCCGACCGGGCCATGCAGGAGAGGCCGCAGTCTGCTGCACGCCTCGCGGCAAAGCCGGGCGCACCGCCGGTCGTCGAAGGGTGGGAGGGGAAGGGCGTCCACGAAGTCGCCGATGGCCTTGTGCACGACTGGGTGGGCGCGATCTTTGTCGAGAAAGTCCGGCTCAAGGACGCGATCGAGGTCCTGCGGAATGTGGACAAATACAAGCACTACTATCCGCAGGTGATCGCCTCGCGCACATTGAAGCGGGAGGGCGACCGGGCCGCGGTTTCGATGCGGCTGCTGAAGAAGAAGATCATCACCGTCGTTCTCGACGCCCACTACGACGTCCAGAATCGGGATCTCGGCGGCGGCAGGTACCAGATCTGGTCCAAGAGCACGAAGATCTCCGAGGTTTCGAATGCAGGCAAGCCGGACGAGCACATCAAGCCGCCCGGCACCGGCTTCGGCTTCCTGTGGCGGCTCAATTCCTACTGGCTGCTCGAAGAGCGCAACGGCGGCGTATACATGGAGTTGCGGGCGATTTCGCTGACCCGTGACATCCCGGCCGGCCTGGGATGGGCGATCAAGCCGATGGTGACGAGCCTGCCTCGCGAGTCGCTGGTCTCGACGCTCGAAGGCACGGCCAAAGCAATGCTGTGGTATTCTCGTCAGAACTAGAGAGGGGCCAGTGATGGAAAGAAAGAAAGCATCGGATTTCCCGCAAGAGCTGTTGAACCTGTTCGACCTTTACGTGCACGGCGACATCGATCGCCGGGCGTTTCTGGAGGGCGCGCAGAAATTCGCCGTGGGCGGCGTCACCGCCACGGCGATCTGGGAAAGCCTTCGTCCGAACTATGCCTGGGCGCAACAGGTTCCGATGAACGATCCGCGCATTACCACCGAGCGCGTCACCGTGCCGTCGCCCGAGGGCAACGGCAGCATCAAAGGGCTGCTGGTGCGGCCGGCCAAGGCCACGGGGAAACTGCCGGGCGTCCTGGTGATTCATGAGAACCGCGGACTGAATCCATACATCGAGGACGTGGCCCGGCGGCTTGGCGCCGCGAACTTCATGGCGTTTGCTCCCGACGGGCTGACGAGCGCGGGCGGGTATCCCGGCGACGACGAGAAGGGCGGCGCGCTGTTCCGTAACGTGGACCGGCAGAAGATGGCAGAGGATTTCGTCGCCGCGGCGCGCTGGCTGAAAGGGCGCGAGGATTGCACCGGCAAGCTGGGCGCGGTCGGGTTCTGCTTCGGCGGCGGCATCGTCAATATGCTCGCGACGAGACTGGGGGCGGACTTGAACGCGGCTGTACCGTTCTATGGAGGGCAGCCCCCGGCTGCGGAAGTGCCGAAGATCAAGGCTCCCCTCCTGCTGCATTATGCAGGGAACGACAAGCGGGTCAACGACGGCTGGCCGCCCTATGAAGAGGCGCTGAAGGCGAACAACGCCACGTACACGATGCACATGTACGAAGGAACCAACCACGGCTTCCATAACGACACGACCCCGCGCTACGACGAGGCAGCGGCAAAACTCGCCTGGCAGCGGACTCTGGACTTCTTCAACAAATACCTGCGTTAGGCAGGCGCTGAAGCGCCTCGCCCCTGGCGCCGGAACGCGATATGATCGGCTCCGGTTGCGCACCATGGAACGCAGAGCTTTCATTGCCTCATTGCCTTCAGCCCGAGTGTTGGGAGCCAGCGACAGGATCCGTGTCGGGCTCATCGGCTCAGGTCCCCGCGGCCAGTATCTACTCAAGGAGCTTCTCAAGACTGGAGCGGCGGAGTGCGTCGCGGTCTGCGACGTTTACGACGTGCGGCGGGCCCAGGGCCGCCAGATTGCCGGCCCCGGGGCGGAGGAGTACCTTGATCACAAACAGGTCGTCGCCCGAAACGACATCGACGCCGTCATCGTCGCAACGCCGGATCACTGGCATGCCGCCATTACCGTTGACGCCCTGAATGCCGGCAAGGATGTCTACGTCGAAAAGCCGATGGTGCATTTCCCGAAAGACGGCCAGGCGATCGTGCGCGCTGTCAGAGCGAACAAGCGCATCCTTCAGGTCGGCACCCAGGGCAGGGGGCTTCAGCAGTTCGTCGAGCCGAAGACAAGGTTCATCGACAGCGGCATCATCGGGAAGGTGGGGATGGTTCGCACCTGGTACACGTCAAATTCCGGCTACGTGCAGCAGGCGCCGGCGGGCATGGAGAGGAAGCCGGAGGGGCTCGATTGGGAGCGTTGGCTCGGCTCCGCAAGGCACGTGCCCTGGGATCCGGGCATCTACTTCAGCCCCTACAAATGGCTGCACTACGACGGCGGGATGATCATGGGCATCGGCATCCACGTGGTCGATTCGGCGCACCACTGGCTCAACCTCAAAGCTCCATCCGCCGCGGTCGCCATGGGCGGGATTTACCATTACAAAGACCGCGACACCCCCGATGTCATCAGTTTCCTCCTCGAGTACCCTCAGGGGCTCGTCGTCTCCTTCGCCGCCGAGTGTCTGAGCGCGCCCGGAGTCAGGACTTCGGCGGGCGTCGAGGCTCGCGGGACGGGCGGCGTCGTCTATACGGAAAGATATCAACAAGGGCCCGGCGCCTTCCGGTTCATCCCGAACTCGAAGACGACCCAGGCTCCTCCAGCCGAAGGGCCGGGCGTGCCCGCCTCAGCGGCGGTGATACTTCAGGATTGGATCGACTGCATCCGCTACCGAAAGCGCGCCATCTGTAATGAAGAGGCCGCCTACTACTCGACGATGGCCTGCTTCATGGCTGCGGAAGCCTACAAGACCAAAACTCGCGTGGAATGGAATCGCGCCTGGGATCTGCCGGCGTGAGCCCCTTCCGGCGTGGGATAATCTTGACAAAGAGGGATCATGGAAGATCGGATTCGCGAAAACCAGATACAGCTCGGCGAGGCGCCTCCAGACCTCTACACGCGCATCGACCAGGAGGTCGCGGACGATTTTCGCGATAGCTTCATCCTCACAACTGTCGACGCTGCAATCAATTGGGGCCGAAAGAACTCCATCTGGCCCATGACCTTCGGCCTTGCCTGCTGCGCCATCGAAATGATGGCCATGAGCGCTTCCCGCTTCGATATCGCCCGCTTTGGGGCCGAGGTCTTCCGCGGCAGCCCGCGCCAAGCCGACCTGATGATCATCGCGGGCCGTGTTTCCAACAAGATGGCACCGGTTGTCCGGCAACTCTACCAACAAATGCCCGAACCCCGTTGGGTGATCTCGATGGGCGCCTGCGCCACTTCCACCGGCGTCTTCAGTAATTACGCATTAATACCTGTTAACCAAATAATCCCGGTCGACATCTATGTCCCCGGTTGCCCCCCCCGCCCGGAACAGCTCATCTACGCCATTATGCTGCTCCAGGAGAAGATCCAAAAGCAGAAGGGCGTTCTTCAGGACGTTCTGAACCTGAGCTGAGTCCCCGCATCTGATTTCCATTCAAAGCACCACGCCCGCTTGCCGATAGGGTTGGTGGGACGCGACGCCGTCTCAAGGGAGCACGCCATGGAAGTTGGCAAGATCAACCCCATGACAGAGTTGCCAGCTCTGTCAGTCACTCAACCCCTTTCTCCCCAGCAGCGATTGGAACAGGTTCAACTTGTCCAGGCCGTAGAATCGGTGAACGAAGCCGAACTGCTTGGCCAAGGCCGCGAGTTGACTTTCGCGTTGGACAGGCAAACGAAGAAACCCGTGTTGCGGATCGTGGATAAGGAGACGAAGGAGATCATCCGGCAGATACCGCCTGAGTACGTCCTGCGGCTTGCAGACGAGCTCAAACTCGGTTGAGGACCGGCAGGAAGATGAAGCATGATTCATCCATACGGTAACCTTCTTGAGGAATCGGTGCTCACTGCGAGTCCGATGGAACTGACCGGAATGCTATTTGACCGGCTTGTCTTGGAGATTCGAACCGCCCGTGAGAATCTCAGGGCGGGAAACATCACGGGCAGGTCGGCAAGCGCGAGCAAGGCGATTGAGATTGTGCTCGAGCTGGCCGGTTCTCTGGATGATGCGCGAGGCGGAGATCTCAGCAGGAATCTCAGGCGGCTGTATGCCTACATGGTCGACCAGATCAATGAAGGGAACTCCGGACAGGATGAGCGCAGTTTTGCCAATGCCGAAGCAGTGGCGGCGCCGCTCGCCGAGGCGTGGCGCCAGATCAGCGGATCCAGCGCGGTTGCTGAGTCGCCGGATGGTTCATGCCCCTGGTGGGCCGCCGAGGGCGAGTTGGCCGGGAGCCTCAGCTTCAAGGGTTGACGCGTCGTCTTTGCGCCGCAGCCCCTGCACGATGATCTCGTGAAGGCCGAGCCCGCCTTGCCGGCTCAGGACTTGAGCCAAGTGCTGTTCAGCGAACTCCAGCATGGTGGCGCCGGCCGAGGAGCCCCCTGCGGCCAGACTGCCCTCCTCGATTTCGCTCCGAAAAGACCTCAGAATCTGGCCGATGAGCAACGCTTCGAAGTCCTTCGCGGCCTCCCGCAGCCGCGGCTCGCTTTCCAGAGCCGGCGCGGTCAGTGCAGGTTGAACCTGTTGAATTTGCACTAGATCACCTCGATCTCGGCGTCCAGCGCTCCCGCCGCCCGGAGATTCTGCAACACTGCAATCACATCTCTCGGCGTCGCTCCGATGCCGGTCAGCCCCTTCACCAGATCATCCACCGTCGCTCCTTTCTTCAGTTGAATCCCTTTTGCTTGTTCCTCCTTTACCCCGACACTCACGTCAGGCGTCACCGCCGTCCTGCCCTGACTGAAGGGCGCCGGCTGCGAGACATCAAAAGAAGTCTGCACTTCGACAGAGAGGCTGCCGTGGAGGATCGCCACCGGACGGATCGTGATCTCCCGCCCGGCAACAATCGTCCCGGACCGTTCGTTGATCACAATCTTGCTCTTGCGATCCGTCTCCAGGCTGAGACCTTCAATCTCTGCGACGAACTCGACCCTCCTGCCGCTCCAATCCGGCGGGATCGCGACTTCGACCAGCCCCGCGTTCTCACAGCGTGCAAGGTGTGCGCCGAACCTCTGGTTGATCACCGCCGCCATCCGCGTAGAAGTCGTGAAATCGGCTGTCTGGAGCTGCATACGCACGGTGGAAGACGGAAGAACCGACGGCGCCGGGCGCTCGACGATCGCGCCATTCGGAATTCTTCCGGCGGTCGGATGGTTGACGGTCACCGAGTTGCCACCCCCCCGCCCCGCGGCGAATCCTCCGGTCACCACCGGTCCCTGAGCCACCGCATAGACTTCCCCGTTGGAAGCCTTCAGCGGAGTGAGAATGACCAATCCCCCTTGCAGATTCGTAGAATCCCCAATTGCAGCGACATGCACGTCAATCCGCGTGCCCGGCTGTGCAAACGGGGGAAGGTTCGCCGTGAGCATCACGGCGGCGGTGTTCCGCACCAGAATCGCCGTTGGCGAGACCTGCACGCCCATGCGATCCAGCACGTTCGCCAGGGTTTGCGCCGAGAAGAATGTCTGCCGTTTGTCGCCCGTGCCGTTCAGTCCGACGACGACACCATAGCCCACCAACTGGTTTTCACGAATGCCCTCAATCGATGCGACATCCTTGATCCGGACGGCGCCACTCAAGGGCCACAGGCAGGCCAGGAGCAAAAATGAAAGCATCTTCATAAAAGGTCTCATCAAAACGGCAGAATTCCGAGCAGGATTCTGTAGAGAATGTTGGGTCTCCGGATTGCGTCCTGAACAACGCCCTTGCCCTGAATCTGGACTTCCAGCGCCGCCAACCGGTCGGAGGCGACCCTGTTCGCCGGTGAGAGATCGTTCCAGCGAACCAGCCCGCGCACAATGACTTTCTGACGCTCGGAATTGACCATGACGTCCTTCGAGCCCTCCAGGAGAAGATTGCCGTTCGGCATCACCTGCTTGACATAGGCCGACAGCGTCGTGGTGAGCGAAGATTCCCGGGATGTCTCGCCCGCTCCGTCCAGCTTGGAATCGCTCCCCATTTGCGCCAGCGCGCTGAGAGGTCCAGCCACGCGGGTCGGCCCTCCCAGAGCCGTGACTGAGGCATTGACCTCCGATTTCCTGTTCGCACTAGTGGCTCCCCGGCTGACTGCGGAGGCGCGATCACTGACAACAATGGTCACGAGATCGCCGACTCTGGCGGCGCGCTGGTCGCGGGCAAGGTCGGCAAACCGGCCTGATTCTTCATACAGACTGCCAGGCGAAGCCGCCACTTGCGGATTTGCCCTCTGATGCTCGAGCATCTCTTCGAGAGGAGTCAGCTTCCTTGGCTCCTTGTCTTTAGCCACCGCGGCGGTGGCTGTGAGTGCGATCGCCACGACGATCAGTTTCATTCCGACTCTCCTCAACGGTGATCCGGCCCTCGCCGGGTGCAATGACGCGCGCGCGGAGTTTTGCGCCGTTTGACCTGTTCATGATGGAGATCAGATCACCGACTCTGCCCGCCTGCACCGCATCTGCCTCAATTGCGAACCTGACGCTTCCCGATTCTGAATAGACCTTCATCTTGTCGCCCGCCTGGACGGCCAGCGGTCTGCCGAGAGAGCCAGCGGGGATCCGGCTTCCCGCCTCGATGCTGCTCAGCGCCTCGAGTCCAACGACAGTCGAGGCGACGTCCCGCTTGAGGGCGTCAAGCAGCGGGACTTCGCATTTCCGGAGCTCGACATCTTCATCGTTCAGCTTCCTGCCCTTCTCAATGAGGCGGCGGGCGAACCAGGCTTGCCCTTCGACGGCGATGCGCGCCTTCACCCAAACGGGCATGCTTCTGTTGCGGTCATAGATGATCCGGCCGCGCCAGAGCAACGCGCCGGCCTGGGCCTCATGCAGGTCTTCCTTGCGGAAAGTGAGGACACCCTGGGGCAACGGCAGGCGTATATAGTCGATGACCTCAATCCTGTGGCTCAAGCCCGGCAGAAGTTCTGAGATCACAGGACGCAGCGCGTTTTCGATTGCCGCTGCGGTGAGGACCTGCGACGGCCGAACCGCGCAAAGCTCCGGGGCGTTGTCCAATCCGATTCCGTGGCGGCGCGCAAAACTCTCCAGCTCTCCGCGCCTGATCCAACGCGTCGTGCCTGGAGCGGGCGCATAGCCGAACTCGGCATCCGGCGGGATCGAGGCGAATCGCGGAACGAACGGCGTGAGATGCCCGGCAGTGATCCTGGACTGAGACACCTCCAGGCAGCCAGGAGCGGCCAGCAGCGCGGCGATCAAGAGGCTCGTCATCGATTCATGTTGTTGACTTGCTGATACATCTCGTCAGCCGCCCGCACGACCTTGCTGTTCGCCTCGTAGGCTCGCTGGCTGACGATCATGTTGATGAACTCTTCGACGACGCTGACGTTCGATTGTTCAACGTAACCCTGCAACAGGCTTCCCAAGCCTTCCTGCCCGCCCGGATTGCCGATGGTCGGTTCGCCGCTGGCGTCGGTCGGCAAATAGAGGTTGCGGCCGATGCTGTTCAGGCCGGCGGGATTCGCGAAGTTCGCCAGTTGAATCTGGCCGCCGAGCTGTGTCGTGGTCTGACCCGGAAGCGTGAAGCTGACGGTTCCGTCAGAACCGATGCTGATGTTCTGAGCTTCGGGCGGGATCGTGATCTGGGGTTCGAGCGGATCGCCCTCGCTTGTCACCATGTTGCCATCGCGATCGAGGTGAAACTGCCCGGCGCGCGAGTAGGCGATTTCGCCGCTGGGCCGGCGGATTTGGAAGAAGCCGCGGCCCTGAATGACAAGATCCAGGGGATTCCCCGTCGAGGAGAAACTGCCCTGCGAGAACGCGATCTCATTGGAGACGACCCGGGCGCCAAGCCCTAATTGAAGGCCGCTGGGAACGACGGTCTGCGAACCCGCCGCCGCCCCGGGCTGGACCATTGTCTGGTAAAGGAGGTCCTGGAACTGCGCACGGCGCATCTTGTAGCCGACGGTGTTGGCGTTGGCGAGGTTGTGCGCGATGTTGTCGACGTTGGTCTGCTGCGCCTCCATTCCGCTCGCGGCGCTGAAAAGAGCTCTGATCATGAGGCTGATTCTCCTTCCTTGACTTCACACGCCTAGGGGTGAACCCGGGCGACCTCCTCGACGGCGCGGCGGCCCATTTCACCGCCGATTTGCAGCGCCTTCTGCAAGGTTTCGAACTGCCGAAGAAGATTGACGAGCCGGACGGCGGCCTCTGCCGGCGAGAAGTTGGCCGACTCCACCTTCCCTTGATGCACGCGCGCCCGCGAGTTCGAAAGCCCGGACAACTGGGTGGTGTCCAAAGCGAAGTAGGCGCCCTCGAGCTTTGCCGGCTGCACGGCTCGCGCTGTTTCGACCAGCTTGAGGCGGCCAAGCTGCTCGCCCCGTTGACGCACTACGCCTTCGGAATCGACTTCGACGGGCTCGCCGGGAACGGCGCGAATCCGGCGTGGCTCGACCGTGGCGAACTCGTATCCCTCCGGCGTTGTCAGCTTCCCGTCTCTGGCGATGCGAAAGGTCCCATTTCGCGTGAGCAGGGGACCACGAGGCCCATCGACGAGAAAGAACCCTCCGCCTTCCAACGCAAGGTGCTCGGGGTCGCCGGTCTGCTTGAGCTGTCCCTGCGAGAAATCCGTACGGTGCTGCTCGATAAAAGGGGAAGTGGTCTGCGAGCTTTCGTCACCCAGAAAGAGGGTGTAGGCCTCGCGATCTGCCTTGAACCCGGCGGTCGACGCGTTGGCCAGGTTGTTCGCCAATAGATCGAGCGCTTCAGCTCTTGATCGCAACCCGGCGCCTGCGGTGATTGTCAGCGGATCCATCCGGACCTCCGAACGGGATCGAGCAAGGCTTGTGCCAAACCGCCGAGGCGCTGCACAACGAATTAGCGCCCTTTTCGAGCGTCAAATGGGCCGAATCGGTATTCGTGTTCCGAATCGGATGTGCCGATCTGGGACCGGTCCTTCGGCAAACCGCGCTCCGGGCGTCCAAGATGTTCACATTCCTCATCGGCGGGCTTTGGCCAGCCGTTTGCTGAAATGCGGGCGTGAATTGCGATCTCGCTGTCATGGCCCAACAGAGTCTGGAGGCAGAACTGCTGCTGGGGCTGTTCAGCACGCCAGACCAGGACGGGCGGGGGCAACAAGCCACAGAGGCGTGGCGGGAGCCGCATTCATGGCAGTCTGTTCTGGGCGAGTTTGAAGCCGCCCATGACGAGCCGGCGCCGCTGCCGGGGACTGAGCCGGCGGCCAGACGCAAGAGCTCGTCAGGACACCGCCACATCGTCCATTTCATTCACCAGATCCTGGCGCCGGACGGCGGGCGCGAACGAGACGTCACAGGGTATTCGGCTGACTTCGAGCCGCCTGCCTGCCGGCCGGCCCCGGCTGAAGGGTTCAAGCCTGATTTTGACCCGCCCGAGGCTCCGGAAAGTGAAACCGGAAGGAACGAGTCTGCCTGGTCTGTCTTTCAGCCTGTCGAGGCGGCGATTCCGAGCGGCGCTGGAACCGAACAAGAGAGACCACGCCAAGTTGAAGCCCCCGCTGGGGGCCCTGCACCACGCAGGCAGGTGCGGGGCGAGGCGGACATCGAACAGAACAATGAAGGGGCACCAGAATTGGAGGCTGCCGAGCCCGATGCTCCGGCCGTGGCGCCAGAGGCGCCGCAGCCGGCGCAAGTTCCGGAGCGCGGGGAAACGGCCAGGCCAGACGCTCCAGTGGTAATGCAGAAAGAGGCCCGCCGGCCGCTGGAGGCCGTGCAGCCGCACGCAGGCAGGCAGAGTCAGGACCCTGTTGAGCCGCGCCCGGGCGCGGATGAAGCGAAGTTCGCCTGGATGCCTGAAGCAGCCGGGGACACCGAGCGAGCGGCGCCGGTGATGGCGGTTCGGCTGCGGGCGATGCCGCAGCCGGCACAACCGTTCTCGAAGGAATGTGCGCCGGCCGCCAAGCCCGAGCCGGTGAGCAAAGGCTTCACCGCCGCCGAGCAGGACCGTGGAGACCATCCTGTTCCTGACTCCGCCGCAGCGGACTGGAGCGATCCCGCATCCTCCGATTCTTCGGCCGGCGGTCCACGGCCAACTACGCGCAGCAGCGGCCACAAAGCAGCGCAACAGCAGTGTGGCGAAGCCGAACCAATGCGCCCGCGGCCCGAGAAAGCGCGAGACGTCGTTTCCGCGAACGCCGCCTCCGCCGAGGCGCCCGCACAAGGCGGCAGATTGTTCGCGGCGGAAGAGGCGCGCCCACCCGAGATCGTCCCCATCCTCTCGCACGACCCAATCGAGATTTCAAAGCCAGCCGCAGGGAACTCCGGGGTGGGCGAGCTCAGAGTGAAGCTCGAGGTTCCAGAGTCGGAACCTGTGCTTGTACGGTTCGTAGACCGCGGCGGGGAAGTGCATGTTCTGGTTCGGAGCGAGGATCCGGGCGCCTCCACCCGGCTGGCGGTTGGCCTGGAGGATCTCCAGCAGAAGCTCGAGGCTCATGAGACGCAGGTCGAAGCATGGGTCGCGGGAAACGACGGTGGTGAGGGAGCGGAGGCGGTGGTGGAGACCATCTTGGAGACCGCCGGGCCTTCAGAGCGTCACGCCGCTGCCAGCGCAGGGCAAAGCGCGGCAAAAAGGAACCCGGACGGCCAGCAACACCCCAGGCGCACCTGGCCTGACTGGCTCGAGCTTCTCACTGAAAGGTCGGATGAAGCGGCATTACGCCGCTTCCAGAAAGGAACGAGATCGTGGCGTCAATGAACGTGGCTCTCGCGCAAGGAGCGAGCGCAGTGGAAGCAACCAGTGGCGAGCAAACCTACGCCACCGTGACCAAGAACTCGGAGCGTCTCGCGAATCAGGACGTCTTCATGAAACTGCTGGTCGCGCAGCTCAAGTATCAGAATCCGATGAATCCCGCTGATGGAGTCGAGTTCATGACTCAGCTCACACAGTTCAGCCAGCTAGAACAGTCGATCGAGTCGCGGAGAGAACTGGAGGCGATCAGGAAACTGCTGGAGTCCGCTTCCGCGCCGGGCGGCGAGGACCAGAACAACAGCGAGCAGACCGAGGGCGCCTGAAGCGCACAAAGGAGCAGGAAGAATGTTCACATCATTTTCAACAGCATTGAGCGCGCTAGGCGCGCACACGACCGCCGTCGATGTCGTCGGCAACAATCTGGCGAACCTGAACACGCCAGGCTACAAGTCGAGCGTCGTCGCCTTCAGCGATCTGGTGACTCAATCGCTGGGCGCGGGCCTTGGGGAGACGCAGGTCGGGTTCGGCGTCGCGAGACCGGTGACGATCCGCCAGTTTTCACAAGGCGCGATTCAGGCAAGCTCGGGTCCACTCGACGTGGCGATTCAGGGCGACGGATTCCTGGTGGTCCGGGAGGCGCTGTCCAACAGCGTTCTGTACACGAGAGGAGGCAACCTCCAGGTGAACAAGGAAGGGCAACTCGTGACGGCGACCGGATTCCGCGTGCAGGGATGGAATGAGGTCAACGGCGTGCTCGACACGACGCAGCCAGCTACCGACGTGATGGTCCCCGTGGGATCATTGCGCGCTCCCGTCGCGACCAATAGTTTCTCGTTCGACATGAACCTTGACGCCTCCGCGACTGCGGGTCCGCCGGCTACAACGTTTTCCACTTCCATCGAGGTCTACGATTCGCTGGGCGGGTCTCACGTCATCTCGGTCACGTTCACAAAGACCGCCAATCCGGGGGAATGGGACTACTCGATGTCGATTCCGGATGCGGATCTGGCGTCGCCTCCTTTCACCCCGGTGACCGGAACCATCGAGTTCGACGCTTCAGGCCGGATGACCTCTCCCGCCGTTGGGGGAACAATGCCGGCGATGACAGTGACAGGGCTGGCTAACGGAGCCGCGGACCTGAACCTGACGTGGAATCTATACAACGGAACTGCGCCGCGGCTGACTCAGTTTTCGCAACCGTCGGCAGTGGCGGCCAATGCCCAGGATGGGGTTCCCGCGGCGCAGTTGGTGCGGGTCGGCATTGGGGATGGTGGGCGTGTTCTGGCGCAGTATTCCAACGGGCAGCAGGTCGCGGTCGGCCAACTGGCGATGGCGGCCATCAGAAACCCGGAGTCGATGCTGGCCGTCGGGAACAACAACTTTCAATTGAGCGCCCGTTCGGCGCTTCCGGCGATCGGCTTGCCTGGGACGGGCGGCCGCGGCTCGATCATGGGCGGCTCGGTGGAGTTCTCGACGGTCGACATCGCGCGGGAGTTCACGAATCTGATCGTGCTTCAACGCGGATATCAGGCCAACGCGCGGGTGGTCACGGCTGTGGACGAAATCAGCCAGGAGACCATCAATCTCAAGCGATAGGAGTGAGCCGTGGACGCTTCCGGTCTCATTCCGGGTTCGGTTGCCGAGCGCATCGCGCCGCTGGCGGATGTGCCGCTGGACGTGGAGATCGAATTGGCGCAGCGCGTGATGACGCTGCGGCAGCTGCTCGAGTTGGAGACCGGCAGCGTCATCCGCATGCCGCGGTCCGCCGGGGAGAACATCGACATCGTCATCGGCGGCGCGCTGGTCGGTTTTGGAGAGATCGTCATCATCGAAGACACGATGGGGGTCCGGATCACGGACTTCAACACCGAGGAATAGATGGCGCCGGAGGGAACCGGCGGCCGGGGAAGGCTGAAGTGAACTGGATGGAACCAATGGCTGGCGTGGGGCTTGTCATGGCCTTACTCTTCGCGACGGCGTGGATCGCTGCGAGAAGGAAGAACGGGCTGCCGCTGCTGGGGCGCTTTCGCCGGGCGCGGATGGACGGCCGCAGACTGATTCTCGTTGAGCGGCTTCCCCTGACGCCTCACCATGCGCTTTATCTGGTCCATGTCGAGGGCCGGCCATATCTCCTGGCGACCCATCCGCAGGGCCTCTCGCTGAGCGCGGCTGGAGGGGCGTCATCCGAGTTTTCAAGCGTTTTCGCCGCGGCTGTCCATCCGGAGATGAGCCAGGATCCTGATGGAGGCAGGCAATGAAGGGCCGCTGTCTGGCGTTCGTCATCTGCCTGCTTCCGGCGAAAGCGGCGCCTGGATCGCAGGTGAGCGAACTGCTCGGCGGCCCGGCGGGCAAAGACGGGCTCTCACTTCCGTTGCAGATCGTCGTGCTCCTGACGGCGCTCACTGTCCTGCCGGCGCTGCTGGTTTCGTTGACTCCATTCCTCCGCATCACGGTTGTGCTTCACTTTCTCCGGCAGGCGCTCGGCACGCAGACCGCCCCATCCAACCAGGTGTTGATCGGCCTTGCCTTGTTCCTCACTCTGCTGCTGGTCCAGCCTGTCTTGAAGGAGAGTTACGAGTCGGGTTGGGTTCCGCTCGAACAGAACAAGCTGAGCCGGGCGGAAGCGTGGGAGGCCGGATCAAGGCCGGTGAAGCAGTTTCTTCTTCGCTACGCGAAAGAGAAGGACATCGCACTCATGCTCTCCCTGACCAAGAGCGCGCCGCCCAAGAGCCCGGAGGATCTGAGCCTGACCGTCCTGGCCCCGGCGTATGTGCTGTCTGAACTCAAGGTCAGCTTTCAGATTGGCGCAGTGCTGTTCCTTCCGTTTCTGATTATCGACATCGTTGTCGCCTCGATCACGCTCTCGATTGGCATGGTGCAACTGCCGCCGGTGATGGTGTCCGCGCCGTTCAAGATCCTGCTGTTTGTCCTCGTGGATGGCTGGAACCTGGTGGTCGGCTCGCTGATGCGGAGCTTCTAGGAGAACTGCATGACTTCCGAAGCGATTGCCGCCGTTTTGAGAGACGCGTTGATGACTGCTTTTTGGGTGAGCCTGCCGCTGCTGGCAATCGGCTTCGTGGCGGGCATCGTGATCAGCCTGCTCCAGATCGTCACTTCCGTGCAGGATCCGGCCTTTGGAGGCGTCCCCCGCCTGGTTGCATTCCTGGCGGGTTTGCTTCTCTTGCTGCCCTGGATGATCGCGCGGCTGGCGGGCTACACAATCAGCCTGCTGGGGGACTTGAGCCGCTATGCGCGCTGAAATCGCGTGGGAAACGGGAACTGTCCTGAGCAGCCTTCTGCTGCTGATCAGGATTTCAGGAATGTTGGTCGTCGTGCCTATTCCGGGGCTTCGCCTTGCACCATTGCCCATTCGAGTCTGTTGCGCCGTTCTGCTCGCGCTTGCACTGGCGTCAAGCCACTCGACGCCGCTGCCGGCTTCCACTTCGGCGGCGGGCTTGCTGCTTGTCATGATCAGCGAGCTCGGGCTCGGTCTCATGGCCGGCGTCATCGCGGGCTTTCTGGGCGATCTCCTGATCATGACCGTCCAGACATTCGCGCTCCAGGCGGGCTACAGCTACGCCTCTTCCATCGATCCGACGAGCGAAGCCGACAGCAACGTTCTGCAAAGCGTCGCGCAGTTGGCGTCGGCGCTGCTGTTTTTCCACATCGGGCTGCACGCGCCGCTCCTCAAGGCTTTCGAGAGAAGCCTGTCCACGTGGCCCCCGGGCTCGTTCTGGCGAGGCGGCGAACCGGCGGAGGCCCTGATTCAGTTTGGCGCCACGGTGCTCGAGCTTTCCGTGCGGCTGGCGTTGCCATTCGCTGCGCTGCTTCTCCTCACGGACTTGACACTGGCGCTTCTCAGCCGGCTCAACAATCAACTGCAGCTTCTCTCGCTTGCCTTCCCGGTCAAGATGCTGGGCACTCTCGCGCTGTTTGCGGCGCTGGCTGGCGTGGTCCCCGGCGTCTACCGGCAGGGAGGCGCGAGGGCAATCGAGCTGCTGGAGAGGTGGATGCCTTAGGAGCGCCATGGCGGACCGCGACCAGAGAACCGAACAGCCGACGCCCCACCGGCTTCGCAAAGCGCGA
This sequence comes from Bryobacteraceae bacterium, assembly GCA_013388415.1. GTDB lineage: Bacteria > Acidobacteriota > Terriglobia > Bryobacterales > Bryobacteraceae > JACADU01. The sequence continues at coordinate 34,841 of JACADU010000268.1, forward strand.
GAGGAGGGGCGATTCCCATCCAGCCGCGAAGCCGTGGCCGCTGCGCAGTTCCTTGTCTTCACCAGCCTTGCCTGCGGGATGGCAGACCACTGGTGGCCGGCGTGCCGGGAGTGGATGCGCGAGCTTCTCGGTTTGGCGTTCCGTCCCGCCTGGGGGTCCGCGGACGTCAACAACCTGCTGCATCAGAACATCGCCCCCCGCGCATGGGCTCTGGCAGCAGCCGGCGCCATCCTGACCTCGGCGGCGCTGGTCACCCAACTGACGGTGACCGGATTCGGGCTTGCCGGGGCGAGACTGGCGCCCGATTTCAGCCGGCTGAATCCTGTCACCCATCTCAGAGAATTGCCCGCGAAAAACCGGCGCGCTCTGGCGGAGGCAGTTGTGCTGTTGCCCTTGCTGCTAGGGCTCGCCTGGTATGTCGTCGCCCGGGAATTCACTGCCTGCTTCCGCGTCCCGCTTCTGCCGCTGGAAGCCGGAGTGGCTGTCATGGGGACGATGATCGCGGGGCTGCTGTGGAAGGCCACGTTCGGATTTGCCGCCTGGGGCGCCGTCGATTATCTCCGCCAGAAGCGCCGCTACATGAATGAGCTGAAGATGACGAAACAGGAGATCCGCGACGAGTACAAGCAGCAGGAGGGCAGTCCGGAAGTGAAGCTGCGCATCCGCCGCTTGCGGAGGCAGATGCTCCAGCGGCGGATGATGGCCGAGGTGCCGAAATCGACCGCGGTGATTGTGAACCCGACGCATTTCGCGGTCGCCCTCAAGTACGGCGGCGCGGGCATGGCGGCGCCGAAAGTGGTGGCCAAGGGCAAGAACTATCTTGCGCTGCGCATCAGGCAGAAGGCGCTGGATCACCAGGTGCCGGTGATTGAGAATCCGCCGCTGGCGCAGGCGCTTTACAAGCAGGTTGAACTTGGCCAGGAGATTCCGCCGCACCTGTACAGGGCGGTGGCCGAAGTACTTGCTTACATCTATCGGATGCTGGGGGGCCGTCTGCCAGGCGCCGATTGAGCCGCTGGGCGGATGAGAACGAACTGAGATGACGTCTCCTGTTGTTTCCGCAGCCCCATCAGGCATGGCTCCGCCGGGCGCGCCCCGGATCCCGGCTCGAGGAGCGGCGCCGCGGACGGGCGGTTCAGCGGGCCTCGACCTCGGCAGGCTGGCAAGAACGGAAGTGGCCGTTCCGATCGCCGTGCTCGGCATCCTCATGGCGATGGTGACGCCGCTGCCACCGGTGCTGATCGACGTGTTGATCAGCGCGAACATCACGATCTCCACAGTCATTCTGCTGGTGTCGATGTACATCAGGAAACCGGCGGAATTCACCGTATTCCCGACGACGCTGCTGCTGATGACCCTGTTTCGTCTGGCGCTGAACGTTTCGAGCTCAAGGCTGATCCTGCTCAACGGGAACAGGGGCACGGCGGCGGCAGGCGAGGTCATCGAGTCATTCGGCAATTTCGTGGTTGGGGGCAATTTCGTCATCGGCGTCGTGATCTTTCTGGTGCTGATCGCGATCCAATACGTCGTCATCAACCACGGCGCCGTCCGCATTTCGGAAGTCACGGCGCGCTTCACTCTGGACGCATTGCCGGGCAAGCAGATGTCGATCGACGCGGACCTGAACGCGGTATTGATCAACGAGGCAGAGGCGAAGGCCCGCAGAAAGGCCCTTTCCTCCGAAGCGGAGTTCTACGGCGCGATGGACGGCGCCAGCCGCTTCACGCAGCGCGACGCGGTCGCCAGCATTCTGATCACGGTGATCAATATCTTCGCGGGGTTCCTGATTGGCGTCCTGCAGCACGACATGGACTTCGGCCATGCCCTGGAAACATACACGGTTCTGACGATCGGCGACGGTCTGGTCACGGTGATTCCCGCGCTGATGATCTCGATCTCGGGCGGGTTGATCGTGACGCGCGCCGGCTCGGAACGCGAGATCGGCGCGGATGTCGAGAGGCAGCTCTTCCAGCACTGGCAGCCGCTCGCGCTTTCGGGGTGCGTGCTCTTCGCGATGGCTTTGCTGCCGGGGCTGCCCAAGATCCCGTTTCTCATTCTGGCCGCCTCGGTGGGCTACGCGGGGTGGAAGGTGCGGAGCAGGACGATGCGGGAGGATGCGTCGCTGGTTCAGCCTTTGGAGCCGCAGCCAGCCAAGGAGAGCCTGGAAAGCCTGCTGAAGGTGGAGCCTCTGGCCATCGAGGTTGGGCTGGGTCTCGTGCGGCTGGCGGAAGGCGGGGCGCAGTCCGCTCTGATTCGAAGGATTGCGGGCATCCGCCGGCAGTTGGCGGCTGAGCTGGGATACATCCTGCCTCCGGTGCGCGTGACCGACAATCTCTCGCTCAAAGCGCGCGAGTACGTCATCCTGCTTCGTGGAGTCGAACTGTCGCGATTCGAGCTTGTACAGGGTTGCGAACTTGCGATCCCGCAGAGCGGCGCCAAGCCGCCCAAGCAGGGCATTACCGCCCGGGAGCCGGCCTTCGGCCTGACGGCGTACTGGATTCCGTCCGACCAGGCGGCGGAAGTCCGCGCCGCCGGCTTCACGGTGGTGGACTCGGTCAGCGTCATCGGCACGCATCTGTCGGAGCTGATCCGCAGGCATTGCCACGAGATTTTCAACCGGCAAGAGACGAAGAAAGTGCTTGACCGCGTGGCCGAGGAGAACCCGAAGGCGGTGGAGGACGTCGTTCCCAAACTCCTCCCCATGTCCACCGTTCAGAGGGTGCTCCAGAATCTGCTTCGCGAGAGGGTTTCCATCAGGGATGCCGCGGCCATCATCGAGAGCCTCGGCGAGGCAGCGGCTCTGACTCGCAATCCGGTGCTGTTAACCGAGTTCGTCAGACAGTCCCTGCGGCGGACGCTGGTCAAGCCGCTGCTGAGCGCTGGCGGCGAACTCAAGGTCTATTTTCTGGATCCGCCGCTGGAGCGCGCCATCGAACAGGCCGTCGAGCACGGGGAGCAGACTTCTCATTTGAACCTCGCCCCGGACCGGGTCAGCGAGCTTCTGGAAGCCCTGCGCGCCGCCGCCGCGCAGAATCAGACCGGGCTGCTGTTGCTGGCCGGCAGCGGCAGCCGCTACTTCATCCGTCAACTGGTCGAATCGCAATTCCCGCAGGTCTCGGTGCTTTCGCATGGCGAGGTCCCGCCGGGGACCAAAGTGGTTTCGCTTGGAGTTCTCAAAGGGAGCAAGTAACGCAGATGCCAACGACGTTCTACTCCGACAGTGTCGCCTCCGCCCTCGCAACCGCCCGGTTGACTCTGGGCGACGACACTGTGCTTGTGGAAGCCGGCTCAACGCCCCCGGACCAGGCGGCGCGCGGCCCGTACAGGGTCGTTGTCGCCGGTCCCGAGGACGGGCACGCGCCCGGCGCCGTTCAGGCCAAGGCCCGCCGGCCCGCGGCCTCACAGCAGGATGGGTCCGACCGCCTGCGCCATGAACTCCGCGCGCTTCGTTCGTCCCTCGACGCGCTCGGGGCCATGGCCGCGCGGACGGCGCTCGGACATTCCGCATTGGCCCAGACGCCGGAACTCGCGCCGTGGATTGGCAAGCTTCTGGAGATGGACGTGCCGCCGGACCTGATCCAAGCTGCGGCGGATGCGGCGTCCAGACGTCTCCGCATCGAATCGGCGATCCCCGGGACGATTCCTCAGGCGGTTGTCCGCCGTGCAATCGTTCGCGAAATCGAAGAACAGCTCCAAGTACAGCCGGGCTTGGGCAGAGAGGGCGAGAAGTGCCGCGTCGCCGCGCTGGCCGGGCCGCCGGGGGCTGGCAAGACAACAACCCTCGCCAAGCTCGCCATGCGCGAGGGTGTATCGGGACGGCACTCCGCCGTACTCCTCAGTGTCGACGTCTTCCGGATCGGAGCTGCCGATCAACTCAGGAATCTTGCCTCGATTCTGGGCATCCCGTTCAGGCTTTGTGAAACGCCCGCTGCTTTGCGGCGGGCCCTTGTAGAAGCCAAGCAACGCGATCTTGTCCTCATCGATACCCCCGGGGCGAGCCCCGCTGAAACCGAATGGTGGGAGGAGTGGGTCCCCCGCCTGGCGGCTGAAAGAGCGATCGAGACTCAACTGGTGCTTCCGGCGACAGCCTCGCCTAAACAGCTTGCCGCCTGGGTCGAACGCTACGCGGTCCTGGATCCCGCCCGGCTGGTTTTCACTCACCTGGACGAAGCGGAGAGCTTCGGCGGCTTGCTGGCTGCCGTGCTGAAGGCGCAGCGCCCGGTCTCCTTTCTCGCTTCAGGCCAGGGAATTCCTGAGGATCTGTAACCGGCGACGAAGCCCCGGCTGTTGGAACTCTTGTTTGGCGAGGCTGGCGTGCTGAGCGCAGCCGCATGAAGTGAAGGAGACAGGCCCGGCGGTCAGCCGTCAGGCGCCAGGAACGGCAATGAACCCTTACGCAACCGTCACATCGCTGACTTCAGAGGAGCGGGAAAGGTTGATCCTCGAGCACCTCCCGCAGGTACGCCTGATCGCGCGCCGCATCCACGAACGGCTTCCCGAGAGCGTCAACCTCGAAGACCTAGTTTCGACCGGCATCCTCGGTCTGATCTCGGCCATCGACCGCTTCGACCCGGCCCAGAAGGTGAAACTGAAGACCTATGCCGAATACAAGATCCGCGGCGCGATCCTCGACAGCCTGCGAGGGCTCGATTGGGCTCCCCGGCAGCAGCGAAGGCGCAGCAAACTCATCGAACTGGCCGTCTCGCATCTGGAACAGCATCTGCATCGCTCTCCGACCGAAGAGGAGATAGCAGCCGAACTGGGCCTTTCGCTGGAGGAATACCACGAATGGCTGGTCGAGATCCGCGGACTCAACATGGGCAGCCTGGAGCACGGTCCCGGCGAGGAAGAGGGCAGGGACCTGCTGAAGTTCATCGCGGACAAGGAAGAGGACTGGCCCTCCCATCAGCTTGAGAAAGCCGAACTGAAGAGGATCCTGGTTCAAGCCATCTCCCGTATGCCCTACATCGAACGGACCGTCCTAGGCCTCTATTACCAGCAGGAACTCACGCTGCGGGAGATCTCGCGAGTCGTCAAGCTTCACGAATCGAGGGTGTCTCAACTCAAGACGCAGGCGATCGTCAGGCTGAGAGCATTCATGCGCCAGAAGTGGCCCACCGGCCGGGGCGCGTAGCCGCTGGCAGCGATTCGAACTTTCAAAGGAGGAACGGGCATGAAGCGCGAGGCGATCTGGCTGGCAGAACAATGGGCGACCCGCCTTGGCCCGGCTGTCAGCGCGATGACCGGGGAGCGGTCGTCCGCCCGGGTTGCCCCTGAGATGGCGGTGGGCGAACAGCAGGCGGCGATCTCCGGACAATTGAGCTTTGATGCCGTCCCAGGCGCCCGGGTCTCGGTGCTGGTTTCCGAGCGTGTCTGGAAAGCGGTGGCCAAGGCTGTGCTGGCTGCCGCCGGCATTGAGGAAGCAGATGCTGCGGAACTGGAGAGCACGTTCCAGGAGGTGCTTCAGCAATCGCTGTCCCCGCTGGCGCAGGCAATCGGAAAGTTGCTCGGCCGTGAAGTCAACGCGGGGCAATGGCAGAAGACCGCCACTGACGAAACCGATGCCAATTGGGTGGGCGTTGTCCTCGATTTGCGGGGGGAGGGCATTGGCGGCCTCTGGATTGCGCCCTCGAAGGAGCTGCTGCAAGCGGTCCAGCCGATGCTGCCCGGCGAGGCGGGCAACCGGCAGCCCGCCCTGCCCCCGGAAGGCGCCCGCACGGGCACAGGTAGAGAGTCGAAGACTCTCGACCTGCTGCTGGAAGTCGAATTGCCGGTTGGGGTCAGTTTCGGACGGACGCAGATGCGGCTCAAGGATGCCGTCAAGCTGAGCACGGGCAGCATCGTCGAGCTCAACCGGAAGATTTCGGAACCCGTCGAAATCATCGTCAACAATTGTGTCATCGCTCGTGGGGAAGTTGTTGTTGTGGAAGGGAATTACGGTGTGCGCATCAAGGAGATCATCAGCCGGGAGGAGAGGCTCAGAACGCTCTTCTAGAACTATGTCCAAGGAAGTACTAAAGGATTCGCCGGCCGCCGCCGATTCTTACGGGAGGAGCTGAGCCATGGCCTGGATTACAGAGCCGCTGACGTTCTACGCCATGTTGGGCGCCGGCTTGGGACTGTGCCTCGCGCTGTTCATCTCGCTGAAGCGCGAGAACGCCCGGCTGCGGCACTTGCTTGAACAGGACCGCCGCCTGACAGTCGGGAAGATGGAGGAGTTTCGCGAGTCCATGGTCCGGCTCCAGCATCAACTGGAGGAATCGCAGCCTGACATCGTGACAGCAGGAGATTCCTATGCAGCCGAATCTCCCCCGGCTCAGCTCGCCCATCTCCACAAGCGAAGCCTGGCGTTACGGATGCATCGCCACGGCGAAACTGCGGAGCAGATCGCTGCCACCTTGAACATCCCGCGCAACGAGGTGGAACTGTTGTTGAAGGTGCACAAGACAGCCTTGGAGCAGGCATAGAAAAAGCGCCGGAGAGGAGGAGGAGGTGACTCTCCGGCGCTTCCGCTCAGGTTTGGCGGACAGATCAGAACTTCTGCATCGTGACTCGCTGGCCGCGTGCAGGCGCCCTCTCGGGCTGATCCTCCAAGGTGACCGTCAGCGACATCTCACGCTTTTCTCTCATCAACGCGACGGTGAGATGTTGTTTTGAGGCGTTTCTGGCGGCGCGAAGGGTGTTGGTGATGTCCTTTGGCGAGGCAACCGCCGTATCGTCGATCCTCAGAAGGACGTCGCCAGCCTTGATTCCGGCCTTCTCGGCGGCCGTTCCTTTGATCACGCTGCGGACGAGCACTCCCTCCTTGACGCCGAAATACTCGGCGAGCTGGCTGTTGCCAAGCGATTCGCCTTCAATGCCGAGCATCGTCCGCCAGGACATGAACGCCTTCGGGATGTCGGGCATCATCAATTCAACGTTGGGAGCATCGAACTTGAACTTTTCGAGCTTCTCCAGGTCCATCGGCTTGGAGCTCCAGGCCATCACTTTGGGGCCCTTTCGAGCGCCGATTGTCGCGGTGATCGTCTGAACGGCGCCATCCCGGGAGACTGTCAACTTCACGGTTCGGTTCGCAGGCGTTTCGCGGACCAGCCGGACGAACTGTTCAATGCCTTCCACCCGCTCGCCGTTGTACTCAAGCACGACATCGCCGGTTTTGAGGCCGGCCTTGGCGGCAGGGCTGTCTTCGTCGACCCGCGTGATCTCGACGCCATAGGTTTCCCGCAGCTTGAGCGTTCTGGCCCGTTCATCGTCGATTTCACGCACGCCGACGCCAAGGTAGCTGCCGCCGCCGATGGCGATGGTTTGCGCCAGCACGGGCGCCGGAGGGGCTGGCGCCGCCGGCGGCAGAGGGGGTTGGGGTTCGGGCACGAGCTCACCGCGGGCCGGGAGAGCAGCCGCAAGCGCTCCGCAGATCAAGACGGTCAGCATCGTCCTGTAGACCGGTTTGCTTTTCCTCAACATACAGTAGTCCTTTCATCCATAGCCCCAAGTGAATCACGCTGCGGCTCTGCCGGCCTTCCTCCGGCGGGTTCACTTGCGGCGCTTCAGCGAAATCGTTCCGTTCGTCGTGGTCACCATCAGGAGAGGGCCGCCGCCGTTCAGGCTGCCTTCAGCCAGCAGCGGGCCCTTACTCCAGACGGGAGCCGGTTGGGGGCGGATCTCGTCGAACTCGGAGATCATCCTACCCACCCAACCAGCCGACTCGTTCATCGCTTTCACTGTCACTGCCAAATTAGACGGCAGATAGACCGTGATGTCACCCCTGTTCGTGGCCAGGTAGGACTGCTCAAGCTGAGCCCCGGGGGAGAAGGTGACAAAAACACTTCCCGACTGCGTGGAGGCCCTGACGCTGCCCGCCACTTCCTGCAAGCGGATGACTCCGGAGCCGGATTCGCAGCGAATGCCTTTCGCTCTGCCCACCTGGATCCCGCCTGAGCCCGTCTCGGCGGTGACGATACCGCCCGAATCGCCCACTTCGATGGAGCCGGCGGCGGTGTGGGCAAAGACATTCCGCCCCGCCCGGACAACCTGGATGTTGCCGCCGGCAGTCGAGAGCCTCGCGGCGCCGCCGACGCGCTGCACGATGATTTCTCCACCGGCGGTTTCCAGCGTCGCTTCACCCGCGACTTCCTGGACCCGGATCGTGCCTCCGTTGGAGAGGCAGCGGAAATTGCCCTTCACCGAGCCGGCGTTGACGGTCCCCCCGCCCGTGCGGACGACAACTTCGCCGGCGGCGGAGTCGATTTCGACGTTGCCCGCTCCAGTCGCCGCATGGATGTCGCCCGAAAGGCGGCTGAGCTTCAGCCCCCCGGAGCGCGTTTCCAGCCGGGCGACCGAAAACCACTCCGGCACGGTCACCGTCAACTCGCTGAAGGTCTCGTCTCCCGGCAAAGCCGTGGCGACGAAGCACCAATCGCCCTGCTCCAGAGCCTTGATGCGGGAAGCCGCCGCCAGTGACTCAAGCGCCTCCCCGCCGTAGTTTCTCGGCACGCGTTGGACCCAAAGGTATTCCACGTGGCGGGTCTTGGGCGAACTCTGGACAACGAGGCGCCCTTGTGTGACAACCTTCAGGCGCGAGAGCCCGCGATGAGCCGGAATCCGGCCATCCTGACGCCTGACCCAGCCCTGCGACCCCTCCTGGACGAAACCGGCGGGCTGGCCCCGGGCGGCGCCGCCGAGAGCCGACAGACCGGCCAGGGCAAACAGGACGGTCCGGCGGGCGGGCATCAGAAAGTTCCTACCGAAGCCTTCATCTCACTCAGCGCACGCTGGCTGCGCGACCGGACGTAGTTGTTGTCTTCCCGGCGGAGCAGTTCCTGAAGCACGCCGGCGACGTCAGCCTCCTTGCTTTGAACCAGCAGGTCGATGGCCTGCGTGCGAACCCCGGGATTGTCGTCGTTGAGCAGCACGGCGGCAAGGACACGCCGGGTTTCCGGTTCGCGGGCGTAGGGCCGCAAGCCGTCGATCGCCTTCAAGCGCACACCTGAGTTCGGATCGGTGCGAAGCGCATTCAGGAGCGCCCTGCGGACTTCGTCGTCCGACGAGTGCGATTTCAGCAGATCGATGGACTCGACACGGATTCCAGGATCCGCAGGATCCGACGCCGCCGCCAGCAGCAGCCGCCGGATCTTCTCATCGCCGAGTTCGCCCGACATTTCCCGCTGCCTGGTCTCTTCCAGCAGCAGCCGGACACGCCCGCTCCGTTCGGGATTCACCAGCCTCACGCGGGTGGCGACCACGGACGACGGCTCGGCGACGATGCCCGCCACCGGGCCCAGTTCCGGAGACGAGGAGACCAGCCGGGCGCCGAAGAAGCCCGCCGCGAGCATCGCCAACGCGCCGACGGGGCGAAGCCACATCGGCGGATGGACCACCCAACGGCGCCAGAAAGCGTGCCAAGGCTTTCGCTCCAGCTTTCTCTCGTTCTCGAGCGCCCCCGACAGATCCCGGCGGCAACGCGCCAACAGGCCCGCGGGAACCTCCGTGGCGGCATCGTCGAGCGCCTGTTCGAGTCTTTCGAAACGAGCCCGTTCCAGGCGGCACGCCTCGCAGCCCGCGAGGTGGCTCTCCAGAGCCTCCTCCTCTTCGAAGGAGAGTTCGCCGTAGGCGGCGAGCACCAGATTCTGTTTCGCCTGATCGCAGTTCATACATACTCTCCAAGCGCGGTGCGCATTTTCTGAGTCGCCCTGAACAGGCAATTCTTGGCGGCCTCTTCGGTGGTTCCGAGAACTTCGCCGATCGCCCGAAGCCGCATGCCCTGATAGTGCCGCATTTCGAAAACCATCCGTTCCCGCGGGGTCATCTGGCCCAGCGCAGCCTGGATTTTCTCCCTCAATTCAGACGAGAGCAGCGCTCTTTGCGGGTCGCCGTCGGCGCGCTGTTCCACGACCGAATCGAGCCGGTCGACAGTTCCCTCTTCGGTCTCCACCACCGCCGATTCCGTCTTCCTGACTTTCCTTTTGCGAAGGTGATCGAGACAAAGATTGGTCACAATCCGGTACAGCCATGTGTGGAAACTGCAATCGAAACGGAAGGAGTTGAGATTTCGATAGACGCGAAGGAAGGCTTCCTGGTAAACGTCGTTCGCGTCTTCTGGATTTCTGAGCAGATTCATCGCCAGGCGCAAGACGTTCTGGTCGTATTGGCGAACCAAGCGCTCGAATGCGCCGTCGTCGCCGGCCTGTGCAGCGCGAATCAGCGCAGCTTCATCCATCGAACGCCCCGCTCCGGCGCCAGCGGCCACTGCAATAGCACGAGTCACTCTTCCCTCTCGGGGGGAACACCCCGTCAGTGTAGACGAGGCGGGCAGGCAAAGGGTAGCGTCACGGTGTGAATTCGATGACTGTTGAAAGTCAGTCGGCCGATTCGACTTCGATGCGCCGGGTGGCGGCATCCATGGCGGTGATCTTGAAGCGGCGGATCTGCCCTACTTTCAATCCCTTATCCGAAGCCGAGGAGCCTCGGCCGCTTTTCCACCGCGACGCGAGCATGGCGGCAAGATCGCCGACGTCGGCGGCGCCTTCGCCTGCCTCGGCCGCAGCCGCCTCTTCCTTGTGCTTGCAGCGCGCGTGCACGCCTTCGGCCAACTCCACTTTGGAGTGGGAAGCGTGCGTCTCCACGACGCGGCCCGTCAGGAGATCGCCGACCTGATGCTCGCCGATGAACACATCCGCCGAGGTCGGCTCCAACTGCTTCATGCCAAGCCGGATACGCTTCTTTTCCTTGTCGAACTCGAGGACTTGGGCCTTTACGGTCTGGCCTACGGTGAGGAAGTCCTTGGGGTGCTGGATCCTTTTCTCGCGGGTGATGTCGCCGACATGAATCATCCCCTCAATGCCGTCGCCGAGGTCGACAAATGCGCCGAACTGCGCGAGATTCACCACCGGCGCCTCGACCACTGTGCCGGGGGCGAACTTCGTCTCGGCGATATCCCACGGATTGCCGAGAACCTGCTTCAGGCTCAGGCTGATGCGTTTCTCGCCCGGCTTCACTTCGAGCACGGCAGCCTCGACCACCTCGCCCGTCTTCACGACGTCTTCCGGGCGGCGGACGCGCTTGGTCCAAGACATCTCCGACAAGTGGATCAGCCCATCGACGCCGGGCGCAATCTCCACGAATGCGCCGAACTCGGCCAACCGGACGACCTTGCCTTTCACCTTGTCGCCCGGCTTCAGGCTGTCTGCCATCTGGGACCAGGGATCAGGCTGCAACTGTTTGAGGCCTAAGGAGATCTTACGCGTATCACGATTCAGCTTGAGAATCTTGACCTGGAGCGGCTGGCCCACCGTCAGCAGATCGGACGGCTTTTCGACGCGATTCCAGCTCATGTCGGCGACGTGCAGCAGTCCGTCCACACCGCCGGCGATTTCAACGAAGGCGCCGAATTCGGTCAAGCTGCGGACTTTGCCGTCAACAACCATGCCCTCTTTGAACTGATTGAACGCCGCCTGCCGGGCGGCGGCAGCCTGTTCTTCGAGCACAACGCGGCGATCCACCACGATGTCGGGCCGTTCTTCGTTGCTGACGTCGAACTTGCTGATGCGGCACTCAATCTGCTGCCCGAGCAGACCCACCATGTCAGCCATCTCGCGGATTCCGCTGCGCGAAGCCGGCAGGAAGGCATTGACGCCCTCGGCGACTTCGACGCGCAACCCGCCTTTCACCATCTCCTTCACCACGCCGGCGATCACCAGTTTGTTTTGAAATGCCGACTCGAGGCCGCTGAAGTCTTTGGGCTGTTCGACCCGAATTGTCGAGAGGAGGTAGTAGCCGTCTTCGGTGCGGCCGGTGATGTTGACGATCATCCGCGTTCCGGGGCGGATGCCCGCGGGCAGACCCGGCGTATCGGGTCTGAGGACGCCCTCCATTTTGCGGCCGACATCGACGACGATCGCTTCTTCGTCGACGGAGACGACGACGCCCTCCAGAGCGGAGTCCTGGCCCTCGGCGGCGGCGTGCTCGGCTTCGAACTGGCGCAGCACATCGCCGAACGAGCCCTCCTCGGCCAGGGGTTGTGCTTCCGGCGCGGCCGCATCAGCCACAGCCTGGGTTTCCGGCGGCGTCGATTGCGCGCTGCTCTCAGGCGCGGCGGTCTGTTCAGGCGGATTGACTGCGTTCGGATTGTTGGGCGACTCGATCGAATTCATCGGAAACCTGCGAGACACCCTCATTGTGACACAACCGGAATCGGCGCCACCCGATCCGCGAGGGCGCCGTATTACCATAGCAGCGGCCATGCGGTCACGCGGATTTAGCGGATTGCCCGGCGGTTTGGGCGCGCAGGATATCGTCTGGCTTTGTCTGTTTTCGGGGCTCGGATGGGTGGCGCCGGAGCGGAACTGGGCGAGCCTGGAGATGATCGGCGCCCTGGCGGCGCTTCAACTTCTGGCGCCGCGGGTTCGCGGCATGAACTCGCCCAAGGCGCTGGGCCTGCTGACCTTGGCCCAACTTACCGCGGGGTTTCTCCTGATCGGCGTCACCGGGAGCCTGAACTCGGATTTCTGGTTGATCCTGATCCTGCCCGTGGTCTCGTCCGCCACGCTGATGAGCGCCTGGGGGTGCGCGGCGTTCACGGCGCTGTCGAGCATCGCCTATCTCAGCTACATCCCGCTTGCCGGATGGTGGGGCTACGAGCTGAGCGGGGGCGCCTGGCGCCTCGTCGTTCTGCGGACTCTGTTCCTTGCCGTCGTCGCCTTTCTGACGTATACCCTGGCCGAATCGAACCGGCGGACTGCCCGGCAGGCGCGCGAATCGGCGGCGGAACTGGCCGAGGCAAACCGCCGCCTGGTGGAAGCCGAAGACTCGGTCCGGCGGGCAGAGAGACTCGCCGCGCTGGGCCAACTCACGGCAGGTCTCGCCCATGAACTCCGCAACCCCCTCGGCACCATCAAAGCGGCCGCCGAGGTGCTGGACCAACATAAAGACGAGTTGCCGCCGGTGGCCGCGGAACTGGCCGGCTACGTCTCATCGGAGGTGGACCGGACCAACTCACTCATTTCGCGATTCCTCGAGTTCGCCCGGCCCTTCAACCTCCGCTGCCAGCCGGTCGACCTCAACCGGCTGGCGGATCTGGCGATCGACCACATCGCGAGGGAGAACCCGGACCGCCCTCCGTTTATTCATCGCAACTACGAGCCGGGTCTGCCGCTGGTGAACGGGGACGAAGAGCTGCTTGAGAGGGTCCTGTTCAATCTGATCCAAAACGCGCTTCAGGCCTCGCCGCCCGATGCCGTCGTTACGGTGAAGACCCGAAGCGATTCCGGCTTCGTAGAGGCGGCGATCCTGGATCGCGGCGTAGGGATTTCACCCGCCGACCGGGAGCAGATCTTCAATCCCTTCTACACGACCAAGGCAGGGGGAGTCGGCTTGGGGCTGGCCATCAGCGCGAAGATCGCCGACGAGCATCGCGGGACGATCGTTGTGGAGAGCGAGCCTGGCCGCGGTTCGACGTTTCTGTTGCGTCTGCCAGCGTTGACCTGAGCTTCAATCTATGTAAACAGATTCGCGGGCAGGGGATTTTTTTTGAATTCGACGAAACTTTTGGCGAACACTTTTTGCTCAGGCCCGTCTATCCATCATGCAGGGACTTGAAACGGAAGGGACCGCCGGGGCCTTCCCTTCGCGTCCGTCAGCGACTCAACGAGGAGCCGAGTGACGATGACATCACCCGTTTTGGTTCACGATCACAGCTCAGGAAGCAACCTGGGAATCAAGAGACCGCCATCCGGCGAGAGCCGCTCATTGAGCGCCAGGCTGACCCGGAAGGAAAGAGAATTGCTATCGATCCTGATGCAGAATCCGGGGCGTTGCATCAGCCGCGAGACACTGCTGCGCACCGTATGGAACTACGCCGAAGGAGCCCGGACGCGGACTGTCGACGTTCACGTTCAACGTCTTCGCCGCAAACTGGGCCAGGAGGCGAATTCGATCAAGACAATCGTGCGTCTTGGCTATTGCTGGTATCCGGACCCGGAATCCCTCAGCCGCCCGACCCCCGTCTGGTAGCCTGTTCCTCTCCTCCCCGGTTTGCGCGAAATCTCGTGCAACGGGTTTGCCTTTGCGCCGCGTCTACCCGATTTGAGAACATCGAACGGGCGCAATATGAAGCCGCGGATTCTGATCGTCGAAGACGAGGAGAAGCTGCGGCGCGTCCTGGAGCTTCACCTCGAGTCGGCGGGCTACGAAGTCGATGCCGTGGCGAACGCTGAAGAGGGGCTGAAGCGTGCCGATGCCGCCTCGCTGATCCTCACGGACTTGAGGCTTCCGTCGATGGACGGCATGGCGTTTCTCGAAAGCATCCGCCGCAGCAATCCCACGACGCCGGTCGTCGTGATGACCGCTTTCGGCACAGTGGAACTCGCCGTCGAGGCGATGAAGAAGGGCGCGGCGGACTTTCTGCCGAAGCCGTTCTCGCTGGACCATCTCAACGCGGTTGTCCGGAAGGCACTCGAAGTGCTTTCCCTGCGCAATGAGAATATCCGGCTGAAGGAAGAGCTGGGCAAGCGCTACCATTTCGACAGCATCGTCGGCGCGGGGCCGAAGATGCAGGAGATCCTGGGGGCCATTGCCAGAGTGGCTCCGACGAGAACCACGGTGCTGCTTTGCGGCGAAAGCGGAGTCGGCAAGGACCTCATCGCACGCACTCTCCACCATCACTCGCCGCGCGCGACGCAACCGTTCGTCAAGATCAACTGCACAGCGATCCCCGAAAACCTGATGGAGAGCGAGCTGTTCGGCTTCGAGAAGGGGGCGTTCACGGGGGCGGTCGCCGCCAAGCCGGGCAAGTTTGAGCAGGCCGACGGCGGCACGGTCTTTCTGGACGAAATCGGCGATGTCCCTCTGGCGATCCAGGTGAAGCTGCTGCGAGTGCTTCAGGAGCGTGAATTCGAGAGGTTGGGATCGAACAAGACGCGCAAGATCGACGTGCGGGTGATCGCGGCGACCAACGTCGATCTGCGCCGCGCGCTCGAGGAGGGAAACTTCCGCGAGGACCTCTACTACCGTTTGAATGTCTTTCCAATGACCATCCCTCCGCTGCGCGAGCGCCGAGAGGACATCCCCGATCTCGCCCAGCGGTTTCTGGAGCGCTTCGCGCGCGAATCAGGATCGAGGGCGCGGGCGATCAGCGCCAGCGCGATGGAGAAGCTGGTCGCCTACGACTGGCCGGGCAACGTCCGAGAACTCGAGAACGCCATCGAGCGCAGTCTGATCTACGTTCAGGGCGAGACGATCCAACCGGAAGACATCCGCCTCGACTACGCGCCCCGGAGAGGCGGCGCTGCGCTGCCCAACGGCTCGCCCGGCAGTTTTCTGCCGGAGGGCGTGACGCTGGAGGAGCACGAGAGGCAGTTGATTCGGGAGGCGCTGAAACGCGCCGGGGGCAACAAGAGCCAGGCGGCGAGGCTGCTCGGGCTGACGCGAAACGCGCTGCGCTACCGGTTGGCGCAGATGGGTCTCGAATGAGTTGTCACCGGCCGGGCCTGTCGAGCCAGGTTTTGACGATGGTCGAGACGAGGATCACGGCGCCCCCGCCCAGCGCCCAAAGCGAGGGCCGCTCACCGAGCGCCCACCACGTCACCACCGGGTTCATGACCGGCTCGGCCAGCAGCAGGGTCGCCGACTCGAACGCGGGCACGCGGCGCATTCCGCGCGTCAACAGCCCATAGGCGAGCCCGATCTGGCAAAGGCCCAGGAAGAGGATCAACCAGACGTCGGAAGCCTGCCATCGAACAATGGGAAACGCCATCGGGGCGCACGCCGCGAAAGCAATCAGGTTTCCCGCCGCGACCACCGAAATGGCCGTGCCCGTCCTGCTGGCGCCGCGCCGGAGCGCGATCAGCGTGATGGCATAGGTGAAGCCCGACCCAAGGGCAAGCCAGTTGCCGGAGACCTCATCGGGGGCAGTCGCCGCCGGGGAACTCTCTCCGCGAAACAGCAGCAGCATCCCCGCCAGAAGCGTAATCGAGTAGATGATCTCCCGCCGGCCGATCCGCTCTTTGAGGATCACCGGCGCGAGAAAGAGCATGAAGGCGGGCGCCGTCGACTGAAGGAAGATCGCGTTGGCGGAGGTGGTCAGCTTGTTGGCCAGAACGAACAGGACCAACGTGGCGGCGTAGGCGCACCCGGCAGGGACGACGCCGGGCGAAAGACCCTTCCGAGCTTCCGGCAACACAGCGAACAGGACGAGCCCGGCGACCAAGCTTCTGAGCGACGCCGTCTGCCAGCCCGTCAGCGTCAAGCTCTTAATCGCCGCGCCGCCAGTGGAGAACAACAGCGCCGCAGCAACAACCATCAGTCGGCTCGACCATGGCGGAGCAGGTGTCGCGGCTTCTTGCTGCATGAAGGACGAGACAGCATTCTACGCCAAATTGATACGATTCCAGTGAGGCCGCCGCGACGCCCGGCGCGGCCGATTGGAGCCCGTCTTGTTCGATCTCAAGGAACACCCGCACAAACGCCACAACCCTCTGACCGGCGAGTGGGTGCTGGTCTCGCCGCACCGCACCAAACGCCCCTGGCAGGGGCAGGTGGAGAAACTGCCGCCTGACGAGCGCCCTGCGTACGACCCGAAGTGCTACCTCTGCCCGGGCAACGAGAGGGCCGGCGGCCACATCAATCCCCCGTATTCGAGCACTTTTGTTTTCACCAACGATTTTTCGGCTCTGCTTGAAGCCACGCCCGGCGGAGCAGTGGACGAGGCCGGCCTACTGAGGGCGGTCAGCGAATCGGGCGTCTGCAAGGTCGTCTGCTTTTCTCCCGCGCACAACCTGACGGTGGCCGAAATGGACCTTCCGGGCATGCGCGCCGTGGTCGACACGTGGGTTGAGGAATACTGCCAGCTTTCGGCGCGGCGCGACATCGCTTACGTCGAAATCTTCGAGAATCGCGGTGAAATGATGGGATGCAGCAACCCACACCCACACTGCCAAATCTGGGCGAGTTCGAGCCTGCCGAACGAGGTCTTGAAGGAAGACGCATCACAATGGGGCTGGTTCGAACGCGCGGGACGAACCCTGCTGGCGGACTACCTGGCGCTCGAATTGTCCCGGGGCGAGCGGATTGTCTGCGCGAACGATTCCTTCGTGGCGCTGGTTCCTTTTTGGGCGTTGTGGCCCTATGAGGTTCTGGTCGTCAGCCGCCGCCCGTTCAGCGGCATGGACAGCATGACCGGGGAGGAGCGCGACTGCCTGGCGGCGATTCTGAGGGAAGTCGCGACGCGGTACGACAACCTCTTCGAGGTCTCGTTCCCGTACACGATGGGCTTCCATCAGATGCCGGGCGGAGCGCACCCCCATTGGCACTTCCACGCGCACTACTACCCGCCGCTGCTGCGCTCGGCGACTGTCCGCAAGTTCATGGTCGGTTATGAAATGCTGGCGACGCCGCAGCGCGACATCACCGCGGAAGCCGCCGCCGAAAGGCTCAGAGCGCTGCCGCGGACTCACTACAAACTGAGAGGCTGATGACGCGCCGGCGCGCCGCGGGTCGCGTGGATTGCGCGCTCCGGCTCACACCTTGACAGCCGGATCCACAGCCCTCTTCTCGTTGCCGAGCGCATGGCGGAGGGCGTTCTCCAGCGCTTCGCAGAAGAAGTATTCGCCCCACATGACGCTTTCGCCGACGCCGAGATCCTTGTGCACGTGGTAGACTCCGCCCTTGAGAATCCCCTCCCACTTCGATTCCTTCTTCGCCACATGCTTCTCGCAAAGGGTCCGAAGAATGTGCAGAGCGCACGACCAATAATAAAAGCCCTTCACCGGGTCGGGCAGCATCCGGCAAAGCCGCATCAGTCCGCCCGCGGCAATGGCCGCGGCCGAAGTATCGAGCAGCTTCCTGCTTTCTGGCGGAGCCTGAAAGTCCAATGGCGGAACGCCGTCGTGATTGGTGTGCGTCAGGTAATAATCGGCGCATGCCTGAGCGGTCTCGAGGAACCGCGGGTCGCGCGTGTACTCATAGCAGCTTCCGAAACCGTACAGCGCCCACGCCAGCCCGCGCGACCAGCACGAGTCGCCCCTGAAGCCCTGGTGCGTCGTCTGCCGCAGGAACTCTCCGGTTTCGAGATCGAAGAGCCCTTCATGCGCGGTCGAGCCGTCGCCGCGCACCAGGTAGCGCCGCGTCGTCAGAGCATGCCTCGTCGCGATGTCGAGCAGCTTCCGGTCGTTGGTTTCCCGCGCGGCGTAGAAAATAATCCCGACGTTCATCATGATGTCGATGAAAATCGAGTCCTCGCTGACGAAGGAGCGCAGATACTTTCCCTTTTCATTGAAGCGCAGCGCCATCGTCTTGCCGGCCTGAATCAGCACATCCCGCAGCTTCGGCTCCCGCGTTTGCTGATACCAGCGGTAATACGTCGAAAGGAAGATGAATCCCAGGTCGTGAACGTCGCGATCGAACTGCCTCGGCTCGAGCGGCCGCGTGTAGTCGATCGCCTTTTGCAGCCAATCCTTCCCGTTCTTGCCCGCCTCCACGGCGCGGCGGTGGAAGATCCACATCATGCCGGGCAGGAAACCGTCGCACCAGTGAGTCCATGCCGGACCATCGTGCTTCCAGCGGCCGTTCTTGGTGTACATCGGGTAGAAGCCCGGGTGGGCCTCCGTCAGGCGCAATACCTGCCGCTCCGCGAAGTCCAAGGTGTCGGCCAGCAGGCTCCTGTCGATCTCCGGTCCAAACTGAATCACGGCTGAACTGCTCCTTAATCATCCAGGGTACGCCAAAGCATTTCATAGCCGCTCGAAAGGCGTTTGTCTGCCCGCACGACGATCAGGCTTGCCCCCGGCTCGACGTCGCCAAGTTTCAATCGCTCCTGCGCGAGTTGCTGCCGCGGAACCCCTTTGAGCAGCATGGACATCGAATTTTCGAGCACATTACGGTCCACTTCCGCCTTGAACCTGCCCGTTTTGTTGCCGGATTCGAACCGCTCCGGCAACAGGGCCAGCCAGCAGTGGGAGATGGGCGAGCTGGAACAGGCCAATTTGCTCACCCGCAGGCTGACCTTTGTTCCTTTCTCCAGCAGCACGACCTCGCGCCGCTTCACGGACCTGTTCACTTCCACCTCAATCAGGTCCCCTCGCGCCGCCTTTTCGAGGTCCAGGGTCTTGCTCAACCGCAACGGCACTGGCAAGCCGCCGGGCAGCGTCACCTCCACTTTGCTCTCCACCGCCTTGGTCTCCACGGGTTCCTCGAAGATCAGCGTCGATTCGCCTGTATACTGCCGGCATCCGCTGAAGGTCATCACATTCCGGCTCTCGGCGCCATTGATCTGCGTCAGGGTCATCTCCATCGAGACCGGCAGGAGGAAATCATCGTGCCCGATCGGCAGCCGCTTATACCGGATTCGCTTCTCCCCCCGCTTCAGGGGGAGGTTCGGCGGGATCTCGTCGATGATCGTCTCCAGCATCACGAGGTCGAGAGTCTCTTTGTCATGCCAGACTGAGCCGCTGTAACCGACCACTCCCTCTTCCGGCGGCATTCGCATGATGTAGCCGCTCGAGGCCATGGGCACGCGATAGCCGATCCTGTAGACGGGCCGCCCGCCGAGGGTTTCGATCACATGGGGCTCGAACTTTGCCGACGGTCCGAGCAGCACCGATTTGGCGTGCAGCGCGAAGTCGCCCGTCCCAATCGCTCCCTGACCGCCCACCATCTTTGGCAAGTCCCTCTCCTCAAACCGGTTCTCCCCAGGCCATGCGTACAGCTCCTTGCCGTCGACGTATGCCACCTCCAGGCGGATGGTGTCAAGAAACTCGTATTTCCTGGCCGGCGACAACCGCCTGCTCCGCTCGATCGTCTCCACGCAGGTGAAGTTCGGGAGCCGCACAAACGTCTGAGCCGCGACCACGCGAATCCGGCCGATGAGGATCTCCTCCGGCGTCAGCGGCTTCAGCGGATCGTATGTCTGCTGGGCCGCCGCGCACCACGCCGCCGCGAGAATCAGGCGCGCCAAGCGGCCCCACATGCCGCACATTATGCCATTTCTCGCTGGCGGTCTCCGCTTGCTAATCTCAGGGAATGGCAATGAAGATCATCATCCGCAACAACGGTCCCATTCGCGTCGAGGGAGCGCCGGAAGAGCTCATCATTGAAGACGCGCAGGGCAAGACCTATGGGCTCGCCGGCCGTGGTGTCATTTCCCTCTGCCGCTGCGGCTTCTCAGAAAACAAGCCATTCTGTGACGGCGCCCATGGCCGCAACGGCTTCCAGTCGGTCTGCGAAGCCCGGGAACTGCCTCCTCCCGCGCCGAAGGCCTGAACGTTGCCGCAGTCCGCTTCCCTGGCGCGCCGCCTGTGGTCCTGGTTCGCCGTCATTCCGGCGTCGTTTTTCACGACCGGGGTGCTGATTACCATCGCCATCGCCACGAGCGTGGTTGCTCCCTCCGGCGCGTGGCAGCAGTTCCTGTATCGCCTGTGGGCTCGCATGGTCCTTCGGATCTGTGGGGTGGGCGGCGTTCGCGTCAGCGGCGCCGAATTGCTGTCGCCGGCGAACAACTACGTCTTTGTCTCCAACCATTTGAGCCTCATGGATACGCCGGTCCTCCTGCGCCACCTGCCCGTGCCGTTCAAGTTTCTGGCCAAGAAGGAACTTCTCAAGGTGCCCTTCATCGGGTGGTATCTGCGCCGCGCGGGACACTTGACGGTCGACCGCGGCAGTATCCGCTCGAGCCTCAAGAGCATGAACGAGTGCGCCGCCACCATCCGGGACCGCCGGCTCAGCGTCCTCATCTTCGCCGAAGGCACGCGCGGCGGCGGCGAACTTCAACCCTTCAAAGAAGGCGCCGCGTACCTGTCGATCCAATCAGGCGTGCCGGCGGCGCCGCTGGCGATTGTCGGCACCAATCACATCCTGCCGGCGCGATCCTCCATTTTCGGCTCAGGCGAGGTCGAGCTTCGCATCGGCGAGCCGGTTTCGCCCGCGGGGTACTCGTTGAAGGACCGCGCGGCGTTCACCTCGCTGCTGGAGAACAAGGTCAGGGCGTTGTTGAACGCCTGATTTGATCGACGATTGCCGCGGTGAATCCATCCACGTAGGCTTTGCCCCCGTTCATCAGGTTGTCTCTGGTCTGGTAGTCGAGCTCGATGTCCGGCAGCGCGCCGATATTCTCGAGGTAGGGCGCGGCGGGCAGCCCCGGGACCTGATAGCTCTTGGCGCGAACGCCGAGAGTCATGCTGAGCGTCGCTCTCGTTTCACCAAAAGTACCCGTCGAAAACTGGTTCACGAGCCCCCCGCCGCCGGCGGTCTGCCTGCCAACCATCAGCGCGCGCCCGGCGTCCTGCAAGACCGCCGGGAACGCGTCGGCGGAAGAGGTGGAGAATTCGTCGATCAGCACGATCATCGGCTTGTCGAAAGCGGTCACGCTGCCGCTCGCCGCCCGCGCGGGCTCGAGATCCAGCGAATAACCGCACGCAGGCAGCGGACCGGTTCTCCCGCGGTACTCTTTGTACGCCGTATCGATGTCGTCATAAAACGCCTTGAGGTATGCCAGGATTACCGGATCGGTCCCGTACTCCCGGTAGTCCTCGTATTCAGCCCGGAAGGCGAGCACCACATCGAGCGTGGGCCTATACTCATCGCCAATCGTTCGGAACGGGTAGTAAATCAGCCGCCGCAACAGCTCATTGGTCAGGCATACGTCGCCGCCGGGGTTTCTGGTGACATCGACCACCAGCCCGTCCACGTTGTTCCGGAAGAAGAGCAGCTCCGATTCCACCGCCCGCAGCATCGCGGACGCGCTGCTTCCGCTGGGGAACGACGGGATGCGGAGATAACCGATCCGGTAGCCTTCCGCAATGTATGTCCCGGTGTATATGGGATCCGATTGCGAATTGCCGTACCGCACCGCGAAACCTTGCGGCGGGGTCCAAAGCGGGGCCACCCTCCCGAAGCCGCGCAACCGCTTGAATTGCGGCGCGCGGCGAGTTTGAAGCGGGCTCGCCTCGCCGCGCCGAGTCTCGGCGAACCGGCCCATCAAGGATCTCGCCGGCGATGGAACCGGTCCCGCCGCCAGTAGCGGCGTTCCGGTCTTCCGCCAGGGGACATCGTAGGACTCCTCTTGCGCGGTGGCCGCCCTCCGCACCACCACCCGTGCCGTGGCGCCGATCTCGTGCGCCCGCGGAAACGCCTGCTGGACCCGGTAAAAGATCTGGTCCAACGCCCAGCGCCGCGTCGCCGAGGGATTGGCGAAACTTTGCAGCCGCGAGACCCGCTCGATCCATTCCTCGGGTGTCTCGCCGTCCACGGAGATCAGCTCGTCGCCCACCTGAAACGGATAGGCTGCCTCCGGAAGCTGCCGCCGGTCGATGAACTCGATCAGCGGCTTGCCGTCGTACAGGTCCACGTAGATGTCGATCTCAGCCGTGAAGTCCGACCGCACCTCGAATCCCGAATGCAGGTCCCGCAGGCTGGCGATGTACTCCGAGCAGATCTCCCAGAACTCCAGATCGTCCTTCGATTTCGACACGCGCTCCAGCCAGTCCCCGATTCTCAGCGCGTCCACTCCGAACGCATCGCGCTTCCATTCGTAGGGAGCGTAGGCCTTGGAAACCGTCGCCGCCAGTTGCTCGAAATCCGCTACCCTTTGAGCGGGCGTCATCTGCCCCCATCCGAGCGCCGCGGCAGCCAGAAAGACCAATCCCATGCAAGGGAGGTTCCGGCTTCGCCGGTCCGAATTGATAGAATGGCGGCTTGCCGCTTGCGCGGCCCGTGGAGGTTGTGTGAAGTTTCTTGCCATTTTGCTCCGCTACTTCAGTATTGCCTTTTCTTTGCTGAGCGGGCTTTTCATGACCGGCGTCGCCCTCGTCCTTCTCATCTCGGGCGCAACCAACTTCAGGCTTGAAATGGTGCCCTTCTGGAAAGGGAATGCGGCACTCTACGCTGTTCTGGTCCTCGGGCTGTGCGGAATCCTGTCGGCCGTTCTCGCCTTCCTGAAGAAGCTCAGAGTCCTGCTCGTCGTTTTCAGCATCGTCCTGGCGGGCTTCATGATCTACGGCTTCTTTGTCAGCCCCGTCTACCGTTTCAGCGGAGCCGCCGAGGCCAAGAGCATGGCCTGGCTCACTTTTGGCGCCGTCGGCGCCTTCTTCGGTTCGCTCATGCAGTTCGAGAAGCCGCGGCGCGGCTGATCCGGCTGTTTTCATCAAAGGCTGTCTTCCATCCCCCGTAATGGTGTATCCTTCAGCCCATCGGAGGGATGCGATGAATTCACCAATCAGCGGCCTGTACAGGGCCGTGACGCCCGCGGGCTCGCGGGCTGGCGAGCAATTTCGGCTCGATGTGGACGGGCACTATCCACAGATGGCGGCCAGCGGCGTTGTCTTTACCGCCGGACTCGGCAGGACCGCGTGGATGGCGAAGCTGCGAAGCGCATCCGGCGGAGGCTTTTCCGGATCCGTCTTATACCGTCATCCGGCGGCGCTCTCAGGCTTTCCTTATACGACCTTGCAGATCAAGGTCAGGAAAGCATCGACGCCTTCCGAGCAGCCGGAAATCAGGGTGACGTTCCGCTCAGCGGGGTTTCAGCGCCGCACGGTCACCTATCAGCGTGTCTCGGCAGCCTTCGACACAGTCGCATTCGAGTACGACCACGTGGAAGGCATCACGCCGGTCATTTCATTCGACACCGGTTCGCACCCGAACCGGCCACCCGGCCTTCCCGTGGAAGACCTCAGTATCAAGACGGTCTACGAGCGTTCGGGCTTCGACGTTCAGGTTTCGGGCGCCAGTCCGGTCCCTCTGGCCGGCGCGGGGGCCAATCAGGCCTGGAATGACACCGAAATGCACGACGCCATGCAGACCGCGTGGTCGCGCAACGCAAACATCGCCCAATGGGCCATGTGGGTCTTCTTCGCCAACCAGTACGAAGACCCGGACACGGGGCAACCGGAACCCGGCATGGGCGGCATCATGTTCGACTCCACCGGCCGGGAGCGGCAGGGCACCGCCATCTTCTACGACTCTTTCATCTCCGAATCGCCGCCGGGCGACCAGAATGCCGCGGCCTACGTCGCGCGGATGCGCTTCTGGACGGCGGTTCATGAAATGGGCCACGCATTCAACCTGCTGCACTCCTGGCAAAAGGCGCTGGGGACGCCCTGGGCTGCCCTGGCCAACGAGCCGGAGGCGCGCAGCTTCATGAACTACCCCTACCGGGTCATCGGGAAAGTGCCCGCCTTCTTTGCGGACTTCGAGTACCGCTTCACCGATAATGAACTGCTGTTCCTCCGGCACGCTCCCAGGCAGTTCGTTCAGATGGGCAACGCGGCGTTCGCGTCCTCTCACGGATTCGAAGAAGCGCGTGTGAGCCCGGCGCCGGACCTGGCTCTCGTTATCCGCTTCAACCGGCCCAAGCCGATCTTTGAGTTCATGGAACCTGTCGTCGCCGAGGTGAAGCTGACCAACGTCTCACGCGCGCCTCAGATCGTCGACCAGACTCTGCTGTCGAATCTGCACGAGTTGTCCTTCATGGTGCAGAAGGATGGCGGCCCGGCGAGGGAATACCACGGCTTTGCGACGTATTGCCGAGAGGCAAAGCCGGCGGTTCTCCAGCCTGGAGACTCGCTCTACAGCTCGGTGTATCTGGCCGCGGGCGCCAACGGGGTAGATCTCGCCGAGCCGGGCTATTACACCATCAAGGCCATGCTGACCCTGGAGCACGAGGACATTGTCTCGGCTCCCGTCCGTGTGCGCATCGCGCCGCCGAAGGGCTACGACGACGAGTACGTGGCGCAGGACTTCTTCTGCGAGGATGTAGCGCGCGTGATGAACTTCGACGGCTCCCGGGTTCTGGACGGCGCCAACGACACGCTGCGCGAAGTCGCCGGGCGGCTGAAGGGCAGCGCGGCCGCCCGCCACGCCGGCATCGCCCTCGCCATGCCGCTGCGCGTTGAAGGCAAGGTGCTCGACTTGGCTGGAGGCGCTGTCAGGAAGATCAGCGCCAAACCCGCCGCCGCCCAGAAGGAACTCTCAAGCGCTCTGCTCTCCAAGCCGGCTGAAGCCGCGGAAACGCTCGGCCATGTCGATTTCAAATACTACGTTGACCGGCTGACGGATCTGCTCGCCTCCGAAGGGGATTCCGCGGCTGCGCGCGAAGCCCAGCAAAAGCTGCTCGCCGTTTTCGAAGCGCGCAAGGTCAAGCCTCGCGTTCTCGAAGCCATCCGGCGCAGAGAGGAGAGCTACGGCTCGGAAGGCAAGAAGCGCAAAAAGAAGTAAGCGCAAGAAACCGCCCCGCTCTTTCGACGAGAGCGGGGCGGCTTTCCGGTTGGAATCGGGTTGAGAAGAGACTATGCAGCCGAGGTCTGCAAGGCCTTCACGCGGGCATGCAGCCTCGCCTTGTAACGGTTGGCTGTATTGACCTTGATCACGCCCCACTTGGCGGCGCGGTCGACCATCGAAAACGTGGCAGGCAACAATTTCCCGGCGGTCTCAGCATCCTTCTTGTCCAAAGCCCTCCGCATCAACCGGATGGCGTTCCTCATGCGGCTCTTCCGAACCTTGTTCACCGCCGTGCGGCGCTCCGTAATGCGCACACGCTTCAAAGACGAAAAGTGATTGGCCATTGCTTCCTAGACAGACCTCGGGTGAATCGTACTTCCTCAGAATACCGCACGCCGGGCGTAACAGTCAAAACGCCCATTTCCGGCAGCGGGCTCCTCTAAGCAGAATGCCGCCGCCGGCGGATGCCCCCTTTAGTACCAAAGTTGGCCTCCACTTGCCGGCTCCCCGCCGATTCCCGTCCCTGTTTCAGCCAATCAGCCGATTCAGGATTTCCGGCAATTCCATCTACACTCGGATTGGTACACAACAACAGGCTATGTCAACCACACTGCCACGCCCGGGGAAGGGTTACTACACCGAAACCGAAGCCGCCCGCGTTTTGGGCGTCTCCGTCGAAACCCTTCGCTCCCTCGTCCGGCAGCACATCCTCTCGTCCGACCCGGAGGCGGAAGTGAACCTTCCGATGACCACCTTCCAGCCATCCGATCTCCTGCTCCTGCGCTTCCTGCGCCAAAGTCAAGATGCCGCTGCGGTGGCCCGGTGAGTGGATGTAAAATCCGCCGCAGCGCTTGACTTTCGCCATTTCTTCGCATCATACTGAAGCTCCCACGGAGGGATTTCAGCAAATGATCAAGCAGGTTCTCAAAGCCGAACTCTCGGCTGCCCACGAGTACTTCAACCGTTCCACCCGGGAGTTGACCGAAGCCGACTCAGGCTTCGCTCCCAAAGAGGGAATGTTCACGGCAGCGGCGCAGGTCGCGCATGTTGCCCAAACGATCGAATGGTTCGTCGACGGAGCTTTCGCTCCCGAGGGATTCTCGATGGACTTCGAGGCGATGGACAAGGAAGTCAGGTCCTGCGCTTCGCTCGCCGACGCCCGGGCGCGGTTTGAGAAAGCGGTGGCTCACGCGCACAGAGTGATCGACGACCACAGCGACGAGGAGTGGATGGCCGCGCTACCGCCCGGCCCCATCATGGGCGGGCTGCCACGGAGCACCATTTTCGGAGCCATCAACGACCACACTGCTCATCACAGGGGTGCGTTGACCGTTTACGCGCGGCTACAGGGCAAGGTTCCGCCCATGCCGTATATGGAGATGTGAGACACCTCTCCCATCGACTTCGGGGGCCTCGGGGACATATCCTGGGGTCCTATGTTCCCGCTGTTACTGGCCGCAGCCCTGGCCGCAGGGGCGCCCTTGGCGGCGCAGACCCTGACCATCACGGAGGTCACCCGCGCCCGCGACAGAGCCGCCGCCAGCCGGACACTGAGCGAGACCGAACGAAAGCAGGTGCTGGGGTTCTACGACGAAGCGCTGGCCTCGCTCGATTCGGCGCTTCGGTTTGAGGCCGCCCGTGTCGGGCAGCAGCGGAGGCAGGCGGCCGCGCGGCTGGAACTGGAGAGTCTCAGGCAGGCAGCCGCGCAGCCCAAGCTTGTCCGTTCCCTGGCGGCCGCCGAGGCGCCGACTCTGGAGGCGGCGGAAGAGGCACTGGATCAGGTTCAATCAGAGAAGCAAAGCCGGCAGCGAGCGTTGGCGGAGCTGCAAAAAGTCGCCTCAAGCCTGGCCAAACGCCGCGAGGAAATCAACCAGCGCCTGGCGGATCTGGCCCGCCGTCTCGAGGAAGTCAGCGACGAACTGGCTGTGGTCCAACTCACGTCGGCTTCGGAGGTTTGGGAGGCGGCAGCGCGCACGCGTCTGGCGGCCGGTCAGCAAGCCGCCCAAGCGGAACGCGCCGCGCTTGAAGCCGAGAAGACGACGATGGAAGTCGTTCGCGAGATGCTGCCGCTGCAACGCGATGCCGCTCAAGCCCGCCTGGAAGCCATTGAGGGGGAACTTGACAGACTCCGCCAGCGCCTGTCCGAGGCTGAACTCCGCGACGCGAAGGAGAGGATGGCCAAGGCCCAGAAAACGGCTGCCGATCTCGCCAGCAGGCAGCCGCTTCTTCAACCCATAGCCCGCGACATCCGCCTGCTTTCCGAAAGCGTCTGGGGCCCGGCAGGACTCATGGCGGAGGATCGCCGGCTGGCCAACATGACCACGCGGTGGCGGGATCAATGGCTTAAACTGCAGCAGCTCTCCGAATCCATCAAGCGCCGCTATGCGGCGGCGGGCCCTCTCGCCCCGGCTGGGGAGTGGCTGCAACATCTTCCCACGGACCTCCCGAGGCGCGAGCAATTGCGGCTCGCGCGCCTGCGTGTGTTTCGAGCCGCCGCCGCCGCGCGCAGGAACATGGTGGCGGTGGAAGAACAGCGGTCCGTCGAGCCGGCAGTGGAGACGCAAGTTGAGCGGATTCTCGCGGCAGCGCCAGGGGCTCCGGAGCAGAAGGACCAACTGGAAGTTCAGGCGCGAACACTGCTCGAACTGCGGCGCTCCATTCAGGACGAGGCGCTGCGCACGGGCCAGAGCTTTGAAGACCGGGCGGCGGAGTTCGATCAACTCTCGGCCCAGATGCTCGCCGGCCTCGAGGACATCTCGATGTTCGTCCGCCGCCGCATTCTTTGGTCGCCCAGCGTCTCAAGCGGATCGTGGCACTCGGTCTCCGATCTTTGGTCCGCCATGTCCTGGCTTCTGTTCAACCCGGACTGGCTGCCTATGCTCAAGGAGGCGTCGTCTCCACAGTGGCCGTTGCTGATTTGGGTTGGGTGCGCCATCCTTGCGTGGCTTCTACTGTGGCGGCGGGCGCGCTTTCGCTTACAACTCAGGAACCCCGGGCAGGATCAGGCGGCCGCCGCGCTTCGTCCTCGGTCGCGGCGGCTCCTCTCGGCGACCCTCCTTACTGCACTTGCGGCTTCAGGCGTTCCAGCGGTTCTATTCGCGCTTCATGGGTTCTTTGGCCTGGCCGGTTCATTCAGTCTCGGCCGTTCGGTTTCATCGGCGCTGCTCGGAACATCGGCTCTGCTTTTCCTGTTGGTGTTCCTGAAAGAGGTTGTGGCCGGCGATGGACTGGCCGAGTCAGTTCTGGATTGGGATCGCGCCATATGCGGGGAGATGGGTCAGGAGCTTCGTTGGCTGAGCGCCGTCCTTCCGCCGCTGGCTTTCGTCTTCCTGACGCTCCAGGCTGAAGGGAGCCTGATCTCCGACGACCTTGCGCACCAGACGCACAACAATTCTCTCGGCCGCCTGTGTTTCCTTGGTTTTCTGGCGTGCATCTTCATCGCCTGCTGGCGTTTGCTCAGGCCGTTTGGCGATGTGGCGATCGCCATTCGCAGCCGATTCGAGCAGCATTGGCGGTTTTCCTGGCGCTTTGCCTCGCGGTTCTTCATCTGCGGCGTCACGGCCGTTCTGATCCTGCTGACGGCGCTCGGCTTCTACACGACAACACTCCTCTTCGCCCGATGCCTTTTCGGAACTGCGATCCTCACGCTGGCTCTGGGGATCCTTTCCGCTCTCCTGCTTCGATGGCGGATGGACGAGCGTGAGGCGCTGAAGTCGCGGAGCGAATCCACAGCGGAAGCCGCCGACCGGGCCGAGTCACAGGTCCGCCAACTGAGCCGCTTCGTGGTGACTGTTCTCTGGCTCTTCGGCGCCCTCATCATCTGGGCGGACGTGCTGCCGTCAGCATTTCTCCTCGGCCAAGTACAGGTGTACCCGTCAATCGCCCTGGTGAGCGCCCAACAATCTTCTGGCGCTGCCGCCGCTCCCGCCGCCCAGCAGGCGGGCGCGCCGGCGGCGGTCCCTCTCCCTTTGCCGGGCTTTTCTTCAAAACAGGAGACGGCCAAGCCCGCTGCTGCCGCCGCGAGCCCGCTCTATTTGACCGACATTCTCCTGGCCATCTTCGCCGGAATCATCGCGACGATCCTCGTCAAGGATGTTCCCGGTCTCCTCGAGTACCTGGTGCTGCGCCGCCTCAGCCTCGACAAAGGAGCGCTTTACGCGATCAGCACCATCACGCGTTACATCGTCACAATCCTGGGCGTGATCACCGTTTCGTCGATCCTCGGAATCCAGTGGAGCAAGGTGCAGTGGCTGGCTGCCGCGCTGACCTTCGGCATCGGATTCGGGCTGCAAGAGATCTTCGCGAATTTCGCCTCCGGCCTGATTCTTCTGCTGGACCGCTCCATCCGGGTCGGCGACGCCGTGACCGTAGGCGAATTGAGCGGGCGGGTGTCGAACATACAGATGAGGGCGACGACGATTACTCTCTGGGATCGCAGCGAAATGGTTGTGCCCAACAAAGAGTTCATCACCAGCAAGCTGGTCAATTGGACCCTGTCTTATCCTGAGACGCGCGTTGACGTGAAGGTCGGCGTTGCTTACGGCTCCAATCTGGAACTCGTCAGGAAGACCCTTTTCAGCATCGCCGAGAGCAACCCGAACGTGCTCAAAGATCCTGCGCCCGAGGTCTTCCTGATGCAGTTCTCCGACAGCTCAATCGTCTTCGAACTCCGCGTCTTCACACTGTTTGAAACCGGCCGCCTCACAGTCCTCGATCAGCTTCAGATGGAGGTCGACCGCAGGTTCAAGGAAAACGGGATTGTCATCGCCTTCCCGCAACTCGACGTTCACATCAACCCTTCTGAATTGCCAGGGCCGCCGGCAGCGTAGGTGGTTCACTTCGAGTGGCTCGCCCGAGCGTTAAAGCCGCCGATCTCGAGCCTCGGGCTTTCGCCCCGGCAATCCGTCTCGTTCATCTCGATGCGGACGCTCTTGCTTTCGCCTGGCATGAGCGCAAAGTAGTTCTCGCTGAACAGGGCGGGCAGGATCCTGTCGCCCGCTCGACTGCGAACCGGTTTCAGCCGAACCATCAGCGCCGGAGTCTTCGACGAGTTCTGGAGTTCCACGGCAAGAACCCACTTGCCGCCGGCTTTGGATGCCTTGACCCTGGCGTCCAATTCCACGACCGGCAGTTGCCGCAGCGCAATGAAATCGCCATCCGTCACGCCGCGCCAGTAGAAGTTCTCGCTGAGAACCCTCTGCCCCTCGCTCAACGTCAGCCTGATGAAATGCACCGGCGTGACAGCCGCAGGCCATTCCAGCGTGACCGGCGCGCCTACCGTATCCTCAGCGCTATCGAGAATCGCCGATTTCTCCCACTGCCGCGAGCCGTCCATATTGAGGATCTCGGCCTTCGCGCGCAGTCCTGTCTTCTGTCCGGCGCTGTAGTTGACCACCTCGACCGTATCGTTGAGCGGGTTCCACTGGATGTGCAGCGGCTCGGAAGCTTTTTTTGCGGCGAAATAGGCCGCCGTCGGCTCGAAGTAGTAGTCGTAGGTCTGCCATACGAAGGACGGCCACGCCGGATGGCTCATCCAGATGAGCAAACCCATGCGGTTTTTGCTCTGCGCTTCAAACATGGCCCGGTAGCCCTCGTAATTGATGAACTGCGCGAGCGTGAGCCACTCTTCCGCGCTCTTCGCGCCGCCGTAGCTCTTGTCGAGGCGCTCGATGAAGCTCGCCCCGCCTTGCGCGCCGTTCAGGCAGAAATCGTGCAATCCCCACACCGCCCCCTGCGGCCAGAAGGCGTCTTCCGGCATCATCTGCCGGAGACTTTCGAACGTCACGGGGTTCGGCATGCCCATCTCGCTGTGGAACTTGGGCGTCGCCCGCTGCTCGAAATAGTGCTTGACGGGCATTGCCCGGTATGGTCCATGCCCGCTCACCACGTCGTCGGCCGAACTCGAAATGTAGTGCAATCCGGGATGCAGTTCCGCCAGCAGCCTCCGGATACCGTCGTCCAAGGGCTTTGGCGGATAGCCCTCATTCCGCCCGCAATACAATCCAACCGAAGCGTGGTTGCGGATTCGCAGGATCGTGTCGCGCGCGTTGGAGAGGAACAGCGCATGGTCGTCCGGATTCGGCCCATCGACCGGGTTGGCCAGCCAGAAGTCCTGCCAGAGGACGACCCCGTGCCGGTCGCAGGCTTCGTAAAGCTCGTCCTCGCCGATCTGTCCCACCCAATTCCGGATCATGGTGAAGTTCATATCGCGGTGGTAGCGTACCGCGGTGTCGTATTCCCGCCCGCGATACCTCAGCATTGACTCGCTGAAACCCCAGTTGCCCCCGCGAGGAATAAAGCGCCGGCCATTGATCCACATGCGCAGCGCCCCTCCATCTTCGCTGTAGGCGAACTGCCTGATTCCCGCGAGGAAGCTCCTGGAATCCGACACCGTCCCACCGGCTTCGAACCGGATGTCCACGGGATAGAGATTGGGTTCTCCATAGCCCACAGGCCACCAGAGCTTGGAGTCTCTGAGCTTGATGGTCTCGATCTTGACAGTCTTTGCCGATGAAGCCTCAAGGGCGATTTTTTGTTGGAAGACGGCGTCGCCGAAGCGCCCTCGCAACGTCCCCTCAGCCGGTCTGGGCTC
Source organism: Bryobacteraceae bacterium (assembly GCA_013388415.1). GTDB lineage: Bacteria > Acidobacteriota > Terriglobia > Bryobacterales > Bryobacteraceae > JACADU01. Next base: position 66,636 of record JACADU010000268.1, read on the forward strand.
GTGGTTCCTGAGCGTCACCTCGATTTCCACGTTGGCGCTCGATGTGTCCGGCAGCGGCAGTTTCGTCTGAACAAACGGATCCTCGACCGTCACCGATCCGGTCGCCGTGAGCCAGACGTCGTTCCAGATCCCGGTGTTCCGCCCGCGGATTGTCGGGATCCAGTCCCACCCGATGGAGGCATGGAAAGTCGGATTGTCGGCGCCAAGCGCCCCGCCGTTTTTGTCTGGATGCTGATAGGTCTTTTCGCGCACAGTCCCCGGAGTGGCGTTCTTCTCGATCCGAACGGCGAGCGCGTTCCTGCCGCGGGGCTTCAACAGGCGCGTCACATCGAAGCTCCCGCGCATGAAGCCGCCTTCAATGCGCCCAAGCTTCCCGCCATTCAACCAGACCTCCGCCTTCCAGTTGATCCCGTCAAACTTCAGCCACTTGCGGGCGTTCGCTGCCGCGGCTGGCGCCGTGAACTCCGTTCGGTACCAGAAATCGGCGTAGAAGAACGAGTCCGAGATCATCATCTGGTTGCCGCCGAAATTGGGGTCGGGGAGCGCGCCGGCATTGTAGTAGCTGGTCAAAGTGGTTCCTGGCACTGTCGCCGCCACCCAATCCGTGTCGTTGAAGCCCGGTTTCGACAACTCGCCGCCGCCGGCCGAAACGCGGGAGTCCCTCTCCACCTTCCACGCTCCGCCTGCCAGGCGCAGCCGCCCGTCCGCGTCAGCCGCCGCCATCGGCTTCGGCTGCGCCACGAATCCCCCACGGCCCATCACCTCGATCTCGCCCAGAATCGGCGCCTGCTTCGAAGCCCCTGTCAGGACTCTCACATACCGGCCCCTTCCCTTGGTTTTCACTTCGTCCCCAGCCGCCTCCGCCAGGTCCATCCAACTCTTCGCGTCGTTTGACACCTGAACCTTCGCCGAATCCGGGCGGCGAATCCAGCTCAGCCGCACGAGATCAAAGTCGAACACTCCTCCCAAGTCGACATACACCCACTCTTCGCCATTGGAGGCGGGCATCCATGCGCTCGTGAAGTCGTGGGGACCGCCGGCTTCGACCCTTCGGTCCCGCAGGAAGAAATCGATGTCGCCGGCGCGCCACGCGTTCACAGCGGCCGAGTCGAACTCCACACGGTAGAACCGCGCCGCAACGGGCGAGCCCAGCCTGACCGTCTCATTGAAGTTGCGCTGCGGCGGCGTGGACTGCGAAACCGCTCCCACCTGCTTCCACGATTGCCCGTCGTCGCTCACTCGAACCGTCAGCGTCCAGCCTGCTGTTGACTGGCGGTTCACCACCGGGACCGCACCGACAACCAGACGGTCCACCTCCAGCAGGTTCTCGGCATCAGGTGTCATGGCTCCGGCAAAGTTGGCTGCGGCACTTCCGGCTCGGCGGGCGGATCTACGATGGGTGCCGTAGTTTCGCGGTAGGCGTCCACCACGCGGGCCAGGA
>JACADU010000269.1 GCA_013388415.1 Bryobacteraceae bacterium
GGGGTTGTTGGGGTTCGAGATGAGAATGGCGCGGGTGCGGGGAGTGATTGAGGAGAGCAGCTCATCCACTGGAAATTCGAGCGTTCCCTGCCGGTAGGGGACATAACGGACCGCGGCTCCGGCGACTTCGGCATAGAACTGATACATGGCGTAGCTCGGGGTGAGGATGATCACCTCGTCGTTGTCGTCGACGTAGGTGTTCACGAGCACCTGGATGGCTTCGTCGGTGCCGTTGGTGAGGAGGAACTGACTGTCGTCGAGAGAGAGGAAGGACGCAACGGCTTTGCGGGCGGCTTCGTATTCCGGGTAGACCGTCAGGGTCTCTTGAGTGAGCCGCTCCTTGAGGCGCGCGATGACGCGCGGGGAGCAGCCGACAGTGTTTTCGTTGAAGTCGAGGCGCGTCTTGCCGGCGCGTCCGCCGGTGGGCGGGTGGTAGGGGGCCATGCGAACAACGGCGTTGCGCGGGATGAGAGTCTCAGCCACGGATGCGCACCTCGACGCTGCGGGCATGGGCTTCGAGCCCCTCGGCACGGGCGAGAGTGGTGATGGGGCCCTCGAGGCGCCTGAGTGCTTTGGGGGAGAGTTCCTGGACGCTGATGACTTTGACGAAGTCGGCGGCGGAGAGGCCGCCGCGAAGGCGCGCCGCGCCGGAGGTAGGCAGGACGTGGTTGGGTCCGGAGGCGTAGTCGCCCGCGGCTTCGGGACTGGAGGGGCCGACGAAGATACTGCCGGCATGGCGGATGGCGGGGATCAACCTCGCGTGGGGGATGGAGAGGTGTTCGGGGGCGAAGCTGTTGGCGAGTTCGACGGCCTCGTCAGTATCGCGAACGAGGATGACGGCGGAGTTGCGGCCGATGGCGATGCGCGCGGTGTCGGCTGTGGGCAGGCCGGCCAACTGCACTTCCACTTGTTCGGCGACGGCGAGGGCCAGACGGGGGGAGGTGGTCAGGAGGACTGCGCTGGCGTCGGTATCGTGCTCGGCCTGGGCGAGCAGATCGGCGGCGATCCACCGGGGATCGCCCTCCTCGGCGATGATGAGGATCTCAGTGGGGCCGGCGACGAAATCGATGCCGACCTCGCCCGCGAGCATCTTCTTGGCGGCGGCGACGTAGATGTTGCCGGGGCCGACGATCCGGTCGGCGCGAGGCGCAGTCCTGGTGCCGTAGGCGAAGGCGGCGATAGCGTGAGCGCCGCCCATGCAGAAGACGTCAGTTGCGCCGAGAATGAGAGCCGCGCCCCAGATTTCGTCGACGGGTTTCGGCGAGCAGACCATGATGCGCCCGACGCCGGCGGCGCGGGCGGGAACAACGGTCATGATCACGGTGGAGGGGAGGGGGTAGCGGCCGGCCGGGATGTAAGCTCCGATGGCATCGAGCGGCCGCACCACCTGGCTCAAGCGCAGCCCGGGCGCGGGATGCATCTCTTTCGGCTTGGGCAGTTGGAGCTTCGCGTAGGCGCGGACGTTCTTTTCGGCGGCGGCCAGGGCTTTCCGAAAGGTCTTGCCAAGCCGTTTCGACGCGGCTTCCAACTCGGAGGCCGGAACTGCGACGCTCTTGCCGGAGAAGCCATCGTACTTGCGGGCGAATTCGAGCAGCGCCTTGTCGCCGCGAGTTCTGACCGCCTCCAGAATGGGGCGCACGGCTTTTTCGGCTTCGTCCATCCGTGCGGCGCGCCGTTTGAGCAGCTTGCCCGCTTCCTTGCTTTCGAGAATCCTGAGCATCGCGCACCGCCTACATGACGATCTTGTTCAATGGGTACTCGACGATCCCTTGGGCGCCGGCCTCTTTGAGCCGGGGGATGATCATGCGCACCGTGCTCTCGTCGAGGATCGTATTCACCGCGAGCCACTCGCCGTCCGACAGAGGGCTGACCGTCGGGTTCTTCAGGGCCGGGAGCACGTTCAAGACCGGCTGAAGGTCCTCCCTGCGGACATTGAGCATGAGGCCGACTTTGCCGAGGGCGTTGATGGCGCCTTCGAGAAGCATGCGGATGTCCTCGAGCTTTCTGCGTTTCCAGTCGTCGCTCCAGCTTTCCTTGTTGGCGATGAGCTGGGTGTTCGATTCCATGACGGTTTCGATAATGCGGAGATTGTTGGCGCGAAGGGAGCTTCCGGTTTCGGTGACTTCGACGATCGCGTCGGCGAGCACGGGGGGCTTCACTTCAGTGGCGCCCCAACTGAATTCGACCTTGGCGGTGACGCCTTTGGAGGCGAGATAGCGGCGGGTGGCTCCGACGAGCTCGGTCGCGATGATCTTGCCCTGGAGGTCTTCGGCGCGGTGGAAGGGGCTCGCCTCGGGAACGGCGAGCACCCAGCGGACCTTTCCGAAGCTCTGCTTGGCGTAGATGAGGTCGGCGACGGTGACGACGTCGGCGTCGTTTTCATTGACCCAATCGCGGCCGGTGAGACCGGCATCGAGGATGCCATCCTCGACGTACCGAGCCATCTCCTGAGCGCGGATGAGCATGCACTCGATCTCGGGGTCGTCGACCGACGGGAAGTAGGAGCGCGAACTGGTCTGGATGTTGAAGCCCGCTTTACGGAAGAGGTCGACGGTTGCGTTTTCGAGGGAACCCTTGGGGATGCCCAAGCGAAGCTTGTTGCTCATTTCGTCTCCTGTTTTGAATAGACTGCCGCGGGGTCGTAGGCGCGCGGCTCGGTGACCTGCCATTGGCCGCCGTTGAGCGTGCGGAAGAAGCAGGATTGGTAACCTTCGTGGCAGACTCCGGGGCCGGCGGCTTCCACTTGAAGGAGGAGGCAATCCTGGTCGCAGTCGGTTTGGATCGACTTGACGGCCAGGCGGTGGCCGGAGCTTTCTCCCTTGAGCCATAGCTTGTTGCGCGAACGGCTGAAGAAGGTGGCAAAGCCGGTTTCCAGCGTCTTCTGCCAGGCTTGCTCGTTCATGAAGCCGACCATGAGGACGCGGCCGGAGGCGTGGTCCTGAATGACGGCGGGAATGAGGCCGTCCAGTTTAGTGAAATCCAACTGCATCGAATCGTCACTCCTCGACAGGGCTGTCAGAATCGAAAAGCCCGCCGGATCCTCCAGGATCGGCGGGCTTATTCAAGGCGAAACCTGAGGTCAGATCAGGTCGCAGACGTCCCGCCGTCCCGGTGGGGATGATGGTGGCGGTGGACAGTCACGGAAACCATGAACCCATAGGGTAGCATTTCTGGGGCGAAAAATGTGCCAGGCACTTTTTCGGCTGGTTGATGGGGAGGGGAGTCTTGGTGGAGGTGGGACTGAAGATGAAAGCAGTGAAGTCAGTGGAGCATCCCTTGGCGGGTTCGGGATCCGCACCCGGCGAGAGTGAATCCTGGAGCGGGTTGGAATATACTTGCGGCGAGGCTGAAGAGAGAGGTCTATCCTGATGAAGTTCACGCGTAGGACAGCGATGCAGATTGCGGGCGCCGGATCGATGTCACCGGCGGCCATGCTGGAAGCGGCTCAGGCGCCCACCCCGCCCAAGGAGGGGCCGGACACGCCGAAGATTGCGCTCGGCATGGGTGACGGCGGCGGATTCGGCGGCGGATTCGGCGGTGGACGTGGGAGCGCCGGCGGTCAGGGCGCGCCTGCGGATCCGATGATGGGGCCGAAGCGCATCAAGCAGCTTGGGGTGAACCATGTTCTCGGCGGTTTCGGGCGGACGCCCTGGACCGAGCAGGGGTTGAACGAGCTCATGGACCGTTGGAAGAAGATGGGGATCACTGTCGGGAACCTGATGATCAGCCTCTCGCCCGAGATCCTTTACGGAAAGCCGGGAAACAAGCGGGACGAGGACATCGAGAAGATCAAGCAGTCGATCGAGGCGGCAGGGAAGGTCGGGCTGCCGGTGATCGAGTACAACTTCTATGCGCACCGGGCGATGGAGGGCTACTTCGAGGAGATCGACAAAGAGCGCGGAGACTCGGGCTGGACCGGTTTCGATTTCGAACTCGTGCAAAAGGCGGGGCAGCCGTATCAGACGCGTCCGGAAGAGAACGGGATGAAGTTCAAGGACCTGCCGCCGCTGCCGAACGAGGGGGCGCACACGCTGGACGAGATGTGGGCGAACATCACCTACTTCCTCAAGGCGGTGATCCCGGCAGCAGAAAAGGCGAAGGTGAGGCTTGCGCTGCACCCGAACGATCCGCCGGCGCCGATCAGCCGGGGGTCGCAACAGATCATGGCGACGCTTGCCGGATGGAAGAAGCTGATCTCGATCGTGGACAGCCCATGCAATGGCATCACCTACGATTGTGGGGTGACGAGGGAAATCGGCTAGGATCCGGTGGCAGTGGCGAGATACTTCGGGTCCCGGGACCGGATCAATCATGCGCATTTCCGGAATGTGCTGGTGATGAAGCCATATGAGCGGTACACGGAGGTGTGGATCGACGAGGGACTGAACAATATGTTCGCGGTGATGAAGGAACTGGTGAAGCAGAAATACAAGCTTCAAATCTATCCTGAGCATCCGCGGCGGCTGGACTATGACGCCGAGCACGGGCGGATCGGCGGGTATCCAGGAGGAGGGGCTTACGCGGCGATCGCGTACAACGTCGGTTATACGAGGGCGATGCTGCAAGCGGCAATGAGCTGAAAAAGAGCCTGAAGTCCCAATTTGGGGATGGACGCCGGGCGGATTCGGCTGTATTGTTCGGTGTAGCGGTATGGCCAAGTACCAGGACCTGACGCCACGCGACCGGATGACAGGCTATTCGATTCTGGCCATCGGGTGCGTGGCGCTGATCGCGGCGGCGCTGCTGGTGGGAAAGGAACACCCGCTGTGGTTTGTTGGAGTTGCTTTGGCGGTGCTGGCGGCACTGGTGGTGTGGCACACGCGGACGTTCGGCTACCGGTGCCCGAGCTGCGGGGCGCAGTTCGAAGTCTCGGTGCTGCGGAATTTCCTGGCTCCGAACCTCGCGGAAACGAAGTTTCTGACGTGCCCGGTGTGCAAGAGGAAGGACTGGGCGAAAGTGGTCGCCAAGCGCGGGTAAGGACGGCGTTGATCTCTGAAGCGGAACGAGTAGAGATCAGCAAGACCTGGCGGCTCGGCGAGATTGAACCGGTTGAGTGAGCGCTGGGCTGGTTGACGAGCCGTCGCAGCAGTTGGCATTCGCCGCGGGACATGAGCGAAGCATAGGCTTGTGACTCCCCCGTGCGCGGCGGTTGAGGGACTGTATTTCAACTCAAGGACCTCATTTCAACCCGTCAGCCAAGCTGCCCGCCTGACAGAGGAGCAGCGGTTTCGCTGCCGACCTCAAGGAATCAACCAGTTAGAGTGAGCCTCGAAGCGGCTGGGAGTTGGCGCGCTGGTTGCAGTGCAAGTGGGTATGGCCTCAGGGCCTCGTCCGGCTAGCCCACCAGGAAAGTGGCGAGACGGCGGTGATCGATCACGGGTGAAGAAATGATGAAGCAAATCAATTCAGAAGCAGTATGGCGTGCCGTTATCGGCGCAATGGTATGTCTCCTGATGGCAGGTTGCACTGCAATCAAGCCTGAGTCAAAGGCCGGCTTGGACCGGACTGTTCTTCCCTTGAGCGAACCAGCCCGGCCCTCGTACAGCGAGCTCGACGTGCGGAATGCGAAGCCACCGGCTCGCTTTGAAGTGAAGGCCCCCCAAGGGGCGCCGAACGTTGTCGTCGTACTGATGGACGATCTCGGCTTCGGCGGGACCAGCGCTTTTGGCGGACCCGTTCCGACGCCCACCTTCGACCGGATCGCCAAGGAAGGGTTGATGTACAACAA
>JACADU010000243.1 GCA_013388415.1 Bryobacteraceae bacterium
CCTTCCTCCAATTCCCAGCCATCAGGTTCATCGCACAGCCTCCGTCCGGCGGCGCGAATGGCTTCAGAGACCCGGAAGTTCAGCATCTACCTACCCTTTGGGAGGACTACTCAAGTGAATGCAAGTTTGAAGACAGGGTTTAGTCAAACGCTGGGATGGACGGTTGTCCTCCTGGCGCTCACCGGCCTGATCTGCTTCGGACAGGAAACCACCGGCTCCATCGGCGGCCAGGTGTTCGATCCTTCCGGCGCGGCAGTGCCGAACGCGAAAGTCACAATGAGCGGCGGCGCTCTGCCCCGCACGCTGGAAACAACAACAGACCCCGGCGGCAACTACTCGTTTCCGCAGGTGCCGGTGGGAACATACACGGTCTCGGCCAACGCCCAAGGCTTTCAGACCACGGTGAAATCGGAAACTCCTGTGGTGCTCGGCAAGCAGACACGCCTGGACTTCAGGCTCGAAGTTGGCCGCGTCACCGAGAGCGTCGTCGTGGCCGCCGACGCCACGATGGTCGACACCGCTTCCTCTGCGTCGTCGGTGAACGTCGACAAGTCGTTTTTCGATCTGATCCCGAAGGGGCGCAGCTTTTACGACTTGATCAACATCGCTCCCGGCGCCCGCAATGAAAGCAAGTCGGGCGGGTTCCAGGTCGATGGCGCTTCAGGCTCGGAGAACGTCTTCTATCTGGATGGCATGGAGGTCACCAACATCCAGACCGGCGTACTGAGCAGCCAGAACCGGATCCCGGTCGAGATGGTTCAGCAGGTGCAAGTGAAGAACGGGGTCATGGAAGCGCAGTATGGCGGCGCCATGGGCGGCGTCGTGAATGCCGTCGTCCGGAGCGGATCCAACGATTGGCACGGCCAAGGCGGCTTCTACTTCGACAATGACTCCTTGTCGGCCCGCACCCGGCCAACACTTGAAATGGACCCGACCGATCCCACCCGCAACTCGAGCCGCTACTTTCAGAACAAGCTGGACGACTACGAGAATTGGAACCCCGTGTTCAACATCGGCGGTCCAATTGTGAAGAACAGGCTCTTCTACTTTGGCGGCTTCATGCCCACGTTGAAGACAACTAACCGCCAGGTCACTTTTCTTTCCACCGGCCAGACCAGCAGCTTCACGCGCAAGGACCGCCAGCACTACCTCGCCAACAAGCTCGACTTCGCGGCGACCGACAAGCTCCGCATGAACGCCTCCTGGATCTGGAATCCCACTTACAACGACGGCCTCTTGCCGGCACAGCAGGGCACGGACTCTCCGACTCGTGATTGGGCCGGCCTGGGAGAATACACCGCCGGCAACATCATCTCCGGCCAGATCGACTACCTCGCCACAAGCAAGCTCATCGTTAGCTTCCGTGGCGGTTACAACTACACCAACACCACAAACCGCTACTCCGTGGGGACGTCCCAGATCCCGTACGTCTACAGCATCGCCAATACGATGTATCCGGAACTGCCATCCAACCTGCGCGTTACCAGCGCCGGCTGGCAGCAACTCGGCGCCGGCAGCAGATTCTTCGACATCTACCGGCGCATCAATCTCAACGCCGACTCCAGCTACCTTGCCAACTGGAAAGGCCAGCACAGCATCAAGTTCGGCTGGCAGTACAACAAGCTCGAAAACGACGTGAAGAACCTCTCCTACCCCGCAGGCCGCTACCAGTTCTACTGGAATCAGTCTCACGCCTGCATCACCGATCAGTGCTCGGGCAGGCTCCGCGGCGCATACGGCTATTACTACTGGCTCACCTATGGCCAATACGGCAATGCCTCCAGCGAGAACCAGGGCCTCTTTTTCCAAGACAACTGGCGCGTCAACAAGCACCTCACGCTGAACCTCGGCCTTCGTCTCGAGCGCGAGTTCCTGCCCAGCTTCGCCAAGGAAGGCGTGGACGCCGCTCCCCCCATCGAGTTCAACTGGGGCAAGAAGGTCAGCCCCCGCCTCGGCGGCGCTTGGGATCCCAAAGGCGACGGCAAGATGCGCTTCTACGCTTCCTGGGGCTACTTCTATGACGTGATGAAGTACGAGATGCCGCGCGGCTCATTCGGCGGCGACATCTACCAGACCGCCTACTACAGCTTTGACGACCCGAACATCTACCAGCAGATGAAGACTTACGGCTACCCGGCCGATCCCCGGAAACTGCCGGGCACCTTCCAGGAACTCGTCGATTGGCGCATCCCCTCAAATGATCCCAAGTCCTGTGAGAAGCAGGGCTTGGCCTGCACGGGCATGACAATTGACCCCGACCTCAAGCCGATGAAGCAGCGCATGTTTGACCTCGGCTACGACTACAGCATCAACTCGACCCTGGTGGCTTCTCTCCGCTACACCAACCGCCGCCTCATCCGCACGATCGAGGACGTCGGTACGCTCGGAGCCGGCGGCGAAGTCTATTACATCGCCAACCCCGGCGAAGGCATCACCATCGCCCCCTCGACCTGGGAAAAGGGCTTCCCGGTCACCCCAAAGGCCATACGGAACTATGATGCGCTCGAAATGCGTCTCGACAAGCGCTTCGCAAGGAACTACCAGTTCGCCGCCAGTTACACCTGGTCGCGTTCCTACGGCAACTACTCCGGTCTGGCCAGTTCCGACGAGAACGGCCGTACAAGCCCCAACGTCAACCGCTACTTCGACCTCCCCTGGCTCGCCTACACCGAGCAAGGTGTGATGTCCGAGGGCCGGCTGGCCACCGATCGCCCCCACACCTTTAAGTTCTTCGGCGGTTATACCCAGAAGAGCATTCTCGGCTACACCAGCTTCTCG
>JACADU010000133.1 GCA_013388415.1 Bryobacteraceae bacterium
CTGCCCGCCTTTCCCGCGAGCAAATCATGGTGCAGGTCCCGCAGGAAACTCCAAACGCCCGTGTGCCTGTCCACCGCCTTGAGCGCGGCGCCCGTCTCCGGATCGACAATGAGATGCAAATTGGTCCCCGGCTGCCGGGATTTCATTGCCTTGCTTCCGGCCGCCCCGCTGCCCCGCGGTGGCTTCCTCAGGTGAACTTGCGTCGCATTCCCGGCCGCATCGAACCGGATGGCCTCCAACTGGAAGCCGGGGTATTGCCGCAACGCTCTTTCGGCGAGTTCGTCCAGCGGCATGAGGTGGGCGACTGCGTCCGAACCCCAGCGTGGAGCCAGTTCCAGCTCGGGCGAGTAAACCAGCGCCGCGCCCGACAGGCCGGCCACCAAGGCCAGTAGTCCCACTCCGAGGCCCGCATACAAATGGACCTGGAAGAACCACTTCCGGTATCTCCAGTTCCGCGGATTGAGAAGAGAAGATTGCATGGTGCGATTCCCGAAGAGTCAGTATACTTAGTCTGCAAGTGAGTTGCAAGTATGAGATTGCGGCCGCTCCCGCCCAGACTGCGGCAGCCCGGTGGAGACGCTCCAGCGTCAATGGAGCCTGACCCCGCTCGCGCCCGGTGTCATCCCGAGCCGTGCAGCTCACGAAGAGGAACGCATGAGGGATTCACAGAACGCCTGCCGGAGCGCGGGCCGCCCCTCCACACTCGTCCTCCGGCTTCGCAGGCGGGAACGGATTCGCCGGCCATTCCTCCGCTCCCACCACGGAACAAACCCAGCCGCCGCCCTTGATACGATGGCTCTTTCCATGCTCAAGATCGATCCCAGCCTGACCCCTGCCTCCCTTTTGCCGCGCATCCGCCGCATGTGGGAACTCTCCGCCGCCAAGATCCGCTCCATCGAAGATTCTTACAAGCCCGAAGGCGGCGCCCCCGTTTTCACCGTCAACGGCCGCTACACCAGCCGCGGCTGGACCGAGTGGACGCAAGGCTTCCAGTTCGGATCCGCCATCCTCCAGTTCGACGCCACCGGCGAGCAGCCCTTCCTGGAAACCGGCCGCCGCCGCACCCTCCAACTCATGGCCTCGCACGTCACCCACATCGGCGTTCACGACCACGGCTTCAATAACGTTTCCACCTATGGCAACCTCCTCCGCCTCGCCGCCGAAGGCTCTTTCGAGGCCACCGAATGGGAACGCAATTTCTACATCATGGCCCTAAAAGCCTCGGGCGCCGTTCAGGCCGCCCGTTGGGCCACCATCAACGGCGGCGGATTCATCTACTCCTTCAACGGCCCGCACTCCCTCTTCGTCGATACCATCCGCACCGTTCGAGCTCTCTGCGTCGCCCACCGCCTCGGCCACGCCCTCGTGGGCGAAAACGACAAGCGCATCTCCCTGCTCGGCCGCGCCATCGAACACACCCGCGCCACCGCCAAATACTCCATCTACTACGGCGAGGGCCGCGACGCCTACGATGTCCGCGGCCGCACCGCCCACGAGGCCGTCTTCAACCGCAACGACGGCAATTTCCGCTGTCCAAACTCACAGCAGGGCTTCTCTCCCTTCACCACATGGACCCGCGGCCTCGCCTGGGCCGTCTGCGGCTTCCCTGAACAACTCGAGTTCCTTGATTCCGTCCCCGATGCCGAACTGGACGCCTTCGGAGGCCGCGCCGAAATCACCGCCATCTACCGCAAAGCCGCCGAAGCGACAAGCGACTTCTACATCGCCAACACCACCCTCGACGGCATCCCCGCCTGGGACACCGGCGCGCCGAATCTCTGGCGCCTCGGCGACTATCTCAACCGGCGCTCCGACCCTTACAACGACCACGAGCCGATGGACGCCTCCGCCGCCGCCATCGCCGCACAAGGCCTGCTCCGCCTCGGCTCCTGGCTCGCGTCCAAAGGCGAAACCGAAAACGCCGCGCGCTACCGGCAGGCCGGCTTCACCGTTCTCTCAACACTGCTCGACGAGCCCTACCTGAGCACCAGTGACGCTCACCAGGGCCTGCTCCTGCACTCCGTCTATCACCGCCCCAACGGCTGGGATCACATCCCCGAGGGACGCAAGATCCCTTGCGGCGAATCCAGCATGTGGGGCGATTACCATCTCCGCGAAGCCGCTCTTCTGGTTCAGGGGCTCGCCGAAAACCGACCTTATCTCACTTTCTGGTGTTAACAACATGATCATCGCCGACATCAATCAAATGCCCGGCCGCACCTACCCGGCCCGCCGCCGCACCCGCAATCTCGTGGGAGGCGCATCCCCCATCCAGGCAACCAACTTCTCCATGGGCTACGTCGTGCTCGAGCCCAACGGAGGCCAGGTCCCCTGGCACAACCAGGAACAGGAGGAAATCTACTTCATCGTCGAAGGCACCGCCGAGATGTGCCTCGGCGCCGAACGCCAGACCCTCACTACCGGCCAGGCCGTCTACATCCCCCACAAGGTCTTCCACCAGTTGACCAACATTGGCGACACGCCCCTCATCATGATCTACGTCTACGGGCCCGCCGGAGACGTCGCCCACTGGCGCCAGGAACTCGACGGCACACTCCCCAAGGCCGGCGTCGATGCCCCGCCCCTCCCCGAAGGCGCCCAGCCCCAATGCACGGAAAAACCCAACTGAGCCGCGGCCACGAGGGAGCGGCATATCCCATTGAACGAGTCACACCATGAGCGAACCCACTATCCACAGAATCGGCATCATCATGAACGGCGTCACCGGCCGCATGGGAACCAACCAGCACCTCATGCGCTCCATCTACGCCATCATCCAGCAGGGCGGCCTCGCCGTCTCCCCCACTGAACGAATCATGCCCGAGCCCCTCCTCGTCGGCCGCAACGCCCTGAAACTCGAACAACTCTCCAAGCGCACCAACGGCATCCCCTTCACCACCGACCTCGACAGCGCTCTCGCCGAATCCAGGTACCAGATCTACTTCGACTCCAATACCACGGACCTTCGCGTCCCAAACGTCAAAAAAGCCATCGCCGCCGGCAAGCACATCTACTGCGAGAAGCCCACCGCCGGCACCACCGCCGAGGCCATGGAGCTCTACGAACTCGCCAAGAAAGCCGGCGTCAAACATGGCGTCGTCCAGGACAAGCTCTGGCTTCCCGGCCTGCTCAAGCTCAAGACCCTGATCGAAACCAATTTCTTCGGCCGCATCTTCTGCGTCAAAGGCGAATTCGGCTATTGGGTCTTCGAGGGCCGCCCGGTCAGCGCACAGCGCCCCTCCTGGAACTATCGGAAGGAGGATGGCGGCGGCATCATCATTGACATGCTCTGCCACTGGCGCTACGTTCTCGACAACCTCTTCGGCAATGTCGAGGCCGTCTCCTGCCTCGGCACAACCTGCATCCCTCAGCGCTGGGACGAGAACAATCAGCCGTACAAATGCACCGCCGACGACGCCGCCTACGCCACCTTCCAGCTCGCCGGCGGCGTCATCGCCCACTTCAACTCCTCCTGGTGCACTCGCGTCCGCCGCGATGACCTGCTGACCATCCAGGTCGACGGCACCCTCGGCTCCGCCGTCGCCGGCCTCCGCAACTGCTGGGTCCAGCACTACGGCGCCACCCCCCGCCCCGTGTGGAACCCCGATATCGAACAGCCCATCAACTTCTTCGACGGCTGGCAGAAGGTTCCCGAACAGGAGACCTACGACAATGCCTTCAAGGTCGAGTGGGAACTCTTCCTGAAGCACGTGGTCAAGGGCACGGACTTCAAATGGGATCTCCGCGAGGCCGCCAAAGGCGTCCAGCTCGCCGAAAAGGGCATTGAAAGCTGGCGCAAGCGCGCCTGGGTCGACATCCCGGAACTGCCCCAATGAAATGGCCCGGCGTCTTCCTGCTCTGCTCCGCGGCTGCGTTCGCGCAGCAGGAGAACCTTGTCGCCCTCAAAGCCGCCAGACTCTTCGACGGCAAGGCCTCGTCGCTCACCGCGCCCGGCCTTGTCGTCGTCTCCGGCAGCCGCATCGTGCAGGTCGGCGGAATGCCGCCCGCAAGCGCCAAGGTCATTGACCTCGGCGACGCCACGCTCCTGCCGGTGTTCATGGACGCCCATACGCACCTCTCCTTCAACGCCCAGGAGTTCACTCCCGCAGGCCGCAGCATCGCCCAGGGCCGCACGACCGCCGAATTCACGCTCCAGGCCGCCGAAAACGCCCGCAAAACCCTGCTGGCCGGCTTCACCACCGTCCGCGATCTCGGCGCTTCCGATTACATCGACGTCGGCCTCCGCAACGCCATCCAACGCGGCCTCACCGCGGGCCCGCGCATCCTCTCCGCCGTGAGAGGCTTGGGCACGGCAGGCGGCCATTGCGACCCCACAACCGGCTACCGCCCCGGCTTCCTGCCCGAACCCGGACCCCAACAGGGCGTCGCCAACTCCCCAGACGAATTCCGCGCCGCCGTCCGCTACATGGTCAAAGCCGGAGCCGACGTCATCAAAGTCTGCGCGACCGGCGGCGTCCTCTCGCTCAACAACGACGTCGATTCCTCCCAACTCACCCAGGCAGAATTGAATGCGCTCGTCGACGAATCCCACGCCAAAGGGCGCAAAGCCGCCGCCCACGCCCACGGCGACGAAGGCGCCCGCCGCGCCATCCTCGCCGGCATCGACTCCATCGAGCACGGCTCCTTCCTCAAGGAAGAAACGCTCGACCTCATGAAGCAGCGTGGAACCCGCTTCGTCCCCACGCTGCACGCGCTCGACTCCATCATGGAGGGACTCAAACAGGGCGTCCAGATGGATCCGCGCAACGTCGCCAAGGCCCGCAAAGCCGGCGACAGCGTCATGGCCACCTTCCGCCGCGCGGTCGAGAAAGGCGTTGTCATCGCTTTCGGGACCGACGCCGGCGTCGGAGCCCACGGCACCAACGCCCGCGAGTTCCGTCTCATGGTGCAGGCAGGAATGCCGCCCATCCAGGCGCTCAAATCCGCTACCTCCGTCGACGCCGAGCTGTTCGGCATCGCCGCCGAAACCGGAACCCTCGAATCCGGCAAACTCGCCGACATCGTCGCCGTCCCCGGCGACCCCCTTGCCGACATCACCTCCACCGAACGAGTCTTTTTCGTGATGAAGGAAGGGGTCATCCACCGCAACGACCGAAAGTAAGTACAATTCAGTTCAGCGCATGCCGTTGGAAGCCCCCGAGCTCGAGGCTCGTCTCCTGCAATTCAACCGCCTGATTCAGGACCTGCTTCGAGGCAGGATTCAGAGAAACACGTTCCAACCCTGGGAAGTCGAGATCCTCCTCGACATCGAGTCCTGTGAGTTACGGGACTCGAGCCGCCGCGAAGTCCTGCGCCGGTACCAGAAGGCTGCCAACCGCTACTTCGAACGGGGAGGAAGGACCCTCCTGAAACTCTCCGAGTACCTGGAAAAGAAACACCGTTCGCCGCTCGAAGAAAAACTAGAGAACTAACAATGCGCGTTCAGATTACCTCGGCCCTCCTCCTGGCGGCGCTCGCCGCCCACGCTACCGACGTCAAACACTTCGAGCGGTTGGAATACCGCTTTATCGGCCCCGCCAATATGGGCGGGCGGACCGCTGATGTCGAAGGCGTGCCGGGAGTTCCCGGCATCGTCTATGCCGGCACGGGCGGCAGCGGGCTCTGGAAAACCACCAACGGCGGAACTACCTGGACTCCCCTCTGGGAGAAGCACTCCACCTACTCTGTCGGCGACATCGCACTCGACCCCAAGAACCCCGAGGTGATTTGGGTCGGCTCGGGCGAGGCGAACATGCGGAACTCGGTCAGCTTCGGCGACGGCGTCCATAAATCGACCGACGGAGGCAAAACATGGAAGCATCTGGGTCTCAAGGAAACCGAGCACATCGCCAGAGTGCTGGTCTCTCCGGCCGATTCGAACACCGCCTGGGTCTGCGCCGTCGGCCACCAGGCTGCGCCCAATCCCGAGCGCGGGGTCTTCCTCACAACCGATGGCGGCGCGACCTGGACCAAGACGCTGTACCTCAACGACAAGCACGGCTGCGCCGACCTCGACGTCAACCCGGCCAACCCGAACGTGCTCTACGCGGCCATGTGGCGTTTCGAACGGTCCCCCTGGAACCATACCTCGGGCAGCGAGCAGTCCGGAATCTTCAGGTCGGCCGACGGCGGCAGGACCTGGAACAAGCTGACCAACGGGTTGCCGAAACTGCTGGGCAGAGCCGGCGTGAAAGTCGCCCCGTCGCAACCGGAAACCGTCTACGTCGCGTGCGAATCGAAGGAGGGCACCTTCTACCGCTCCACAAACGCCGGCGAGAATTGGCATGAGATGACCCGCAACCGCGAGGTGGTTTCCCGCGGCTTTTACTACGCCGACCTCCGCGTCGACCCCAAGGACGAAAACCGCGTCTATGCCATCGCGACCAGCCTGATGGTCTCCATCGACGCCGGCCGCACCTGGCGCACCATCTCCAACCGTACCCACTCGGACTACCACGGGCTCTGGATCGACCCCCAGGATCCGAACCGCATCTGGCAAGCCAACGACGGCGGCATCGCCGTGTCGTATGACCGCGGCGAAACCTGGGAGACGGTCAACAATCTCCCGCTTGGGCAGTTCTATCAGGTCCACGCCGACAACCGCGCGCCGTTCTACAACGTCACCGGTGGCCTTCAGGACAACGGAACGTGGACCGGTCCTTCGCGGGTCCGCGAGAACTCGGGCATCCTGAACTCTCACTTCTCCATCGTCAGCTTCGGCGACGGATTCTACGCCTACACCCATCCCGACGACCCTGATCTGTTC
>JACADU010000083.1 GCA_013388415.1 Bryobacteraceae bacterium
GTACTGGACAGCAGCGCTCACCGAGGAGTCCTCCTGATCACTTCCACAATCGGCATTCCCAAGTCACTTCAGGACCCCCAGTTCTAGGACTCTGTAGGTAAAAAGCGATTTGAAATATTGAGGAATTGTCATGTTTCGAAGGGCTCGTCCAATTGACTCGTCCGGGCGATAGAATGAGTGCTTCGATTCGTGACCCATGGCCCTCCCTCCAAGCCGTTGGAAACAGTACGCAGACTCCCACTTTCCCCATGAGCGGGAAGCCCTGGTGTTTCTGCGCGATAACCTACCGGACGTCGACCCCGTCTGGATGATCTCGAACTTCGAATTCATCGGCGATGACGGCAGCGTGAACGAGGTGGACGCCCTCATCATTACCCGGGCGGGGCTGTTCCTGGTCGAGATCAAGAGCCGCGGCGGGAAGATCACCGGAAACCGGCACACCTGGTTCTGGGAGAAGGAAGGGCGCACCGTCACCGTCGACAATCCGCTGATTCTCGCCAACACCAAAGCGAAGAAGCTCGGCGACCTCATCGGCCGGCAGAAAGCGTTTCGGGGCACGCACCGGCCGTACATTGATGCGCTTGTGTTCTGTTCCGACGCCAGCATCAGCGTGCAGATGCCGGATGGCGAGAGGATGCGCGTCTGTGCCCGGTTGCCCCTCGACAAAGCTCCGGGCATCATACCGGCGCTAGCGGGACTTTCCTAAGGCGACAGCTTCGACTCGCGCCAACTCCTTGAGCACAAGGGCGATCCTGGCGATCTCTGCGTATATACGTAATTGTGACTGCCAAATACCCCACCTGCTGGCTGCCTGGATTCGTCTTGACTTGGCGGCAGCAGTCATGTATATACGTAATTGATGGCTTCCCTCCAGGCCTACCAGTCGCACGGCATCTCCTACTACCGCATCGTCGAGTCCTTCCGCAAGAACGGCAGGCCTTCCATCCGCGTCGTCGCCCACCTCGGCCGCGTCGACGACATCCTGAAGCTCTATCAACAGCAACAGTCGCCGGTGCGGATCTCTTCTGTCTCGGCTGGGGCCGTCAGCGCCCTGCACCGCCTATCGCGGGAGTTCGATCTCGCCGGGCGCATCGACCGCTCGATCGCGCCCGAGGGCGGGGTGCAGGTCCGCGACGGGTTGACTGTGGGCGCGTCCCTGGTGGCCGCCATGATCGCCCGCGCCTGCGCCCCGCGCAGTAAACGCGCTTTCGCCGATTGGGCCAAGACCACTTATCTGCCCGAGCTGATGGGCTTCACCGCCACCGATCTCACCAGCCAGCATTTCTGGGATCAGATGAACGAGGTGCCGGTGGACCGGTTGGCGGCCATCGAGCAGGGCCTGGTGCGCGAGGTCGTGCGCGTCGAGCAACTGCAATTGAAGGCGCTGGCCTACGACACCACCAACTTCTACACCCACATCGCCAGCACCAACACGCGCCCCAAGCTTCCGCAGCGCGGGCACAACAAGCAAGGCCGGCACGACCTGCGCCAAATGGGCCTGGCGCTGGTCGTCGACCAGGACACGCAGTTGCCATTGACCCATGAGCTGTATGAGGGCGCACGGTCGGACATGAAGACGTTCGCGGCGTTTCTCAAGCCGGTTCGCCGGCGGCTGCGCGAGTTAACCGGCGAGCCCGAGCAATTGACGATGGTCTTCGACGCCGGGGCGTCGTCGAAGGACAACTTGGCGGGCCTGCGGAACTATGTGACTGCGCTTCGTCCGTCCAACCATCGCGCGTTATTGGAGGAAGCGTCGGCCGGCTTGGCCCCGGTGCCCTTGTCGACTGGCGCCGAAGTGCGCGCTTGGCGAGGCCAGCGGGTGATTGCGGGAGAGCGCCGCGAAGTGGTGGTGGTCTTCAGCCCCAAGCTGCATGAGGGACAAATGCGCGGGCTGGCCCAGTCCATGGCGCGCAGTTGCCGGGAACTGGAGGAGATGGGCTTGCGCCCCCGGACCAGCCTGGAGGCGGCGAAGCGAAAGCTGAACAGGATCCGTGGCCGGCAGTACCTTCGCTCCCTGCTCTGCTACCAAGTCGATCAGGATGAGCAAGGCTCGGTGCGCGTTCGCGTCTGGAGCGACTGGCTGGAGTATCGGCGCCTGGCCGAGCGCTACTTTGGGCTTCGCATCCTGATCACCGATCGCGCCGAGTGGAGCACAGCGCAGATCATCGAAGCCTATCGAGGGCAATCGGCCGCGGAGTCCTCGTTTCGCGACCTCAAGGATCCCCGCATGCTTTCCACGCGTCCGCAGTTTCACTGGACCGATCAGAAGCTCCACGTGCACGCCTTCATGTGCGTGACGGCCTATCTGCTGGTGACCCTGTTGCACCGCCGGGCGGCGCGGCAGGCCGGCTATCGGGGCAACTCTCGCCGGCTATTGGCGGAGTTGGCGGAGATTCGCTGTTGCCGCCTCATCGAGGTGACTGGTCGCAAAGGAAGGCCCCGCGTCCGCTGGCAGATCGAAGAAATCGACCAGACCAGGAGCGCGATGGCCCAGGCGCTCGGCGCGCTCCCCGAGATCACTTGATCGCCGTCGTATATACGGAGCCCTCCGCTATGTGCCTGATCCTAAGCCGGTTCCCAGGTTTCTCGCCTCCGGCGTGGTAAAGTCCCGCTAGCCTGGGTGTCCTGCCCGCGCTCTTCGCATGCCTCTCTGTCAGTTCTGTCAGCAGAGGCCAGCCTCAGCATTGCCCCGTCAGCTTTGCCGTCGCCTTCTGCCCATCGGCCCAGCAA
>JACADU010000221.1 GCA_013388415.1 Bryobacteraceae bacterium
GATGGTATCCGTCATCATGCCCACCGCGGATCGCCGGTCATTCCTGCCGGCGGCGCTGCGCTGCTTCCTGTCGCAGGACTGGCCTGAACGCGAACTGATCGTCGTCGACGACGGAACGGCCCCGGTGCATGACCTGATCCCCGCGGCCGGCGGCCGGTTCAGATATATCCGTTGCGACGGCCGGCGGACCGTCGGTGAAAAGCGGAACATCGCCTGCCGGGAGGCGCGGGGCGAGTTCATCGCTCACTTCGACGACGACGATTGGTCGGCGCCGCACCGGCTTCGCCTGCAAGTCGAAGCGCTGAAGCACGCCGGCGCGGAGGTCTGCGGCACCGATCGGCCTCTGTACTTCGATATCGTCAACCGGCGCGCCTTCCGGTACATTTATCCACACAACTTGCGGCCCTGGGTTTCGGGCAACTCGCTGTGCTACCGGCGGTCGCTGTGGGAGAAGATCCCCTTTCCGAATCTGGACGTCGGCGAGGATGCGCGCTTCCTGTGGCGTGTTGCGCCTTCCGCTGTCTTGCGGCTTGAGGGCGACTTTCTCGTCGCAACGGCGCATGCCCGCAATGTGAGCCCCAAAGACCTCCACGGGGCGCGCTGGAAACCCGAGCCGCTCGAGATCGTCCGGGCGCTCATCGGACCGCTCATGGATGAGCTCACTTCTGCTGTGGGCGCATCAAACCGCGGGCGCGTGCTGGTCGCGGCGGCGCGCGGCGTCGGCGACATCCTGCGCGTCACGCCGCTGGTGTCGGCGCTCGACCGCATGGGCTACCGCGTGGACTTGCTGCTCGAGCCGGACTACCCGGAGACCGTTCAACTGTTGGATGGCGCGCCGCAGGTTGGACGCATCTTCTGGCGTCAAAGCGCCTGGCGTGGAAGCCCAGCTTCGAAACCGCTTGAACCGGATGCAGTCTACGACGCGGCGGTCTTCACCGCGCTGGCCCGTCATCTGAGACGCGGAGTGAAGGCCAGCCGCGTGATCGAGTTCAATCCGCGCGAGTGGATGAAGACGGGCGATCCCGGCGAGACGGCCAGAATCGCGCGCCAGCTTGGCTGGCAGGACGAAATGCCGCCGCCCTTCGCCCAGGCCTCGGATCGGCGGTTCAACCTTCCGGAGGGAACAGTGGCGTTCCATCCCGGGTCGAAACCCGACTGGAAATGGAAGCGCTGGAAGGGTTTCGCCTCCCTGGCGCTGCGCTTCCCAAGCGTTGCCGTCCTGGGCTCAGAAGACGACCGCGATGATGGCGAATGGCCGCCGCATGCGATCGACTTCCGCGGCAAGCTGAGCCTGCAAGACACCGCGGCTCTGATGCGGGAATGCCGCGCGCTCGTCTCGAATGACTCCGGCCTCATGCACCTTGGCGTCGCCATGGGGATCCCCGTGTTCGGGATCTTCGGCATCACGAGCCCGCAGCGGGAGGCGTTGCCGGCAAGCAACATGTTCCCCATCACCGGAGGGCTCGACTGCGAACCGCGCTGCCGGAATCAACCCTGGGGCAGGCGGGACTGCGACCGCCATCTCGAGTGCCTGGAAACCCTCCAGCCTGAGAGCGTCGCGCGGATCGTGCAAAAGAAGCTGGGAATGAACATTGTCGGAGAAAGGGCGATGACCGACCTGACGCTGACCTATTACGGCAACGTGTTCGACGCTTCCGGTTACGGCAACGCCGCGCGGTGCTACCTGCATGCATTGCATGAAGCCGGCCTGCACCTGAAAGTCGTCGATCTCGGCGCCGGCGGGCGGCAGGTGAGCGACCCATTAGTGGAGAGCTTGATCAACGGCTCTGACCGGCGGGCCGATTTCCATCTGTTCCATGGCATCCCTGCGGTCTGGGCGCGTGAGGCGTTCAAGCTGCCCAACGCCATCGGCATGACAGTGTGGGAAACCGAGAGCATCCCCACGCAGTGGCGCAACCCGCTGAATCACACCGTCGAAGTATGGCTGCCCAGCCGCTATAACGTGGAGATCTTCAAGCCTGCGCTCACGGCGCCGGTGTTCCACCTGCCGCATCCGGCGCAGCGGGCGCGGACGGGCGCAATCCCGCCGTTTGAAGGCGCCGGCTCGAACGACTATGTGTTTTACAGCATCTTCGAGTGGCAGGACAGGAAGTCCCCGCATGAGCTTCTGGAGGCCTATTGCCGCGCTTTCGCGGATGAAGACGCGCCCATTCTGATCGTCAAAACGAACCCCGGCGCCGCGGACGCGGCGCGTCATGCGCTCGACTCGGCGAGGCTGAGGACAGGTTCGCGCGCCCGTGTTGCGATTTATGCGGAAGGCTGGAGTGAGGAACAGGTGGAAAGCCTGACCGCCCGCGGTGACTGCTACCTCTCGCTGCATCGCAGCGAAGGTTGGGGATACCCCTTGTTCGAGGCGGCCTGCCGGGGAAAGGCGATTGTCGCCACGGCCTATTCCGGCCCAATGGATTACCTGTCGGCCGAGGCTCACCACCTTGTCCCTTGGGAGAAGTGCCCCGTGGATCAGCGGTACGTGTTCTATAGCCCGAGGATGCGGTGGGCGCGGCCGGACGTCGAAAAGGCCGCTCAAGCGATCCACGAGGTTTACACGAACCGGGACGATGCGGCGGCCCGCTCGCGGCGTGAGGCTGTGCGGCTGAAGGAGCGCTATGCGCCCGAGCGCATCGCAGCCGTGGCGATTTCGCGGCTGGAAGAGATCCGTGAGCGGCGGCGCGGGCGCGTGCTCCGCGTCTTGCCCGCGGCGGCCGCGCCCCCTGTTCCTATCCCGGCTGAGTGGTTCGACGCGGATTACTTCGATGGCGGCCGAAAATCGAACTGGCGCGGCGGCTACACCTGGCCGGGCTTTGCGGGGCTGTTCCGGGAGACGGCCGGCTTCCTCCGCGAGATGTTCCCGCAGGCGTCGAGCCTGCTGGACGCGGGCTGCGCGAAGGGCTTTCTTGTCCGAGCCATGCGGGAAGCGCAACTCGATGCGGAGGGCTTCGACCTGAGCCCGTACGCGATCGCGCAGGCCGAACCTTGCGTGAAATCGCGCCTGCGATTGGGTTCGGCGGACAGCATTGAGTACGAGCGGCAGTTTGACATCCTCGCCGCTTTCGACCTGCTTCAGTGTCTGACCGAGGAACAGGCTCGGGCGTTCCTGCTGCGCTCGCGCGCCTGGACGCGGCAGGCGCTCGTGGCGGTCATTCCGACGGCCGCCGGAACCGGAAACAGGGATCTTTCCCACGTGACGATCAGGCCGCGAGAGTGGTGGCGGGAGAGGATGCTCGAAGCGGGGTGGAAGCAGGATGCGGTCCATGCGTCGTTTGAGGCGGCGTGCCGCCGCCATCGCCTGCCTGTGCGCATGAAGTGGGAATTGTTCGTGTACGCCGCCTGAGGGACCAAGGGATGACCGCGCTGGTGCACTTGGGTTCGGGAATCGGGAATATCGTTTTCGCCACCCCGCTGCTGGTGGCGTTGGACGAGATGGGAATCGCGGTGGATGTCCTTCTCGACGCCGATTATCCCGAGACCGCCAGTCTGTTCGATGGCTGGAGGGCCGTGCGGCGCGTTGTCCGCCGCTTGGAGGGAACTTACGACTTCGCCATCCCGGCGCTGCCGCCGTTTTATTGGCCACGGCGCGCGCGGAAATACGCGGGCCATGTGCTGAGAAGGCCGCCGGCCAGCCTCTTCGAGCGCGATGAGCAGGCCTTTTACCTCGACTTCGCGAAACAGCTCGGGTATGAACCGGCGAACGCGCCCGCCATCACTCTGCCTGTCGCACCGGCGCCGCACGCTGGAGTTTCAGCCGCCACAGTGATCCTCGCTCCGGGCTCAAAGACCGGCGAGATGACCGCGAAGCGTTGGCCCTGGTTCGCCGAGCTCGCCGGGCGCTTGAGCGATGTTGTTGTCGCCGGGACGGAGGACGACTCGACCTCCCACCGCGGGCTGCGGTGGGATTGGCCCGGTCACGCGCGTGTGATGCTGGGAAAGCTGTCGTTGCGCGAAACCGCCGAAATGCTGGCCGCGGCCGGCGTCGTTGTGGCGAACGACACCGGCTTGGCGTACGTCGCGGCCGCCGTTGGCACGCCTGTAGTGATTCTCTACGGGCCAACGCCCGCCGCGGAGTTGGGCGCGCTGCCGCCCTATGTGAGGCAGGTTCGCCCGAATCTCCCCTGCGCGCCATGCTGGCGCGGCGCCCGCTTGCAGGCATGCTGCGGGCGTCTCACCTGTCTCGAGGAAATCAGTGTCGGCATGGTGCTGAAGGAGATGGATGCGGTGTGGGGCGAGGCCCCAGCGGCCGCCGCGCCGTGAAAGAAATAGGATGAATTTATGGCCTCTTACCGCGGCGTTGATTACCTGCTCCTCGACTCGCTGTTCAGCGAAGAAGAGAAACTGGTCCGCCAGACAGCCCGGCAATTCGTTCAGGACCGCTTGATGCCGCTCATCCAGGCGTGCTACCGCGAGGGGCGGTTCCCATCGGAATTGATCCCGGAAATGGGCGAGTTGGGCTTCTTCGGCGCCAACCTCGACGGTTACGGCTGCGCCGGAATGAGCAACGTCGAGTACGGGCTCATCATGCAGGAACTCGAGCGCGGCGACTCCGGTCTCCGCAGTTTCGTCAGTGTCCAGGGCGCCCTGGTCATGTACCCCATCTTCACCTACGGAACGGAGGAGCAGCGGAAGAAGTACCTCCCTGAACTGGCGGCGGGAAGGCTGGTCGGCTGCTTCGGGCTCACCGAGCCCGGCTTCGGATCGAACCCCGGCGGCATGACGACACGAGCCGCGCGCGACGGCGCCGGCTGGGTCCTGAACGGCGAAAAAACCTGGATCACGAACGGCGGCATGGCCGGCGTGGCGGTCGTCTGGGCGCGAACCGATGAGGGCATTCAGGGCTTTCTGGTCGAGCGCGGCAGTCCCGGCTATGAGACCAGCGACCTCCATGGCAAGCTCTCCATGCGCGCCTCGGTCACGTCCTCGCTCGCCTTCCGCGATTGCCGGATTCCGGACTCCATGCGGTTGCCGGACGCCCGCGGTCTGAAAGCCGCTCTCGGCTGCCTTTCGCAAGCCCGCTACGGCATCGGATGGGGCGTGATCGGCGCCGCCATCGACTGCTTTGAAACCGCCCGCGACTACGCCAAGGTCAGAAAGCAGTTCGACGACCGGCCCATCGCCAGCCACCAACTCGTCCAGGAGAAACTGGCCTGGATGATCACTGAGATCACCAAAGCCCAGTTGCTCGCGCTCCACTGCGGGCGGTTGAAAGACGCAAAGAAACTCGAGCCCGCCCACGTCTCGATGCTCAAGCGGAACAACGTCCGGATGGCGCTCGAGTGCGCGCGCCTGAGCCGGGACCTGATGGGGGCCAACGGCATCATGGAGGAGTACCCCATCATGCGCCACATGTGCAATCTCGAGTCCGTCTTCACTTACGAAGGCACCGACCACATTCACACCCTGGTCATCGGCGAGAATGTGACAGGTGTTGCGGCCTACCGGTAGAAAGAGGCCGCCGGGTATAGAGTGAAGTAGAACAGGATCCCGGAACATGACTCGACGACTCTGGATGGCGGGCCTGCTGTTTCTCGCCGGTTGCGGCGGAGCCAAACGTGAGGCGAAGTACGACTACGGCGAGGCGAAGAACACCTACAAGCTGCGCGGCGAGGTCCTCCGCCTCAAGCCTGACCGGATCGCCACCATCAAGCACGAGAAGATCGAAGGCTGGATGGAAGCCATGACCATGGACTTCCCCGTTCCCGACGCCGCGGAATGGGCGAAACTCAAGGAAGGCGCAAACATCCGCGCCACGGTCCTGACAAACGATCTGCATTATTGGTTGACTGGCATTCAAGTGGAGTAATCATGCGTCTTGCCGTCCTCGCCCTCGTGGGCTCCCTGCTCGTTTGCGCCCAGGCGCCCCGCCCGAAGAGCGGCCAGATCCCCTGGGACCAGATCTATTTGAGTCCGGACGGCAAAGTGCCCGTGAACCCCAGCGCCCTCGTGCTGGAATCCACCGCCAGCTTGAAGCCCGGCACGGCGCTCGATGTCGGAATGGGAAACGGCCGCAACGCCATCTACCTCGCCCGCAAGGGGTGGAAGGTCGTCGGCATCGACTCTTCCGAAGCCGCAATCAAGCAAGCTCAGGCCGGCGCGGCCAAACTCGGCGCCCAGATCGACGCCCGCAAGATCCGGTTCGAGGATCTCCGCATCGGCGCCGCCGAGTACGACCTGATTCTCTGCATGTACGTGAACGATCTCGCCGTGAAACAGGCGCGCAAGATCATCACCGCCCTCAAGCCGAACGGCCTGCTGATCGTTGAAGACTACCACGCCGACGCCGCCTTCGCCAATCTCAAGCCGGACCCCCCGCAGACGGGTTACAGGACCAACGAGCTTTTGCGGGCGTTCAATGACCTGCGCATTCTGCGATACGAGGACCGGCCGGCTCAGGCTGAATGGTCTAACGGGCCGGACGGCCGGGCGCCGCTGGTGCGGCTGGTCGCCCGGAAGTAGACACCGCAAGCTGATACTCGCCCGAGACAGCCTGGTACGCCGCGCGTCCTTCCTGGGGCGGGAGCGCGCGCAAACCCGGCGGAACCGTGGCGAGCGGGGCCGGCAGCAGAATCGTCGCAACCGTGTTCGGCGGAACGGCGGCGTCCAGCTCGAACTTGCCGCCGCTCTTCCTCCAGTGCACCCGGATTTCCCCGTGCGGCGTCTTGCGCCACGCCTTCACCCAGTCGAGCCCCTCGACCGGTGTGGGCTTCAATGTGAACTTCGAGAACGCGGGATGGGCCGGGTCGGGCCGGATTCCGGCCAGCGTCTCATACAGCCACAAATTCAGGTCGCCGATTTGCATGACATGGTTGCCGGAGTTCATCGCCGGGTCGGCGGTGTCGCCGTTCCACAGCTCCCAGATGGTTGTCGCGCCCTTCTCGATCATGTAGCCCCATCCCGGGTAGGTCTTCTGGGTCGCGATCCGGTAGGCGGCGTCCGGCCGCCCATTGTCGGAAAGAGTCCTCATCAGCCACTGCGCCCCGATCAGCCCCACGCCGACGTGGCCGTTGCTCTCCACCTCGATCTTGCGCACCAGGTTGTCGAACAGCGTCTTCCGGTCCTTCGCCGCGGCGATGCCGAAAGCCAGGGGCAGAATCGAAGACGTCTGCGTGCCGTTGGCGTAGAGCCCCGTCTGCGCGTTGAAGTAATACTTGTTGAAAGCCGCGGTCATCGATGCCGCCAGCGAAGCGAACTCTCTGGCGTCGGTCTCCTGCCGGGCGATTCTCGCATACCGCTCCATCAGGCCCAGCATGCGGATGAAGTAGGCAGTGGCGAGAAACCGCCCCTCGGTCGTCCGCGTGGGGTCCTGCGAGTGGATCAATTCGGGCTTCTCCGGCGGAACGCACCAATCGGCATAGCTGTCGCGCGGCATCAATCCGTCCTTGATGTACCCGCGCATGTGATCGATCCATCGCTTCATCGCCGGATAGTGTTTCTCGATGACGCGAGTGTCGCCGTACAGGTCATGCAGAACTGAGGGGACCAGCAGGAAAGTGCTCGCCCAGGTGACTTCCTCGTTGTAATAAGGCCAATACGCCGGCGCGACCACCGGCACGCTGCCGTCCGCCTTCTGAGCGTCCTCGATGTCCTGAACCCACTTCGTGTAGAACGCGGAAACGTCGAACAGGTAGGTTTCGCCGCGGCTGACCACCGAGCGGTCCCCCAGCCAGCCCTGCCGCTCGTCGCGTTGCGGGCAGTCGGTCGGAATGGAGCGATAGTTGCCACGGACGCCCCAATAGATGTTCTTGTGAAGCTGCGTCAGCAGTGAGTTGGAGGATTCCCAGCCGCCGGCGCGTTCCATGGCGTCGTGCACAACACGGCCTTCGATGGCGTCCATCGGCGGCTCTCCCGGATATCCGGTGACTTCGACAAAGCGGAAGCCGTGATACGTGAAGCTCGGCTCCCAGATCTCTTCGCCGCCGCCGCGCGCGATGTATTCGTCGGTCGCGCGCGCCGAGCGCAGGTTGTCGACGTAGAGCAACCCCTGAGAGTCCAGCGTCTCGGCGAACCGCAGCCTGATCCGCGCGCCCCGCGGCGCACTGACCCGCAGCCGCGCCCAGCCGACCATGTTCTGTCCCATGTCGAAAACCCAGACGCCCGGCCGCGGCTCGGTCCGTCTCACCGGCTTCAGCGTCTCCGTCACACGCAGCGGCTCGGCCATCTGCGCCGCGAGAATCCCCGTGGGCCCGATCACAACCTGCGCCGGCTCCCATCCGGCGGCGCCGAAACCGGGCTCCGCCCACCCCGGCATGGCGAGACGCGCGTCGTGCTCCTCCCCGTCAAACTCATTGTTCGCGCGGATCGGGCCGTTGGTGGTCAGCCGCCACGAACCGTTCGTAACGATGTTGCTTTTTGTGCCGTCCGCATGCTCGATCTCGATCCGCGCGATGAGCCGCGGCGTCCCGTAGCTTCGCATGGGCGCAGGCACAAGATGGCGTGGAGCCCAATAGCGGCCGTTGCCGAGCACGACGCCCACCGCATTTGAACCGCTCCGCACCAGCGGCGTGATGTCGTGCGTGTTGTAATAGACGCGCTTGTCGTACTCGGAGAGGTTCGGCTGTAACACGGCGTCTCCCACGCGCCTGCCGTTCACGTACATCTCGTACAGGCCAAGCCCTGCCACATAGGCCATGGCGCGCTTCACGGGCTTGACCACGTCGAACTCCTTTCGAAGGTAGCGCGCCGGCAGCACGCGCTCCTCGCCGTAGCCGCGTTCACGCCATAGCGTCCCGGCCGGCGCCGGCCTCGAGCCGCCGGTGACCATCGAGGCGCTCAGGCTGCCGGATGCCGTCTCCACCCTCACGCTGCCGATGAGCTTCCCGGGCCGGAGATCGCCGCTCTTGTTCATCACTTCAAGCCGGTTGTCTCCAGCCTTGAGAAATGGCCCGATCTCGAAAACATGGGGCATCGCGGCGAAAGTGATGAGGCCGGCGCGCGCGCCGTTGACGAATAGCTCGAACTTGCCTTGCGCGGCGAAGACAGCCCGCGCGCGAACCACATCGGCGGGCGCGCTCAGGCTCGCGGCGAAGCTCTTCTCCACCGTGATCCACTGCGCGGATTCAAGCTGCTTCGACGGGCTGTCGGGATGCCTGTAGAGCGCGTCCTCCTCCCGGCCGATCCACTGCGCGCCCCATTCCGCGGGCCTCAGAATCCCCATCGACCATTCCGCCGGATCGCTCCACGCCGCGGCGCCGGAGGCGTCGAACGAGGCCGCTTTCCAGTACACCTGCATGCCGGAGCTCAACGCCTTGCCCTGATAAACGATCTGAATGGTCCGCGAGCCGGCCTGCCGGCCGCTGTCCCACAGGTCGGCCTTGCCGGGCTCGAGCAGTGTGGGCGATGTCGCCACCAGAATCCGCCACGCGGACTGCATGAGGCCGCGCCCGCCTGGCGTCACGGCGCCCAGCCGCCAGCTCAGCCGGGGCTGTTCAACGTCGATCCCAAGAGGATTCCGGCGGTACTCGCAGCGCAAATCAACCGGCTTGAACGCCGGCGCGGCTTGGATGCGCAAGGCGGCGAAAACAAGAAGCAGCGGGCAAAGACGCAGCATGCCCCCGTTGTATCAGATCCGCGTCCCGGTTACTCCCACTCGCACAACGAGTCGACATAGGCGGCCGATCCGTCCCGCAGCCACCCATCCAACTGCGCCACGTCCTTGAGCTGTTGCCCCCGGCGCCGGGAGACGATCAGGAAGCGGCAATCCAATTCCGGAATCGCGCTCATGTCGCCCCAGAGCTTCTCCCATTGCGCGACCGGAAAGATA
>JACADU010000114.1 GCA_013388415.1 Bryobacteraceae bacterium
CGCCAAGGATGTCGTAAGGGGCATCCATGCCACGCGGGAAGACATAGCTCCTGGAGGACCAGGCGAGGATCTTGCCTTCTTTCGCGGCCGCGGCGTATATGGGCTGCCAGGTCGACGCGGCGGCTTCACGATGGGCCGCAGCGCGGCGGGGTTCGAGCCTGCTGTAGGTCACCACACGATAGCTGCCTTCGGGGCTGCTTCCTCCGGCCCAGGCGATGCCGCGAACGAGTTCGGTGCCGAGCAGTTCACGAAGACTGTTCAGCCTCTTCCGGTATTCGGCAGGATCCATGGCAGTGATCTTCTTGTATAGCGCGTCAAGAGCGGCGGGTTCGAGGGTCCCGGGAGGAGGACCGTTGTAGATGGAAGCGGCGACATGCGTGGGGGCGTCATCGTCCGGCCCGCGGTAAAGAATGCGGGCCACGTTCCATCCCCATAGATTGGAGCCGGCTTGGTTCATCATCTCCGTGAAGAACTTCTTCGAGTTGGTGCGGCTCCATTCCTCAAAGGCCGCCAGGTTCTCCTGATCGACCTTGAAGTAGCTGAGAACTACATATTGGTCTTCAGCCTTGACTGCGTCCTGGCCGAAGGAAAGGTTCGCTGCGAGTGCGCTCGCAAGAGCGGCTGTCAGCAGCAATGAACTGTTCGTCATCGAAAGTGTCTCCTCACACCCCGCCCGCTTGTAAGTTTCCAGTTGTGCAGGACAGGCGTTGGAAGTATGCCTCCGATCCTGGACAGAAGCAAGAAGATTCGGCGTCCAGGGCTTGGAGAAAACTCTGAGTATGAGTTAGTAACGCAGGTTTTTCATCTGAATTGGGACTGAGGAGAGTCAGCACTAAGGCAACATGACACGGCCAGCCGTGGGCCTCTCAACGAGGGGCTGGCCAGAAGGGGACCACCGGATGGGCTGGACGCGCGGGCTGCGGGCGCCGCCGCAGCCGAGGCCGGGGCGGGCGTTGGCGTGGTAGACGATC
Source organism: Bryobacteraceae bacterium (assembly GCA_013388415.1). GTDB lineage: Bacteria > Acidobacteriota > Terriglobia > Bryobacterales > Bryobacteraceae > JACADU01. The sequence continues at coordinate 972 of JACADU010000114.1, forward strand.
CAGTCTTCATTGGAGCCCGGAGGGCGGAAGAACGAGTTGTGACCGGGGGCGAAGACGCCGGCCTCATCGTTGCGAGAGAGCCATGGAGCGGCGTGCTTCTTCCACGAGGCAGGGTCGAGGAGGTTGGATGAGGCGCTGGCTTCGAGAAGGCCGACGGCATAGTCGTCCGTGTAGCAGCCGCTGCCGGAGAAGGCGAGGAAAACTGTGCCGCCCCGGCGGAGGACGGCGGGACCTTCGTTGACGCCTCCGCCGCGGCGTTCCCAATCGAGCGTCGGCTCGGAGAGCAGAACGCGCTCGCCGCGCATCGTCCATGGGTTCTCCAAAGCCGCAATGTAGAGGTTTTGCGGTTTCTCGTGGGGCATGCGGTCCTGGGGCGTACCGCTGTAAACGACATGGAGCCTGCCATTGCCGTCGGGGAAGACAGTGGGGTCGATGGCCCAGTAGTCGTGTGCGGCGTCGTAAAGGCGGGCTTTGTAGCGGTAGGGGCCGAGCGGGTCGTCGGCTTCGCTTTCAAGGACGTGCATGCGCTGTTGGGCGCAGCAGGTCCTTGGTCCGGCGGTGTAGTAGAGATACCAGCGGTGGCCGTCAGGCGCGGGCAGGCGGTGAAACTCGGGGGCCCAGATGTTGCAGCACCGCGCGGGATCGGGGTCAATCCAAACCTGTGTGGGCTCGGATAAGGCGAGACCGGCGAGCGTGGAGGCTTTGCGGATGCGGATGTCGCGCCCGGTGGTTTGGGTGATGTAGTACATGCCGTTGTGGACGGAGATGAATGGATCGGGACCGCTGGGCAGAATCGGGTTGGATACCGATTCGGCAAACATGGTGAGGAAGAACGTCAGTGCGGAGATCATGAGAGGACCAAGGAGGTCGATTCAGTAACGCGGATGCGTTCGCTGTAGGTCTTTCTTCGACCGTTGGGGAGCGTGAGCTCGGCGATCTCGAGGGCGCCTGAGAGGACGTCGAGGCGGAATGTGCGAGGCGTCAGCGTGAAAGTGCCCCACCCGGAGGCAGCCGACCAGAAGCACTTGAAGCGAGCGCCGGTGCGAAGCGGCTTGATGGAGAGGCGCGCGGCGGGAGCGAAGTAGTCGAAGCCGGAGAGGGCGACGACGGGCGTCCACGCGGCCATCGCCCGGGCGTAGTGATGGCCGCATTCTGCTTCGTCCCAGGGGTTGCGGCGCTCGCCGTCATAGCGGCGGCGGATGTTGGCGATCGCTTCGACGCCCTGCTCGACCATGCCGGCCCAGATCATCTGCGAGGCGGCGGCGTATTCGAAACCGGTCATGACTTCGGCGTAGTACGGGAACGGCATGCGCGGCCGCGGGGCTTTGGCGTAGTCGCAGATGACGAGCGCGGATTCGTCGTAGAGGGCGAAGATGCGCTGGACGCTCTCATGCTCGCCGAGCGGGGACTTGGTGTTGTAGCGGTGGATGGCAGCGATGGCTTTGCGGGTGTTGGCCGGGTCAAGCAGCGGCCCCAGACCGCAAATGTCGGCCTGATACTGACCGATGAGCTGGTCGATGAGGCAGCCGGCGCCGA
>JACADU010000162.1 GCA_013388415.1 Bryobacteraceae bacterium
CAGGATAGATGGTGCGCCCGGAGTGATTCGAACACCCGACCTACTGGTTCGTAGCCAGTTGCTCTATCCAGCTGAGCTACGGGCGCACAGTGGGAGGCAACCACCAATATAGCGAACCCGCCGGCGGAGCGGCAACCGCCGCCGACGGACTGGCGAGAGTCCGCCATCCCGTACAACCTCCGCGGCCCCTGAATGCATCAAACTGTTGACTATGGCTGAACTCAAACCAGGCTCCAAAGCCCCCGATTTCACGCTGCTCACCGACTCCGGGGCGAAACTGAAACTATCGTCGCTGGCCGGTAAGACGGTGGTCCTCTACTTCTATCCGAAGGCCGACACTCCGGGTTGCACGAAGGAAGCATGCACGTTCGGCGAACTTTTCCCCAAGTTCGAGGGTCTCGGCGCCGTCATCCTGGGCGTGAGCCCGGACCCCGTGAAGTCCATCGCCAAGTTCAAGCAGAAATACAAGCTGCCGTTCACCCTGCTCGCCGACGAGGAACACGCCGTCGCCGAAAAGTATGGCGTCTGGGTCGAGAAGTCCATGTACGGCAAGACATACATGGGGATGGAGCGCAGCACCTTCGTGATTGGAAAGGACGGCAAAATCTCGCATGTTTTCCGTAAGGTGAAGCCTGAAGCGCATCCGGCTGAAGTGCTCGCAGCCTTGAAAGGCTGAACACTCCGGTTGCGAGCGCGGTAGAATCGCGGCCATGCGCGCACCGAGTCTTTCACGCCGAACCTTCCTCTCTACCGCGGCTGCCGCCCCGTTCGTTCGGGGGGCTGAGCCGCGCCGCAACGTCCTGTTCATCGCAGCGGACGACCTGAACCATTGCTTCAGCACATACGGGCACAAGATCGTCCCAACGCCGAACCTTGACCGCATCGCCCGGAGCGGCGTCCGGTTCGACAAGGCGTACTGCCAGTTCCCGCTTTGCAGCCCTTCCCGGACTTCCCTCCTCACCGGCCTCGCCCCCGACACGACCAAGGTCTACGAACTCCAGACACACTTCCGCCAGATCATTCCGGACGTGGTGACCCTGCCGCAGTTGTTCCAGAAAAACGGCTATTTCGCGGCGCGGGTCGGCAAGCTCTACCACTACGGCAATCCGGGCCAAATCGGCACCGACGGGCTCGACGACCCGCCATCCTGGAACCTCAAGATCAACCCCCGCGGCATCGACAAGGACGAAGAGCCGAAGATCATCAACCATACTCCCGACCGCGGTCTCGGCAGCTCGCTGAGCTTCTATGCGTCTCCGGCCAAGGACGAGGAACACACCGACGGCATCGTGGCTTTGGAAACGCTCCGCCTGATGGACGAAAACCGGAACCGTCCCTGGTTTCTCGGAGCCGGTTTCTACAAGCCTCACTGTCCCTACGTGGCGCCCTCCAAGTACTTCGACCGTGTCCCGATCGACCGCATCAAGCTCATCCCGTTCGAAGAATGGGAGATGAACATCGCGCCCCATTGGGCCTACACTGTCAGGCCGGCCAACTACGGGCTTGGAGAGAAGCAGCGGCTCGAAGCCATGCAGGCCTACTTCGCCACCATCCTCTTCCTGGACGCCAACATCGGCCGGCTGCTTGACGGCCTCGAAAAGATGAACCTGGCCGGCCGCACGAGCGTCATTTTCTGGAGCGATCACGGCTACCAATTGGGCGAACACGGCCAGTGGATGAAGCAGACCCTCTGGGAGCCATCGGCCCGTTCGCCGCTCATCATCGGCGGGGCCGGTGTGAAGGCCCGCGGGAAGACCTGCGCCCGCACGGTCGAATTCCTCGACCTCTATCCGACCGCGGCGGCCATCGCCGGGCTTTCCGGCGTTCCCTCCAATCTGCACGGGACGAGCCTCACGCCGCTTCTCGACAATCCCGCAGCCCCGTGGGACAGGCCCGCCATCACGCAGGTTCGCCGCGGGAACGCCAAAACGAAGTTCGTGCATGGCCACTCGATCCGCACCGAACGCTACCGCTACAGCATGTGGGACGAAGGACGGGAAGGCGAAGAACTCTACGACTATTCCACCGACCCCCGCGAGATGAAGAATCTGGCCAAGGACGAAGCGAGCCAGGCGCTGAAGAAGCAACTCCGCGCGCGGCTGGACTCGATTCTCGCCGCGCGGCGTCCGAAGGCGTGATCTCGCCGGTCTTCACGATCGTGAAGCCGCCGGTTCTCCGCCACAATGATCCTTGGTTTGTGAGGCGCAATCGGGCAGCGGCTGCTCGAGGGGGCTGTTCGCCATGCCGAGAGCAGCGAGAACCGTTTCGCGCCTCCGTTAATTCTCCTTGATCTCGACGATGGTGGCCCCGGCGCCACCCTCGGCTGGAGACGCCAGCTCATACCTGGCGACGAGCGGGTGCTTCTTAAAGACCTCGTGAAGGCGCTTCTTGAGGATGCCCATGCCGTGGCCATGAATCACGCGGACGCGGGTGACGCCCGCCAGAAAGGCGCTGTCGAGGAACTCGTCGACCTCGAGCACCGCATCGTCACCCGACTTGCCGATGACGTTGATCTCGCGAGTCAGGGTGTCCCAGCGCGGTCCGCCCTTGAGGGTCACGCCTTCGGGCAGTCTCGCGCCGGCTTCACCTTTCTCGGGCAGGATTTCAAGGACGTCCTCCGGCCGCGCCTGAACTTTCAGAACGCCGACCTCCACTTCAAAACGGCCGTTGGACAGGACTTTGCGCACTCGCGCGACGCCGCTCACGTCTTTGAGCTTCACTCGCATGCCCTCTCGAATTCCGCCTGCCGCGGGGGGCGGCTTCGGCGCGGCAGAGGAACCCTGCCTGGACGGCAGCGCCTTCACCTGCTCGGCGAACTCGCGTTTGGCGCGCGCGACATCCCGCAGGGCGCGCTCGGCCTGCTTGCGTTGCTCGGCGGAGGAGAGCAGGCGCTCGATGATCTCATTGGCTTGTTTCTCGAAGGCTTTCTGAACCTCCTCGGCGCGGCGTTCGAGTTCCCGCAGGCGCGCCGCCTCGCGCTGCTCCATCCTGCGGTCGAACTGCGCTTCGCGCATGGCGAGTTCGCCCTCGCGGCGCCGGATCGCCTCGGTTTCCGCCGATGCCTCGGTGATGCGCGTTTCGAGTTCATTGAGGAAGCGGGCGATGTCGCGCTCCCGGGAACTCATCGCCGCATGAGCGCGCTCGATGAGCCGCGCCGGCAGGCCCAAACGGGTGGCGATTTCGAGGCCGGCGGACTTGCCTGGCGATCCGAGACGAAGCACATAGGTCGGTTCCAGCGTCTGTTCGTTGAAGCCCATCGAGCCGTTCACGACGCCGGGGGTATTCGCGCCGTAGACCTTGAGCGCCAGCAGGTGAGTGGACGCGAGGGTAAATGTCCCGTGCTGGCGGAACTCTTCGAGAATCGCCACTCCAAGCGCGCCGCCCTCCTCGGGGTCGGTGGCCCGTCCGAGTTCATCGAGCAGAACAAGAGAGCCCGATGTCGCGGCTTCGACCATCTCCTTGATACGGGCCACATGGGCGCTGAAGCTGGATAGCGACTGTTCGATCGACTGGTTGTCGCCGATATCGGCCAGCACATCGTCAAACAGCGGGAAGACGGCCTCTTCGGCCGGGACAGGCAGGCCCGACTGCGCCATGAGCGCGAGCAGCCCGACCGTTTTCATGGCCACCGTCTTGCCCCCCGTGTTTGGTCCGGAGATCAGCAGCGTGCGGCGCGACGCATCGAGTTCGAGCGAGACCGGCACCACCTTCTTGCGCTGCCGCCGGAAGAGATCCTCCAGCAGCGGATGGCGGGCGCCCTTCAGACGCAACACGGGCTCTTCTTCCGGGCTGAAAGCCGGAATCGTGGCGTTGAACTCCCCGGCAAAGCGCGCCTTGGCGAAAACGAGGTCGAGCGCCGCGAGGGCCTCCGAGGTGCTGTGCAACTCCCGCGCGTGCTCGCGGAGCCGGGCGGAGATCTCGAGGAGAATCCTGTGGACTTCACGGAGCTCCTCCTCGACGAGGCGCACGAGGTCGTTGTTCATTTCCAGCGTCTCGAGCGGCTCGAGAAACAGCGTGTGGCCGCTGCCGCTCGAGCCGTGCACCACGCCAGGGACATGCTTCCTGGCGCCCGGCAGAACCGGCACAACAAAGCGGCCGTTGCGGATGGTGATGAACTCCTCCTGGAGCATCCCGTCCTCGCGGTGGGCCTTCAGAAAACGCTCCAGCGACTCATGGATGGCGCGGCGCTGCCGCTCGATGTCCCGCCGGATGCGCGCAAGAGCGACGCTGGCGCCATCCGCCACAGAGCCGTCAGGGAGCACTTTGCCCGAGATCTCCCTGAGCGCCTGCCGGAAGTCCCCGATGGCGCGGGCGCGTCCGGCCAGCAGGGGGAAACGCCCGCCCAGCGGCGCAAGCGCGGCGCGCACCTCCATCGCGCGTTCCAGGAACCCAACCAGAGCGGCGATCTCCGCTCCTTCGAGTGACGCGCCCTCGATGCGCAGCCGCGCGACGCTGGCCCCAACGTCGGGAAGGTTGTCGAACCGGAATGCAACTGGCGCGGCCGCGCTTGAAGAACGGGTTTGCGGGGCAGCAGCTTCCTGGAGGTACGAGACCGCTTCGCGCGTCTCGCTGAGGGCGGTCTCCAGCGCAGCCCGGCCGGACACGGGCTCGACCGACGCCAGCAGCCTGCGCCCCGGTTCGCTGCCGGTGTATCTCGCGATCAACGCGCGCAGGCTTTCGTATTCGAGCAGGTCCAGGCTCCGCGCGTTCATTCCGCCGTTCGCTCGCGCAGGGCGAGCGCCTCCCGGATGACGGAAGGGGTGCCGGGAGCCATCTTCTTCCTGGCAAGGCTGTCCAGACGGACCCACTCCGCATTGGCGACGTCGCTGGCAGCCTGCAAGGAGCCGCCGGCATAGTCGCAGAGGTAATCAACGATCACGTAATGGAACTCCGTCCGCCCGTCCTCGTCGGGCATAATCCTCTCAAACACCGCTGCAATCTTCCTTGGAGTCACGCGCAAGCCGGTCTCTTCCATGACTTCCCGGCGCACGGCGTTTTCCAGCCGCTCGCCGGCTTCAACCAGGCCCCCGGGCAACGTCCACCAGCCCTTGAGGGGCTCCTTTCCCCGCTCGATCAGCAGCACCTCGTCGCCCCTGAAGACGACCGCTCCAACCCCGAGTAATGGGGCTTGCGGGTACCGGCGGCTCACTCCTTGGCCTCCGCTCCCCGCACCTCGACTCGAATCCGGTATACCCCACTTCGCGCTGACACATAGAGGCTCTTGTAATCGGCGTCGCCGAAAGCCAGGTTGGTCGGCGGATCGCCGATCTCGATGAACCGCAACTGCTTGCCCTCGGGCGAGTAGATGGCGACGCCCTCGCAGGCGACGTAAATGCTGCCGTTCTCGTCGACCGCCAAGCCGTTCGGCACGCCGCGAATCCCGGTGATCAGAAGCCGCTCGTTGGTCGCCATGCCCGAACGGTCGAGATCGTAAGCGCGAACGGCGCGCTCGTCGCTGGCAGCCACATAGAGAATCCGCCCGTTTGGCGAGAGCGCGATGCCGTTGGGGCGCTTCTCCCACTTGGCCAGAACCGTCAATTCGCCCTTGCTGGTCAGACGGTAGACGCCGTGGAATGGGAGTTCGCGCGATCCGGCTGCCGATCCGAAGGCAGGGTCGGTGAAGAAGATCAGGTCGCCGCGCGTGACGACGTCGTTCGGCGAATTCAGCTTCTTGCCCTCGAACTGCGAAGCGAGAACCTCCGGACGCCCTTTCCCGTCCCAGCGGAGAACCTGCCGCTTGACGGGGTCGCAGAGGATCAGCCGGTGGCGGTGGTCGAAAGCAATCCCCGCGGCCGAGGTTTCCAGAGCGGTTTCAGGCACAACCCCAGCCTTCAGCCTCCGCAACCTGCCGGCCGGAGGGTCGGTGGCCATGAGATACCCTTCAGGGTTCCACAGCGGGCCGTCCGCGGAGCGAAACCCGCCCGCCACCTTAACTATTTGAAATGGCTGCGGATCCTGCACCGTCACCGCGAGAGCCAGCAGCAGGAAACAGCCGGTTGCGCTCATATTGTCATTGTCTGCGATTCAGGCGCCGGCTTGGCTTCAAGGTGGACTTGCGGCAAGATTTTCTCTACTCCACGGATACTTTACGGGTGTATACTGCTCGCAGCCGGAAGATAAGCGATAATCCGGCCTTGAATACGGGGTCACCTATGAAGTTGTCACGATTCCTGCTTCTGATTGCCCTGTGCGCCGCCGGCGCGGCCTACGGGAAAAACGTTTCCAGCTCAGTCCGGGGAGCCATCGTGGACTCCACGGGCTCATCCATCCCGGGCGCCGAATGCGTCCTTGTCCGGCAAGGGACCGGCGCCGCGGTGACCGTCACTTCCGACAGCAACGGGCTCTGCGTTTTCCTCTCGCTTCAGGCCGGCACGTACGACCTGACAGTCAAGGCGAAAGGCTTCAAGACACTCGAGTCCAAGGACATCGTCGTCAACGCGGCGCAGTTGCGCACGCTCGGGACGCTGGCGCTCGAGGTGGGCGGGATCACCGAGACGATCAACGTCACGGCTGAGGTCGCCACAATTCAGTTGGCGTCGGCGGAGAAGTCGGGCACGATCGACGACAAGCAACTCCAGAACATCGCCGTCAAAGGGCGCGATTTCTTCGCCCTTCTGAACACGACGCCCGGCGTTGTGGACAACTTCTCTCAGCGGCGCGAAACGAGCAGCCCGGATTCCATCCGCGGCACGTTTATCAACGGGCAGCGGGAGAACCAGAAAAACCTGGCCATTGATGGCATCACCGACCTGGACACTGGCTCCAACTCGACCGTCCACTTCCAGCCCAACATGGACGCCATCTCGGAGATCAAAATCCTGACTTCAAACTACCAGGCCGAGTTCGGCCGCAACGGCGGCGGCGTCATTACGGTCATCACCAAGGGCGGGTCCAAAGAGTTCCACGGGACCGGCTACTGGTTTTACCGGCATGAATCGCTAAACGCCAACAGCTTTTTCAACAACCGGAACGGCGTTCCCAAGAACCCGTACCGCTACCGGATCAACGGCTACACGATCGGCGGCCCCATCTACATCCCCAAGGTCTTCAACAAAGAGAAGGACAAGCTGTTCTTCTTCTGGAGCCAGGAGTACGTGGGGATGAAGAAGGACTACGGAACGCGGTACGTGAATATGCCGACCCAATTGGAGCGGAACGGAGATTTCTCCAGGAGTTTCGATTCCTCCGGGCGGCTCATCCCGATCAACGACCCGATCACGCGTCTTCCGTATCCCAACAACACGATTCCGAAATCACAGTTCAGCGCCCTCGGACAGAGCATCCTGAACTTCTTCCCTCTGCCGAACTGGAGCGATCCCGATCCGAGGCAGTTCTACAACAGGAACTACCGTTCGGCGTACTCGGGCAGCTATCCGAAGCGGCAGGACATGATTCGCATCGACGCAAACATCACTTCCACGCTTCAGGCTTCTTACCGCTTCATCAAGGACAAGGATGAGCAAAACGTGCCTTGGGGCGTGTGGGTGAACGGCGGTCTCAACTGGGACCTGACACCGACGGTTTTCGGGCAGCCGGGCAAGGGACATAATCTTCGCTTGACCAAGACTTTCACCCCGACCCTGATCAACGAGTTCATCTTCGGGAAGAGCCGGAACAACCTGTATTTCTACCCGCTGGAGCCGGCGAAGATCGGACGGGACAAGGTGGGGAATCCCGCCGAGTGGTATAAGGACCAAGGAGCCGGGGTCACCTATCTGGATTCGGTGAACTATATGCCGAACCTCACCTTCGGCGGCAATCCCAACCCGGCGGTGACGACCTTCGGCAATATTCCCTATGAGAACTACAACAACATCTGGAGCTTCGTCGACAACGTCAACAAGATCATCGGATCGCACAACCTGAAGGCGGGCGTTTATATCGAACGAACGCAGAAGTTCCAGGTGGGAGGCGGCAACTACAGAGGCGCATTCAACTTCAGCCGCAACGCGAATAACCCGCTGGACACCAACCACAGCTTCTCGAACGCGCTGGTCGGCATCTTCAACACATACACGGAGGCTTCGGCGCGCGTGAACGGCGACTGGTGGTTCTGGAACGCCGAGTGGTACATCCAGGACAACTGGCGGGTGAGCCGGCGTTTGACTCTCGACATCGGGATGCGCTTCTACCATCTGCCGCCGCAGACGGACAGGAACGACACGATCGCCAGTTTCGATCCGACGGCGTACGACCGCGCAAAGTCGGCGGTCCTCTACATGCCCGCGCGGAATGCGCAGGGCGCAAGGGTCGCCATGGACCCAAGGAACGGCCAACTGGCTCCTGCGCCGCTGATCGGGCAGTTTGTGCCCAACTCGGGGCTGACAGCGAACGGCGCATTTGTCGGCGGCAAGAACGGCTACCCGGCCGGCCTTTACAAAGTGCCGTGGCTTTCGTACGGGCCGCGCGTGGGGTTCGCCTGGGACGTTCTCGGGAACGGCAAAACGGCGGTCCGGGGCGGTTTCGGCATGTTCCAGGACCGCATGCAGGGCAATCCGACGATGAACACGAACGGCAATCCGCCGGTAACCTCTTCTCCTACCCTCTCATTCGGCGAGTTGGTCAACTACGCCAACGCGCCCGGCGCAATCGGCCCGACAGGCATCAACATGCTGTTCGCTGACCAGAACCCCGCCACGACGATGAACTTCAGCTTCGGGATTCAGCAGCAGGTGGGCACGTGGGCTTTCGACGCCTCCTACGTCGGCGGGCTCTCGCGGCATCTGCTTGGCAGCCGGAACATCAATGCGATTCCGATGTACGCGCGGTTCGTCGATGTGTACCCGGGCAATGCCGATCCGACCAACCCGAAAGTGCCGCTGCCGGACAACTTCCTCCGGCCGTACTACGGATGGGGCGACATCAACTACCGGAACAGCGGATATACGTCGAACTACAATTCGGCGCAGTTCTCCGTGAACAAGCGCTACTCCAAGGGCCTGCAAATGGGCGTTGCATACACGTTCTCAAAGACCCTCGGCGTGGCGGACACCGACACGGCGGGCCTGAGCCCCTACTTCTCGCCGAAGTCGCGCAACTACGGGCCGCTCGGCTTCGACCGCCCGCACGTCTTCGTCGCGAACTACATCTATGACACGCCGAAATTCGCCGAAAAGATTGGCGTCAAGCCGCTCCGGTGGGTACTCGACGATTGGCAGATCAGCGGCATGACGACGATCCAAAGCGGAGCGCCCTTCACGCCCGGCTTCGGACTCGTTTCCTCCGAGGAGTGGACCGGATCCGGCGAAGGCGCGCGGGTCAACGTGGTGGGCAATCCCAACCTGCCCAAAGACCAGCGGACCTTCGACCGCTGGTTCGACACCTCCGTCTTCACAATGCCCGAACGCAGGACCTTCGGCAACGCCGGGGTGAACATTATGCGGCATCCCGGCATCCACAACTGGGACATCTCGGTCACCAAGAGATTCCCGCTCTTCGGCGAAGGGCGCTGGATTCAGTTCCGCACCGAGATGTTCAACGCCTGGAACCACACTCAGTTCTCGAGTGTGGGAAGCGGCACGCAGTTCAACAACACGACAGGCGTCAACGTCAGCCCGACATTCGGCGTCATCAACGGCACCCGCGACCCGCGGCTGATTCAACTCTCGCTCCGCGCCGTGTTCTAGCGTCAGCCGGCCAGACCAAGATGGAGGGCGACGACGCCGAACGTCATCCGTTGAAAACGGACGCGGGTAAAGCCGACGCTCTCCATCGTGGCGGCCAGCTTCTCCGCCTCGGGGAACTTCTCCACGGATTCAGGCAGATATGAGTAGGCGTCCGGCGCGCCGGAGATCGCGCCGCCGACCGCCGGGAGAATGAACCGGGAATAGAGCTTATACAGCGCGCGGAAGAGGAAGTTGGGCGGATTCGAAAACTCGAGAATCGCCAGGGTCCCGGCGGGCTTGAGGACACGCTGGAACTCGACGAGCCCCGCGCGGTAGTCGGTGAGGTTGCGGAACCCGAATGCGACGGTCAGCAGGTCAAGGGAATTGTCGGGCAAAGGGAGCCGCAGCGCGTCGGCTTCAAACAGCGGAGCATAGGCTCGCTTGCGCGCCGACTTCCGCTGCGCCTCCAGCAGCATTGGATGGCAGAAGTCGCAGCCGATGACCGAACCTTTCGCCTTGGACTCCATGGCGAGCAGGAGGTCGCCTGTTCCGCAGCAGACGTCCATGATGAGTGTGCCTTCACGGGCGAGAATCCGGCTGAGCGTTCTGATGGTCCGCCTGCGCCAGGAGCGGTCCAATTGAAAGCTGAGCAGGTGGTTGAGGAAGTCGTAGCGGCCGGCGACGCGGCCGAACATGGTTCGCACGTAAGCCGCGGCCTGCTCTGGAGTGGCGGCGCCCCGCGGGGTGGCGCCTTCGCCTTTGTGAAAACTGGCGCCTGGTTTGTTCGGCCGCGCTTTTGGGGTCATGCGAGAGAGAGTTCGATGGCGGCGCGGACGAGCGAGGGGTCGATCCCCGCCACGACTTCCGTGGAGCCGATGGAGGTGGCAAGGACGAAGTGGACCGTGCCGTGAATGGTCTTCTTGTCCTTGGTCAGCCGGGCGAGGAGATTGTCCACGGCAAGGTCACTGGCGGATGGAATAGGGCCGTAGTCGCCGATGCAGTCGATGATCTCGCCGGCAACCGGCCCGGAGAGCCTCCCGGTGAGGCGCGACAGATGGGCGGCGGCTTTCATCCCGAGGGCGACGGCTTCGCCGTGGAGAAAACGCGTGTAGCCGGTTTCTGCCTCGATGGCGTGGCCAACGGTGTGGCCGAAATTGAGGATGCGGCGCAGCCCGCCCTCGCGCTCATCCGCGGAGACGACCTCGCACTTGATGCGGACGCTTTCGGCGATGATGTGCTCGACGGTTTCGGGATCGGCGTCGAGAACCTGCCGCGATCGGCGCTGCATCACCCGGAAGAGCGGCTCGGAGGCGATAATGCCGCACTTGATGACCTCATGGAGTCCGGCGATGTATTCCCGGCGCGGAAGCGTCACGAGGACGCCGGGGTCGGCGAGCACGGCAAGCGGCTGCCAGAAGGCTCCAATGAGGTTCTTGCCGCCAGTCAGGTTTGCTCCGGTTTTGCCGCCGACGCCGGCGTCGACTTGGGCGAGCAGGGTTGTCGGGCACTGAATGACCGGGATGCCGCGCATGAACACGGCGGCGAGGAAGCCGGCAAGGTCGGTGACGATGCCGCCGCCGAAGGCGATGACGACGCTGGTCCTGTCGCCGCCGAGGGCGAGCATCCGATCGGCAAGGGCCTCGACCTGAGCAAGGCGCTTGTTCTCTTCCCCGCCGGGGAAGAAGAGGGTGTGGAAAGGGCGCCCGCCCAAGCCGGCTTCGAGGCGGGCAGAGTGGAGCTTCCAGACGTCTTCGGTCGTGACGACGAACAAGCGGCCCGCGCGGGCGGGAATCAGCGAGCCGAGCCGCGCGAGACAGCCACGCTCAACGACAGACTCGTAGGTGTGCGACGCCGTGGCGACGGCGAAGGAGGGCATACTCTATCGTTGTACCATTTGACTTGCCGCAGACTGAGATCATCGAGACCGATTACCTCATTGTGGGGGCGGGCGTCGCAGGGCTGAGGGCAGCCATTGAGCTCGCCGCAGCCGGCCGTGTCCTTGTGGTGGCCAAGGACAGCCTGGAAGAGTCCAACTCGGAGTATGCCCAAGGGGGCATCGCGGCGGCGCTTTCCGATGACGACGAAGTGAGTCTGCACGAGTCTGACACCATCGCGGCGGGCGACGGGCTCTGCGAGCCGGAAGCCGTGAGCGTGCTCGTCAGGGAAGGTCCGCGGGAGGTGGAGAGGCTGATCGAGTGGGGCGCGGAGTTCGACAGGGAAGGCGGGAAGCTGGTGTTCGCCCGGGAAGGCGCGCATAGCCGCAGCCGCGTCCTGCACGCTCATGGGGATTCGACGGGCCGGGAGATCGCGCGGACGCTTTATCGCAAAGCCGCTTCGCTCGAACGGGTGAGTTTCAGAAGCTTTGCCGCCGTGGCGGGGCTGGCGATGCTGGAAGGGCGCGTGACGGGGGCGCTGGCGCTGAGCGGGATGGGCGGCGATACCGCTGAGATCCGCGCGCGCGCGGTTCTGCTCGCGACCGGCGGGTTGGGGCAGTTGTACGAAACAACGACAAACCCGGAAGTGGCGACCGGCGACGGCGTGGCGATGGCCTGGAGCGCGGGCGCGTGGATTCGTGACATCGAGTTCGTCCAGTTTCATCCGACTGCTCTGAAGCTGCCGGGCGCGCCGAGCTTTCTGATCAGTGAGGCGCTGCGAGGAGAAGGGGCGCGCCTGCTGAACGCGCGAGGCGAGCGGTTCATGGAACGCTACGACGCCCGCGGCGAACTGGCGCCGCGCGACGTCGTGGCAAGGTCGATGGTGGCCGAAATGGCTCTCACGGGCCGGAATCACGTCCTGCTCGACATTTCGGGGCGCGGTGATTTCGTCCGCCGCCGGTTCCCTCGCATCCATGCAACCTGTTTGCGCTGCGGCATCGACCTCGACCGGCAGCCGGCGCCTGTGGCCCCCGCCGCGCACTACGCCATGGGCGGCGTGGAGACGGATCTTTGGGGCAGGACTGACGTGCCCGGTCTCTGGGCGGCAGGAGAGGTGGCTTCCACCGGAGTCCACGGCGCGAACCGCCTGGCTTCGAACTCGCTGCTCGAAGGGATCGTGTTCGGGGCGCGCGCAGGCCGGGCCATGGCGGAGGAGCCTGCCGTGCGGACCGCGACAGGCGAAACTGAACCGATCGCGGCGCCCGAATGCGCCGCCTCGGAGATCAGGGCCCTGGCTTCGCGATCCTGCGGGATCACGCGCGACGAGGCTGGATTGAGCTCGGCGCTGATTGCGGTGGACAGCCTGAAGCCGGTCCCGCTGATGCCCTTGACGAGGGGCGGGGTGGAGACCGCAAACCTGGCCACGCTGCTCCGGCTGATCGCTTCCGCGGCTCTCGCCCGCCGGGAGAGCCGCGGCGCTCACTACAGGGCCGATTTCCCGCAAAAGGCGCCGCCGCCAAGGCATTCCCGGCAGAAGCGTAATTCAGCGGGCGTTACACTGGAATAGTCCATCATTCCCCTCATGAGGCAGCATCCGCAAATTCACGGTACGACCATTCTCGGAGTGCGGCGCGCCGGCAAGATCGTCCTGGCCGGCGACGGCCAGGTGACCATCGGCAGCGAGGTTCTAAAGGCCTCGGCGCGCAAGTTGAGGCGTCTGCATAAGGATCAAATCCTCGCCGGCTTCGCCGGCTCGACCGCTGATGCCTTCTCGTTGTTCGCCCGGTTTGAAGCGAAGCTCGAACAGCACAGCGGCAACCTGGCCCGCAGCGCCGTGGAACTGGCCAAGGAGTGGCGAACCGACAGAATGCTGCGGCACCTGGAAGCTCTGCTGCTGGTGGCCGACTTGTCGAATATGTACATCCTGTCGGGAGACGGCGACGTGATCGAACCGGATGCCGACTGCGCCGCCATCGGCAGCGGCGGCGGCTTCGCCAAGGCTGCGGCTTTGGCCCTGCTGGAGAACACCAAGCTGCCTGCGCGGGAGATCGCCGAAAAGGCCATGACCATCGCTGCGGGCATCTGCATCTTCACCAACAACAACTTCGCCTTCGAGGAGCTTGGCTAGACGCCATGGTGATCTATCTTCCGGGCGACGCCGAACGCGACACCCCGCTGCTCGACGAACTTTCGCCGCGCCAGATCGTCCTCGAACTCGACAAATACGTTGTCGGGCAGGCGGAAGCGAAGAAAGCGATCGCCATCGCCTTGCGCAACAGGATCAGGCGGCAGAAACTCGACCCCGAAATGGCCGACGAAGTGGTTCCGAAGAACATTCTCATGATCGGGCCAACCGGGGTCGGCAAGACGGAACTGGCGCGGCGGCTCGCGAAACTGGCCAACTCGCCATTCCTGAAAGTGGAGGCGAGCAAGTTCACCGAAGTGGGCTATGTCGGGCGCGACGTCGAATCCATGATCCGGGACCTGGTGGAGATCGCCATCGATATGGTCCGGGAGGAGCGGCTCGGCGAAGTCGCCGGCCGTGCGGAAGCAAACGCCGAGGAACGGCTTCTCGATGTGTTGATGCCGCCCTCGCCCGAGCAGAGCGAAACAGCGGAGAAAACCAGAGAAAAACTGCGGGAAAAGCTCAGGGCGGGCAAGCTCGACGAACGCATGGTTGAGATCGAGGTCAAGGAGCGGGGACCGCAGTTCGAGATCCTCTCCAACGCCGGCATGGAAGAGATGGAGATGAATCTCCGTGAATTCCTGCCGGCGCTGTTCGGAAACCGGACCCAGAAGCGCCGCATGCGCGTCGCCGATGCGTACGATTACCTCGTCACGGAAGAAGAGAACAAGCTGATCGACATGGATCAGGTAACCCGCACCGCGGTGGAGCGGGTGGAGCGCAACGGCATCCTGTTTCTCGACGAGGTGGACAAGATCGCCGGGCGCGAGGGTGGCCACGGCCCCGACGTCAGCCGCGAGGGCGTGCAGCGCGACATCCTGCCCATCGTCGAGGGCACGACCGTGAACACGCGATACGGATTCGTCCGCACCGATCACATCCTGTTCATTGCCGCGGGGGCGTTTCATGTCTCGCGCCCGTCGGATCTGATTCCGGAATTGCAGGGGCGGTTCCCGATTCGCGTCGAGCTGAAAGCCTTGACCGAGGCCGATTTCGTCCGCATTCTCACAGAACCCCGAAACGCGCTGATCAAGCAGTACACCGCCCTGCTGGACACGGAAGGCATCCAGCTTGACTTCACGCCGGATGCCGTCGCGGAAGTGGCGCGCTTCGCCACCGAGGTCAACCAGTCTAGCGAGAACATCGGAGCCCGCAGGTTGCACACGATCCTCGAACGCGTGCTCGAGGAGATCAGCTTCGAAGGGCCGGACCTGAAGAAGAAGAAAGTCAAAGTGGACGCCGCGTATGTACGCAAGCGGCTGGCGGATATCGTCGCCGACCAGGACCTGAGCCGCTATATCCTGTGATGGATCGCTGTCTGCTGCTTCTCGGTTTGACGCTCATGGCCGGCTGCGGCTACGTCGGCGAACCTCTGCCGCCGGCGCTCAACATCCCCGAGCGCATCAGTGACCTCGATGGAGTCCAGAGGGGCGGCGAGATCGTCCTGAGATTTACGCCATCGCTGATGTCGACCGACTCGCTGCCGCTGAAGACTCTCCAGGGCTTTGAGTTGCGGGCAGGGCCCAAGGGAGAAGGTGAGTTCGACCTGTGGCAGTGGGCGGCCGGCGCGGAGAAGTTCAGTATCGAATACAAATCCGGCGCGCCGATTGAACACAGGCTTCAGGCCAAAGGGTGGGAAGGGCGCGAGATCATCTTCGCCGTCCGGGCGCTTGGGCCGACGGGCCGGGGCGGAGACTGGTCGAACCTTTTGATTCTAAACGTAACGAAGGCCCTGCCAAAGCCGTCCCCTCTGACCTTCAAAGGCGATGTGAAGGGTGTCTATCTCACCTGGAAATCCGAGCCGCTGCCGCCTGGAGCCGGCTGGCGCGTCTGGCGCAGGGGCGAGGAAGATACGGAATCCACCTTGCTCGGACTGGCCAGCGACCCAAGCTGGCTTGACACCACGGCGGTCATGGGCCGCAAGTACAGTTATTGGGTCCAGGCTGCGTTGCCTTTGGGTGAACGGCAGGCGGAGAGCGAACCCGGCGAAATTCTCAGCATTGTCTTCCGGGATGAATTCCCGCCTGCTCCGCCCCGCGGGTTGAACGCCATCGCCGGCTTGAATGGGGTGGAACTTGCATGGGAGAGGAATACCGAGGAGGACCTCGCCGGCTATCAGGTCTACCGTGCTTTGGAGGACGGTCCGCTCGAGAAGCTCGGCGATCCTGTGGCGCTGCCCGCGGCGAGCGACACGGCGGCGGTCGCGGGGAGGCGCTACCGCTACGCCGTCGCCGCTGTCGATACCGCGGGTAATGCCAGCAAGCCGGGCGAGGCGGTGGAGATCGTCGCGCCGCAAAAACCGTAGGGAATTCGAATTCGAGAAGGAGCCATTTGATGACCCGTTATGTCAGGTTCGCCAAGGACCCATCGATTCCGGCGACGGCGCCGGACAGCCATCCCGGCGTGGGGAAGGGCGTCTACGATCAGGGCCGGATCTTCGTGGAGGGCGGCGAACAGTGGCCGATTCAGCAGGCGCGGCTGCTGCCCGCTGTGTCGCCGAGCAAGATCGTCTGCGTGGGGCGGAATTATGCGGATCACGCGAAAGAGTTGGGCAACGTTGTTCCCGCCGAGCCGATCATCTTCCTGAAGCCGCCTTCGTCGCTCAACGCGCACCTTGGCAGGATCGTCTATCCGAAACTCTCCCAAATGGTGTCCTTCGAGGGAGAACTCGGAGTAGTGATCGGCAAGCGGGCGCGCCGGCTGGCGCCTGGCGAGGGCATGAGCTGCGTGGCGGGCTACACGATCGTGAACGATGTGACGGCGCGCGACCTGCAAAAGAAGGACGGCCAATGGACGCGCGGAAAAGGGTTCGACACGTTCTGTCCTGTCGGCCCGTGGTGGGTGCCGAAGGAACAGGTGGATTTCGATTCCCTGAGAATTCAAACCCGGGTCAACGGCGAGATCCGGCAGGACGGTTCGGTGAAAGACATGCTGTTCAGCGTGGATGCTATCCTGTGCTACATCACCGCGTTCATGACGCTGGAACCGGGGGATTTGATCGCGACAGGGACGCCTCCCGGCGTGGGCCCGATGGAACAAGGGGACAAGGTGGAAGTCGAGATCCCCGGGCTCGGGGTGCTCGAGAACACGGTGGTGCCGGAGCAGGACTAAAGCAGCGAGGCGGTGCGTGTGAAGTTCTTCCTGGATACTGCAAACCTGAGCGAACTGAAACAGGGCGCGGCCTGGGGCGTGGTGGATGGCGTCACCACGAATCCGACCCTGATCGCCAGAGAGGGCGTCCCCATGGAGCAGCAGATCCGCGACATCTGCAACATCGTGGACGGGCCTGTCAGCGCCGAAGTGGTGTCGACGGATGTCGAGGGGATCGTCCGCGAGGGCACGGCGCTCGCGGCGATTCATCCGAACATCGTCGTGAAGGCGCCCATGACCAGGAACGGCATCGCGGCGGCTTCCATCATGAGCAGGAAGGGGATCCGCGTCAACGTCACGTTGTGCTTCACCGTGGGCCAAGCCCTCCTGGCTGCCAAAGCAGGCGCCTGGTGCGTCAGCCCGTTTGTGGGCAGACTGGATGACCTCGGCGATTCCGGGATGGACCTGATTCGCGACATCTGCCTGGTGTATAAGAATTACGGGTTCCCAACCCAAGTGCTGGCGGCGAGCCTGCGGTCGCCGCTTCACGTTGTCGAGGCGGCCAAGGCCGGCGCACACATTGCCACGATGCCATTCAAAGTGCTGGATGCGCTATTCAATCACCCGCTGACCGACAAGGGACTGGACCAGTTTCTGAAGGACTACGCCAAAGCTTTCCCGGGAGAGTCGTCCGCGAGGCAGTCAGGCAGCCAGTGAAGCAGCTATTGTTCGACTCCAGAATCGCGTTATCGGCGGGCGCCGCCGGCGCGCTCGCCATCCTCGCCGTCTGGGTTGTGATGAGGCGCCGCTTGACGCCCGACGAGAAGGAGCGCCGCAGGCGAATGGCGGTGAACGAACACCGCCGGACGATTGAAGGATTCCTCACAGAGGCCAGCGAGAACCAGTTGTTCTATCACTACGAACTGGCGGGAGTCGAATACTCGACGTCCCAGGACATTTCGGCAATCAGATCAGTCCTTCCGGCCGACCTGTCGCGGCTGGTGGGGCCAGTGAGCGTCAAGTACGATCCGCGTAACCCGGCGAATTCGATCATCATCTGCGAGGATTGGTCGGGAATGGCGTCCATCGTGGACGCGGCAGACAATCAATTGAGAAAAGAGGAGCCTGCATGCAATTGACACTGAATCGAACAAAACTCATTGTGGCGTCGCTCGTGCTGCTCGCGCTGGGCGCGGCTGCCGGATACGCCGCCAACAAGTATTCCAAGCCGAAGTCGGTGATCCATGTCGTTACCCTCTACTACAAGGATGGAACGACGGAGGAGCAGAAGAAGGCTGTTCTCGACGGCATCGAGAAGATGGCGTCGGAGATTCCCGGATTGAAGAACATCTGGCTGAAGTCGGTCAAAGTCCAGGGCGTCTATATGGAGAAGCAGCCCGACGGCTCAATGAAGGCGCGGCCGTTCACTGACGCCTTTGTCATGGAATTCGAAAACGACGCCGCCTTCCAGGCTTATGCCAACCACCCGTCGCATAAAGCGTGGGAGGAGATCTACGTGAAGGTTCGTGGCCGCTCGTCGACGCACGACATCACCAACTGACTTCCGGCTGTTTCCGTTCCTCGGGGGCGCCGCGCGGCGCCCCCGAAGTGTTTGAGAAGGCTGAACGAAGCTCCTTCGCAGGGCCTCCGGGCGTAGCTTTGACGTGGAGGCGAATATGCACAGGTTGTTGAGTTCCAGCCGCTCCAGTCGGGCGGCGGTGATCGGGTTGGCTTTGATTGGTCTTTCTGGCTGCGGCGGCGATGAAGAGGCGAAGGCATTCTTGCTCGGCCTGGCAGGGGCGCGGGTGACGGTCTACCCCACGGTTGTCAGGACCGCGGAGCGTATCACCCACGATACGGCTTCGGCGGAGGTGCTGGCAGACGCATTGGGGAAGGCTGGAGCGAAATCGGTCGTGGTGTCCGGCGAGAGGCTGACGCTCTCGGAAAAGACCAGCTTCAACCAGGGGGCGATGTACCGTGCCAGCCAGAGGGCGTTCGCCGAACAGGTGAAGGCACGCAAGCCGGAGACAGAATACGCCGCGGTCGCCGAGTTCCTGGTGAGCGCGAACGGCGGTGTCGGGGGTATTCATCTGTTCGTCGTGCGGGCGGACGGTACGCGCGCTTTTGGCCGGCTTCTGAATTCTCACCACAAGGAGTTCAAAGCCGTTTGGCCGCGATCGAACGAGCAGGCGGCCGCCGTGCTGACGGCTGCCCTTCGGAACGGCCTACAGCGTTAAAAGTCGGGGGCCGGCGCGCTATCCTGTTCTTTTCTATGAACAAGGCGTTGCTTCCCCTCTTTGCGGCGGCCGTGATTGCGCCGGCGCAGCCATTTGAGTTTTGGCCGGGAGCGCAGTACGACCCGGCGATTCCGTCCATCGAGAAGGTGCTCGGCTTCCCCCCTGGCGAGAAGCACGCCACGGCAGCCGATATCGGCAAGTATTTCGAGGCGCTGGCGGCTGCCGCGCCCTCGCGGATCAAGATTTTCGATTACGGAAAGACCTGGGAAGGAAGGCGGCTGTTCTATGCGGCGATTTCGTCGGAGGCGAACATCCGCAAGCTGGACGAGATCAAGGCGGGGATGAAGAAGCTCTCCGATCCGCGCGTGACAAGCGCGGCGGCGGCAAAGCCGCTGATCGAATCGCTGCCCGCCGTGATCAGCCTGGCGTACGGCGTTCACGGCAACGAGATCAGTTCACCCGATGCGGCGATGATGACGGCCTATCACTTGCTGGCGGCGCGCAACGACAAGCTGGTGGCCGAAGCCATGGCGAATGTTGTCGTCCTGGTGGACCCGCTGCAAAACCCGGACGGGCGCGACAGGTTCGTATTCAACTTCGAGCAGATGCGGGGGCTGGAGCCCGATCCAAGCCCGGTGGCCGCGGAGCGCGCCGAGCCTTGGCCTGGCGGGCGGTCGAACCATTACCTGTTCGACATGAACCGCGACTGGTTCGCGCTGACGCAGCCGGAGACGCGGGGGCGCGTGAAGTACATGCTCGACTGGAGGCCCCTGATCGCCGTGGACCTGCACGAGATGGGGACGGATTCGACCTATTTCTTCGCGCCGGGCGCGGCGCCCTACAACCCCCACCTGACCGCCGAACAGAAAGAGCAGATGACCTGGTTCGGCAAGAACAACGCGAAGTGGTTCGACAAGTTCGGCTATTCCTACTTCACGCGGGAGGTCTTCGACGAGTTCTACCCCGGTTACGGCGCCTCCTGGCCCTGGTATTACGGCGGCATGGGGATGACCTACGAAAACGCGAGCGTGCGCGGGCTGGTGGTCCGCAGGAGCGACGATACGCTTTACACGTTCAGGGAAAGCGTGAAGCGTCACTTCGTGGCGAGCGTCGCTACCTGCGAAACGGCGGCAGCGAACCGCAAGGCGCTTCTGGAACGCTATTACCGCTACCAGCAGACGGCGGTGGAGGAGGGTCAGAAGG
>JACADU010000270.1 GCA_013388415.1 Bryobacteraceae bacterium
CGCGCCGGAGGCAGCGGGTTTTCCGCTTTGCCTGTCCAGCCATGCAGTGTAATAGCCGAATTCAATCTGCGCATTGTGGGCCACGATGTCCCAGATGTCGGCTTTGACGCCGCGGGCGGTGAGTCCTTCGACGATGCCCTCCAATTCGCCGCGGTACTCCGGCGGGATTCCCGGCCAGAACACGGTCTTCGCCGCGCCGCGGGAGAAGTCCCAGTCTCGCTTGCCGTCATGCGTCAGCGAGAGCCGGGTCACCTGGAGCGCGTCTTCGATTTCGGCAAACAGGAGCCAGCCATGCTGGTAGCCCAGTTCGCGGGGAGAGCCCTCCAGGCGGACCTCGATCCAGCCTTTTTTCTCCGCGCGGCTGGCATTTGCGATGGGCCCGGCGGGATCGGGTTTGCTCATGAGCAAACCGACGCCGCAAACGACGACCAGAAGCGCCAGCAACGGCCCCGATTGCTTCATGGGTTCACCCCCTCATTGGCTTGAACAGATCCGTGGTGAAGTAGCGTTCCATGCGGTCGGGGAAGACGGTGACCACCTGCGCTGCCGGACCCAGCCGCCCGGCGACGTCGATGGCGGCGGCGAAGTTCAGGCCGGAGCTCGGCCCGACCGGAAACCCGCGTTTCATGAGTTCGCGCGTCACCTCTATGGCAACATCATCGCGCACTTCCACAGTGATGAGACGGTCCATGGCGCCGGGCTGGAAGATGGTGGAGATGCTCTCCATGACGCCGGGGATCCGGCAGGAGAAGGAGCAGCATTCGATCTCGGGATTCTCGCCCGGCCCGATTTCGACCGGGCGGGCGAGGACAGGGATGGCGTCGCAGCCGGCAGCGCACACCCCGCGCCATAAGCCGACCAGCGTTCCGCCGGTCCCAACGCCGCTGACCACGGCATCGACCGTTCCGCCGGGGATCTGATCGAGGATTTCGCGCGCAGTGGAGCCGGCGTGAGCCGCGGCGTTTTCGGGATTGGTGAATTGTCTCGGCAGGAAGCCGTCAAGTTCGGCCGCAAGCCTCTCGGTCTCCCGGATCGATCCTCTGATGCCCTCCGCTCCGGGCGTCAGCCTGATCTCGCCGCCATAGGCGCGGATCATCAGCACGCGCTCGTTGCTGACGCCCTCGGGCATGACGGCGATGAAGCGGAGGCCCATCTGAGCGCAGGCAAGAGCCATGGCGATCGAAGTGGAACCGCTGGACGCTTCGATGACCGTGCAGCCCTGGGAGATGCGGCCCTCCCGCCAGGCTTTTTCGAGGATGTGCCGGGCGATGCGGTCCTTGGTGGAGCCGCTCGGATTGAGGAACTCGAGCTTGGCCCAAATCGACGGCCCGTCCGGCTCGAGTTGAACGGGCGCCAAGGGAGTGGGGGCGAGGCGATGCAGGTAGACGTGGCCGCCGGGCAATCTGGCTGTCATTGCTTTTTCAGCCTACCAACGCCTCCCGTTGCCGCGATAGAGTATTTGCGGACACCGCAATGCTCAAGCCGACCCGCCGCCAACTGTTCGCCGCTTCAGGCGCCCTCGCTATGCCGCAGGACGTGTTGGACCGCAACCAGGCTCCGCCGGAACGGAAGCGTCTTCAGGGAAACTGGACGCCGGAGAAACTCGCCGCGGCGCTCACGGCGCGCGCAGGATGGAAGCATTTCCCGGTTGCAGCCGACCGCGATTCGTGGGGCAAGGTCCCCGAGGCGGTTCGCGCGCGCTGTCTCGCCGATGCGGAGGCGGCCCTGAATCAGGCATGGCCTGTTCTGCCGGCGTCGCTGTACCTGGAGTATCAGCGCTCGGGAGACCGCGCGCGATTCGAGCGCCCCTACCGCGAGCGGCGCGCCCGCCTCGAGTACCTTGCCATCGCCGAATGCATCGAGTACAAGGGCCGCTTTCTCGACGAGATCGCCAACGGAGTGTGGGCGATCTGCGAGGAATCGACGTGGTGCCTGCCAGCCCACATCTCCGCGCAGAAGGCTGGCGTGAACCTCCCCGACACGTCCGAGCCGATCGTGGACCTGTTCGCCGCCGACACGGGGTCGCTTCTGGCGTGGATCTGGTTTCTGCTCAAGCCCGCGCTCGACAAGGTGTCGAAGGTCATCCTCCCGCGAATCGAGCGCGAGGTGAGGGCGCGTGTTCTTGCGCCTTATGCGCAGCGGGAGGACTTCTGGTGGATGGGTCTCGATCCGGGGCTGCGCAGGGCGATGAACAACTGGAACCCGTGGATCAACTCGAACTGCCTCACCTGCATCCTGCTGATGTGCGACGAGCCGGAGCGGAGCCGGCTGGTCCACAAGGTTCTGCGCAGCGTCGACCGATTCATCGACTCCTACCACGAGGACGGCGGCTGCGACGAGGGTCCGGGATACTGGAACCACGCCGGCGGGAGCCTGTTCGAAAACCTCGAGCTGCTTTACTCGGCGTCAGGCGGCAAGATCGACTTCTACTCCATGCCCCTTGTGGCGGAAATCGGCCGCTACATCTACCGCGCACACATCGGCAATCAGTGGTACACCAACTTTGCCGATGCCAGCGAGCGGGCGCATCCGCAGGGCGACCTGATCCACCGCTACGGCGTCCGCATCAAGGACGAGGCGATGCAGGCGCACGGAGCTTACGTGGTTTCGCTCGACGCGCGGCCGCTCGACTCGGCAAGCAGCATCGACCGCAAGATTTCCGCCATTTTCAATTGGGATCGTCTTCGCCAGACGCCGCCCAACGCGCCGCTCGTGCGGGACGTATTCCTTCCGCAAAGCCACTTCTTCGCCGCGCGAAGGCGGGCGGGTTCGCTCGAAGGCTTCTACATCGCCGCGCAGGGAGGCCACAACAACGAGAGCCACAACCACAACGACGTGGGAAATTTCATCCTCTTCCTGGATGGCGAGCCGGTGCTGATCGACATCGGCGTCGAGACGTACACCGCCAAGACATTCAGCTCACGCCGCTACGAGATCTGGACGATGCAATCGGCCTGGCACAACTGTCCGACGATCAACGGAGTGATGCAGGGGGCGGGCCGGCGGTTCGAGGCCACGGCGGTCTCGGCTGCCGCCGATGACAACAAGGCCGTTTTCAAACTCAATCTGGAGCGCGCGTATCCGGCCGAGGCGGGCGTCCGGTCTTGGACGCGAACGCTGACTCTCGACCGCGGGCGGGACAACGTATCGCTCGAAGACCGCTGGGCGCTGGAGCGTCCGTCGTTGGTCGAGTTCAGTTTCATCACGAACAGGCAAGTGACGGCTTCGCCGGGCGTGATCACTATCGGCGGGCGGGCAAAGCTGGTTCATGACGCCGGATTGGAGGCGGTGATCGACTTGAAGACAGTGGACGACGCGCGTTTGCGTCCGGTCTGGGGCATGCAGATTGCGCGCGTGAGGCTCACGCGGAAGGAAGCTCCCGCGGCGGGCGCCGCCGTGTTTAGAATCGAGCGAGTATGATTCCCAAAACCGAAACCGAGCTTGACGCGCTGCTTTCGGCGCCGTCGCCGGCCGACGCGGAGGCGATGGCGAAACTGGAAGGCCCGCTGCTGATCCTGGGCGCGGGCGGGAAAATGGGTCCGACTTTGGCCGCGCGCGCCATGCTCGCGATGAAGAAGGCCGGCTCTTCGAACCGCGTGATTGCGGTGAGCAGGTTTTCGGACCCGGCCGGACGAGCCTGGCTCGATGGGCTCGGGGTGGAGACGATCGCGTGCGACCTGCTGGCTCCGGGCGCCCTGGAGAGTCTGCCTGACTCTCCGAACGTGATCTTCATGGCCGCGCGCAAATTCGGCTCGACCGGAAGCCCCTGGCTGACATGGTCCGCCAACGCGCTGTTGCCTGGGCTGGCCGCGCGGCGGTACAAGACTTCGCGGATCGTCGCTTTTTCGACGGGCAATGTCTACGCCTTCACTCCGGTCGATTCGGGCGGCCCGGTTGAATCGACTCCGCTCGATCCGGTGGGCGAGTATGCGTGGTCGGCGCTGGCGCGCGAGCGCCTGTTTGAGCAGGCTGCGCTGGAGGGGGCAAAGGTGGCCCTGGTGCGGCTGAACTACGCCATCGACTTGCGTTATGGCGTTCTGCACGATCTCGGCCGGAAGATCCTGAACGGAACGCCGATTGACCTGGCGATGGGACACGTCAACGTGATCTGGCAGGGGGATGCCAACTCGGCGGCGATCCGGCTGCTGCAACACGCCGCCTCGCCGGCGCTGCCGGTGAACATCACGGGGCTGGAGACGCTCCGGGTCCGCTGGCTGGCCACTGAGTTGGGAAAGCGGCTTGGGAAAGAGCCCGTGCTGACCGGGGAGGAGGCTCCGACGGCGCTGCTTTCGAACGCCGCTTTTTCGGCCAGGCTGCTGGGTCCGCCGGCGACGCCAATCGAGTGGATGCTGGACGCCACGGCAAGCTGGCTGACATCGGGCGGGCGGAGCCTCGGCAAGCCGACCAAGTTCGAGGTCCGAGACGGGGCTTTCTGAGCGGAAGTTCTGCGAGCCGGCGACGATCCGGCAAGCTCATGCTGGACGGAGTGGAAGCCGCCTTCCTGCGCGCGGAGAATGAACAGCGCTCGAGACCGAACCCCAGCCCCCCGCTACCCGGCGGCGGGGCTTTCTGCCTCAGGCGCCGCGCCGTCTTTCTTGATGCCCAATTGAGACATGATTGAAGGCAAGTCGAGGCCGAGGGCCTGCAACTGCTGAAGAAGCTGGAAAACCACGGCAGGCGCGGTTTGGGCCACGCGTTGCGCGCCGCCGTTGCCCTGGTCGATGACGACCAATTTGTCGATCTTGCCCATGGGCGCGGCGACGGCTCCGAAGACGCCTGTGGAGGCCTCGATGATGGCGGGGAGTTTCTCGAGAATGGTCTGGAGGCGCGCGGCTTCGTTGAACTGCTTCCAGGCTTCGGCCTTGCGGAGAATGGCCGTGGCCTCGGCGACACCCTGCGCCTCGATGGCCTTGGCCTGGGCGAGTCCGATGGCTTCGATCTTGGCGGCTTCGGCCTTGCCTTCGGCTTCGAGGGCGGCGGCGCGGCCCACGCCCTCCTTGCGCAGCCGCTCCTGTTCGGCTTCGGCGATGGCGATCAACGCGGAGCGGCGTCCCTCGGCTTCGAGGACCTGGGCCTGTTTCGCAGCTTCGGCGCGGACGATGGCCGCCTGCCGTTCGGCGTCGGCGGGTTTGATGACGGTGGCTTCGAGCTCTCTCTGCTTGCGGAGGACCTCCTGCTCCTGCACCGAGATCTGCTCCTGCGTGCGGGTTCTATCGACCTTGACCTCTTCGGCGACCACGGCCTGTCTGGCTCTGGCCTGGGACAGCGGTCCGGCTTGCGCGGCTCTGGCCTTTTCGGTTTCCACCTCCGCCTGGTATTGGGCCTGGCGGATCATGAGGTCGCGCTGAGCCATGGCGATCTCGGCCTCGGCGGCAAGGCGTGCGCGCTCGCCCTCCTGGAGCGCCTGCGCCGACTTGATCTTGGCGTCGCGGGTGGCCTCGGCCTCGCCGATGGTCGCGTCCCGCTTGACCTCGGCTGTCCGCCGCTTGCCGAGAGCATTGAGGTAGTCCTCTTCGTCGCTGACTTCCTGGATGGTGAGGACGTCGACGCCGAGTCCCATTTTTTCGAGGTCGACGGCGGCTTCCGACGTCAGTTTCTGCGCGAAGCTGCCGCGGTCGCTGTTCACTTCCTCGACGGTCAGCGTGCCGAGAATGGAGCGAAGGTGGCCTTCGAGCGTCTGGAAGATCACGCGCTGCATGTTGTCGTGGGTCATGCCGAGAAAGCGTTCTGCGGCGGCGTGCATGGCGGTCTCGTCGCTGCGGATCTTCACGTTGGCCACCGCTTTGACAGACATGGGCACGCCTTTCAGCGTGTAGGCCCGTTTGATTTCGAGCGGGATGGTCATCACGTTGAGTGAGAGGTAGTCGACCTTTTCGAGCAGGGGGATGCGGAGCGCGGCGCCGCCGCGCACCATCCTGTAGCCGACGATGCGGCCGTCGGGAAGCTTTCTCTTGCGGCCGCTGAAGACGGCGACGACGTTTGGCGCGACCTTGATATAGTTCCGGCTGAACAGCCCGGCGGCGATCAACAAGGCAAGAAGGACAACCAGAACGATAACCGGTAGCAAAAGCTGGCTCGCATCGGTAAACATATGAATTCTCACTCCTGTGGACGCATGGCTAAAGGGGACGCACAATGACGACTTCGCCGAGGAGCTGCTCGACCACGACGATGGTGTTTTCGGGAACGGCGGATCCGTCTTTCGATTTCGCCAGCTTGTCGATCAGCTCCTCGCCAATCTGGCAGCGGATCTGTCCCATGCCTCCGGCGGGAATCGCGACGATCGTCCGCGCCTGCTGGCCGATGAGGTCGGAGGCTTTCGACTCGGTCGTCGCCTGCTGGCTGTAGAGGAAGCGGGCGAAGGAGTAGATGGCGGTTGCGCAGCCGAGCCCGCTGAGGAATCCGAGGCCGGAGGCGGCCAGCACGGAGAAGCCAAAATGAACGCCGATGGCGCCAAAGCCGCCGAAGCCGGTGATGAAGACGCTGATCACGCGCATACTGAAGAAGCTGGGCCCGCCATGGCTGAGGTCGTGGTCCCAACCGCCGTCGCCGAAGTGTTCGAAGATTTCGCCGAAAAAGAAGGAGGCCAGCAGGATCAGGAAGCCGACCGAGGAGATGGCGAGGAAGACCGAGAAGGCCGAAATCTGGGTCAGAAGCTCGGGCACGCGGGGACGCCTCCGTCAGGAGAGTCTATCGCTTTCCCGCGCCGAGCGCCCCGCGCCCGAGGCGGGCTGGGTACAATGCGGCCATGGATTCTCGAGCCTGGCGTCTGCGTCTACAGGAAGGATGCGTCATTCCGGCTCATCCGCTTGCGCTAACCGCCGAGAGGAAGCTTGATGAAAAGGCGCAGCGCGGCCTGACGCGCTATTACATCGAAGCCGGCGCGGGCGGAGTGGCCGTCGGCGTACATACGACTCAGTTCGCGATCCGCGATCACGGATTACTGGAGCCGGTGCTCTCTCTGGCGGCCGAGGCGGCGCGAGGCTCGAACGCGATTCTGGTGGCGGGCGCCTGCGGGCGCACGGCGCAGGCGGTGCGTGAAGCGGGCCTGGCGCGCGACCTCGGCTGTCATGCCGCGCTGGTGAGCCTCTCGGCGTTGCGCGAAGCATCTGTGGACGAGATGATTGGCCACCTCAAGGCGATTGGCGATGTGCTGCCCGTTTTCGGCTTCTACCTGCAACCTGCGGTCGGCGGCCGGCTTTTGTCAGAGGCTTTCTGGCGGCGCGCGGCGGAGCTGCCTTCTCTGGTGGCCATCAAAATAGCGCCGTTCAACCGCTATCAGACGCTGGACGTGCTGCATGGAGTGGCGGCATCGGGGCGGCACAACGAGATCGCCCTTTACACGGGCAACGACGACTCAATCGTCGCCGACCTCATCACTCCCTTTGCCATTGGCGGGGTGACGATGCGAATTGTTGGCGGACTGCTGGGGCAGTGGGCGGTCGGGACGCGGGCCGCCGTCAGGATGCTCAACGAGATCCACACCCTCACGCGGGCGGACGCCCCGGTTCCGCCTTCGCTGCTCGCCGCCGGAGCGCGGCTCACGGACCTCAACGCGGCGCTTTTCGACGTTGCCAACGGCTTCAAGGGCTGCATCGCGGGCATCCATGAGGTCCTCCGGCGTCAGGGGTTGATGAACGGGATCTGGTGTCTGGATGATGACGAGACGCTTTCGCCGGGGCAGTTGGAACTGATCGACCGGGCGATGAAAGCGTATCCCGAGCTGCTGGACTGAAGGCGGCGAATGCTGACGATTCTGGCTGGAGCCTGGCGGCAGATTTCCGAGGATGTGATGGCGCGGCTGCCGGAGGAAGCCTGCGGGATCCTGCTCGGGCGGGGAGACACTGTCATGGAGGCCTGGGTGTGCCGAAACGCGCACCCGGGCGACAGGACACGCAACTTCGAACTGGCTCCTCAGGATCAATTCGACTGCGCAAGGCACGCCCGCGCTGCGGGTCTGGAGTTGGTGGCCTACTACCACTCGCATCCCAACGGTTCGCCTGAGTTCTCGGAGACGGACAAGAGGCTGGCTGTCTGCGGCTCGCGCCATGTCATCATTCCGGTCGCCGGGGGCCAATTGGGTCCGCCGCGCTCGTACCGGATTCGAGGCGCCGTCAGTACGGGCTGATTGAGTGCGGCACCAGTTCCCTGGATTGGCCCGTCAGCTTCTCGACCTCGCGGCGCAGCGGCGGGACCGCCTTGGCGAAGATCATCTTGTAGGCGCCGCAGAACCAGTCGAGGTCTTCGAACTGCTTGTATCGCCCGTGCCGCGACTTCGGGCAGCCGCCGTGGCAGATGGACTGGTACTCGCAGACCTGGCACTCCGGATGGGCCAGCGTCTTCTTGGAGGCGAAGTTGTACCGCTTCACGCGCCGGCTGATTTCGCCCCAGGAGTCCATCGTGATGTTGCCGAGCTTCCACTCCTTCTCGACGAAGAAATCGCAGGGGTAGATGTCGCCGTTGTATTCAACGACGACGTAGCTGTCGCAGGTCTCATGCATGGTGCAGGACCCGGGCTTCATGCC
>JACADU010000115.1 GCA_013388415.1 Bryobacteraceae bacterium
GGACGGAAAAAGGCAAGGGGGCGGCCCGGAAACTGCGCGCCTCGGGCAGTGTGCCCGCCGTTTTTTACAGCGCGAAGTCGGAACCCGTCCCCCTGACCGTATCGGCCCACGCCTTGGAGAGACTTTTGAAGAACGCCGGCAGCGAATTTGTCCGGCTCATTATTAAAGACAACGGCCAGTCCCAGGAAAAGGAAATCACCGTCACCCGCCGCCTCTACCGCTCCGGCGAATCCGAGTACCTCATCAACGGCCGCGCCGCCCGCCTCCGCGATATCCAGGACATCTTCATGGGCACAGGACTCGGCCCCGAGTCCTACGCCATCATCGAGCAGGGCCGCATCGGCCAAATACTGTCCTCCAAACCGCTCGACCGGCGCGCCGTCATCGAGGAAGCCGCCGGCATCTCCAAATTCAAAACCAAACGCCGCCTCGCCGAAGCCAAACTCGAAGGCGCAAAACAGAACCTCACCCGCGTCTTCGATATCCTCGAGGAAGTCACCCGCCAGGTCAACTCCCTCAAACGCCAGGCCGCCAAAGCCAAACGCTACGAAGAGCTCAGAACCGAGCTCGACGGCTGGCTTCGCACCGCCCTCGCCGGCCGCGACTTCCTCCTCCAGCGCGAAATCGCCCGCATCACCGCTTCCCTCGACGAAGCCACCGCCCGCCACCAGCAGCTCTCTGCCTCCGTCGACGAAGGCGATCAGGCCCTCGCCGCCGCCCGCGATACCTTTTACCAGCTCGAAAACGACCTCACCCAGGCCCGCCAGCGCCTCGCTGACATCAACGTCGAATCTGAACGCACCCGCGGCCAGATCGAAGCCCAAAAACGCCAGATCGCCTCCATCGAACAGCGCCTCCAGGAAGGCGAGGGCGAAACCGAAACCCTCTCCGCCCGCCTCGAAACCCTCAATACCGAACACGCCCACCTCGCCGAGGCTCTCAAAGCCCTCGAGCAGCAGTCCGCCGAAGCCCGCGAGCGCCTTCAGGCCCGCAACGCCGAACGCGACGCCGCCCAGAACCAGCTCCGCGAACACGAGCGGACAGTCGAACAGTCCCGCCAGGCAGCCGTCCGCCTCCTGTCCGAAGCCTCCCAACTGCGCAACCAGATCTCCCAGATCGAAAGCTACCTCCAGTCCATCGACCGCGACTCCGCCCGCCTCCGCAACGAGGAACAGGCCGCCCTGTCCGACCTCGCCCGCCTTGAAGCCGCCCGTGTCGAGTTCTCCGAAAAACTCGCCGGCCGCCAGCTCGAGCTCGAATCCATCCAGGACCGCCGCAAGGCGCTCGAAACCACCCTTCAGGAACGCCGCGCCGCCGCCACCCAGACACGCCGCGAACTCGACGCCCTCCGCCAGGAAGTCTCCCGCCTCCGCGCCCGCCGCGACTCCCACGAGGAAATCCTCTCCCACCGCTCCTACACCACCGAAACCGTCAAGCGCCTCTTCAGCGTCATCGAGAAGGACAATGCCGAACGACTCAAACCCGCCGGCGTCCTCGCCGACTTCGTCGACCTCACCGACCCCCGCTTCGAAAAAGCCACCGAAGAGTTCCTCCACGAGGAACTCGAGTATGTCGTCGTCAAAGAGTGGGCCGATGCCTCCAAGGGCCTCGACGTCCTCCAGGCCAACTGCGATGGCCGCGTCACCTTCCTCGTCGAGCCCAACCTCAACGCCGACCCCGCCGCCGTCGCCGTCGAAACTCCCCCTGAGCCTCCCATAGGACCCGAAACCGGAATCGCCGGACGCCTCTCCGACGGCCTCCGCTTCACCAACGGCCTCACCAACGCCCCCGCCGCCCTGTTGCCGCGGCTCGCCCGCTGCTACCTCGCCGAGGACCGCGACTCCGCCGCCCGCCTCGCCCGCATGTACCCCGACCTCTTCTTCCTCCTCAGCGACGGCGTCTGCTATCACGGCCACGCCGTCTCCGCCGGCCGCAAAACCGGCTCCGGCCCCCTCGCCCTCAAACGGGAACTCCGCGAACTCACCCTCCTCCACGACGAGCGCCATGCCGCCTTCACCGCCTCCCAGGCCCGCCTCGATACCCTCGAAGCCGAAATCCACTCCCTCTCCGAAGAGCTCGAACTCCTCCGCGCCGACCAGCAAAAACAGGAGAAAGAAACTCTGATCATCGATCAGGAAATGCGCAAGCTCGCCGAAGAGTCCCGCCGCTCCAATCAGCGCCTCTCCATCGCCCGCGTCGAGCTCGACCGCATCGCCCGCGACTCCGCGGCCCAAATCCAGCAGCGCGACCAGAACCTCTCCCTCCTCCAACAGCGCGAGGCCGAACGCGCCGCCCAGGAAGCCGCCTACGAATTGGGCAAAGCCGCCCTCGAAGGCCTCCGCCAGACACTCAACTCCCTCGCCGAAGAACACTCCGTCGCCCGCGTCGAACTCTCCACCCTCGACGAGCGCCGCCGCGGCACCGAACTCGCCCTCAACCGCCTCGAACAGCAGCTTCGCGAACTCTCCAACCGCCGCTCCAGCCTCGCCGCCGAACTCGAGCGCCTCGCTCTCCAGCGCACCCGCCTGCTCGAAAATAACCTCGAGCTCGACCAGAAAGCCGCCTCCCTCGCCGATGAGGCCGCCCACTTCACCGAAACCGTCGCCTCCCTCGCCGCCCGCGAAGCCGAGTTCAAAGAAAACCTCTCACTTGCCGAAGAGCAACTCAAGACCCTCCGCCAGCAGGTCGCCGAAGCCCAGGACGCCCGCGCCCAGATCGAACTCGACCTCGTCCGCCGCCAGTCCGGCCTCAAGTACCTCGACGAAACCTGCCGCAAGGACCTCGGCCTCTCCCTCGCCGAACTCAATCCACCCCCGCCCGGCCCCGTCGCGCTGACCGCCGGTTGGCTCGCCCTCCCCGGCGGCGCGCTCCTCGACCTCGCCGGCGCCACCATCCAGCCCGACCGCTCCATCACCCTACCCTCCGGCGATATCGTCCCCTCGCCCAACCCC
>JACADU010000163.1 GCA_013388415.1 Bryobacteraceae bacterium
CGTCTAGCGATCCGGCCCGGGGCGATCGGCGACGTGATCTGCTCGCTGCCCGCGCTGGAGTATCTCGAGCCGGCTGAAATCTGGGCTCCCGCGCCGGTGCTTCCGTTGCTTCGCCACATGGCGCCGGCGCGCTCCATCTCAGCGACCGGGCTCGACCGGCTTGAAATCCCCGGGCAGCCTGCTGAAGACGTTGCCGAGCGCCTATCGGGCTTCGACGAGGTTGTCTCCTGGTATGGTTCGAACAGGGAAGAGTTCCGCGCCGCCATCTCCAGACTCGGGGTCACTACGCGGTTCCTGCCGGCACTTCCCTCCACGGTTGAAGAAGAACAGGTCAGGCACGCCGTCGACTTCTACCTCGAAGCAGTGGGCGCTCCAGCCGGCGCGATGCCGCGGCTCCCTTTCATGGCCGAGCCCGATGCCTTTGCCGCGATCCACCCTTTCTCCGGCAGTCCGAAGAAGAACTGGCCCATCGAGCGATTCAAGGAACTGGCGGGGCTTCTTGCGCCGCCGCTCGACGTTCAATGGTGCGCCGGGCCGGAAGAGGAGCTCCACGGCGCACACCGGTTCCAGGACCTAGCCGGTGTTGCATCGTGGCTTTGCCGCGCCGCGGTATACATTGGAAACGACAGCGGCATCTCGCACCTTGCGGCGGCGTGCGGCGTGCCGGTTGTCGCCATGTTCGGGGCGAGCGACCCCAGGGTGTGGTCGCCGCGGGGAGAGATCGTGCGCGTGTTTCCGTTCAGCGCTTCGCCGGCTGTTGTGTCGCGGGCGGCTCATTCAATGGCACGAACCCGATTGCGCTAAGGATCATCCCCAGCCGCCGTTGATCGCCGCCGCCGGGCGAAAAATCCCTGTCGATTCGAAGCTCCACTTTCGCCGGGCCTGCGGCCGCCGGGATGGGCGCGCTCTCCACGACGACGGCGCCGGGGCTTTTCAGCCGATTCGATGCGACAACGCTCCCATTCAGCAGGAGTTCCACCGTTCTCCCGGGCGCGGAGTCCGGCAGGAATCCTTCAGCCCGCAGCCGGGAGGGCTCTGCCGGGCGCTTCAGCAAGAAAGAAGCCGACTTCGCCATCCACCGCCAGTTGGGATTCTCCTTTGGATAGACGCCCTCAATGAGCTGCGAATTCACGCCCGGCTGAGTCATCATCAGCCAGCTCAGCTCGGGGGCGTGTTCTTTGAACCGCGTCAGCGTGACCATATCAACGGGAGCGCTCGTGACGTCGAAGGGGCGCAGGCCATACCCGACGGTTTCAAAGGCGCTGCGAGCTCCGAGTCCAATGAGGCGCAGGGGCAATGCCGGGCGGATCGAGACCTGATCGACGGTTTCCGGGTCGAGCCCCGGCATCGAATAACCGATCTGCTCGGCGAGGCCGCTGCTGATGAGCCAATCGCCGGCTTCGAGTTTCGTTCCACGAAGAAGCGGCTTAGCCCCGCCCCGCTCGGCGTATTCGCGCAGGCCCCATTCGGCGTTCACCCAGACTCTGCCCTGTTTGGGCAGCCAGCGCGCGGCCAGGTCGCGGTAGGCGCCCCAGTGCTGGAGATTCACCCAGGCCAGAGCCAGCCCGAGGAGGAGGTTCATCGCCGCGGCTCCACGCAGGAGCCATGGCCGGCTGCCGAAGGCGCGGCCGGCGAGCAGAGCCAGCGGCAGCATCGCCGGCAGCATGTACCGCGCGGCTCCCGCGAAGAAGATGGCGAGGGCCGCAACGAAGTAGATGCCGAACCAGAGCTTCAGCTCCAAGTCCTCCTGGAGTGCGACCCATAGCAGCACGGCCACGCCCGCGGTGAACGGCAACCAGAACAAGGGACTGCTGTCGGCCAGGATCCCAAGGCCCAGGGCCAGCAGAGGGACCGCCCACAACGCGCGCTTGAGGCGCATCGCCATCGCGAAGACCAGAACCGGGGACGCCATCCACGCCAGGTGAGCCGTCAGCCCCGCGGCGTTCTTGAGCTTCATTTCGAACCGCTGCAATCCGAACGTCTTGAAATGGCCCGCCAGGACCTGAGCGGGCACGGGCCCGCCGGCCAGCTTCTCAAGCAGCATGTAGCCGCCGATGACCACCACGGGCGCGGTCAACACCCACCACAACCCGCCGAGCCACTTTCGCCGCCACCAAAACAAACCCAGAATCGGGATGGCCACGACTGCCTGATAGGAGACCGCGGAAGCCGCCGCCAGTGAGAGCATGCACGCCCACGCGTTCGACCGGCGCTCGCCCGCGCCGAGTCCGAACGCGATGGCCCAGGTCCAAAAGCAGATGAACGGCAGATCGGTGAAGAGCGCGTTTCCCGCCGTGACAAAGACCGGCGCGCTGCACGCCAGCACCGTTACCTCGAGCGCGCAGTCCGGACAGAGCCGCCGCGCCACAGAATATGCTGCCCACCCCGCGCCAACCGTGAACAGCGCCCAAGCCAGATGCAGCGGGACCTCCCTGGCCGCCCCGAGCAAGGCGAGCAGTCCGGCAAGCATCCAGGCGTTGCCCGGCGGATGCGGGTGGCCCCGCATGTCGAATTCGATTCCGAGAAAGACGTACTTCGCGTGGTGGGGGTGGAGCGGATCGGCCAGCGCGTGACGCGCCGCTTTGAGGTAGTAGTAATCGTCCAGTTGGAACGCCTGATTGAGGAACGGCAGCCGCACGAGGGCAACCAGCGCGACCAGGATGAGGACGGCTCTCGACAAACTGCCAGTGTAATCAGTCGGCGGCCTTGGCGCCGGCCGGCCCGGGCTTCCAGCGCACGATGGGCTTGCGCGCGGCCATCACCTCGTCGACGCGCGTGGTGCGGGTCAGGTGAGGCGCGTGCTTGACCATTTCCGGGTCCTTCTCGATCTCTTCGGCGATGCTGATCAGGGCGTCGCAGAACAGATCGAGTTCCTGTTTCGGTTCAGTCTCCGTGGGCTCGATCATGAGAGCGCCGCTGACGATCAGCGGGAAACTGACCGTGTAAGGGTGGAAGCCGTAGTCGATGAGGCGTTTGGCGATGTCGCCTGTGCGCACTCCGTGCGCCGCCTGCTTCGAGTCGCTGAAGACGCACTCGTGCATCGACGGCGCGTCATAGGCGATCTGATAGTGTTTCTCCAGGCGCGCCCGGACATAGTTGGCGTTCAGCAGGGCGTCGAGAGTCGCCTTTCTGAGGCCCGGACCGCCGTGCGCCATGATGTAGGCCAGCGCGCGGACAAGCACTCCGAAATTGCCGTAGAAGGCGCGGACTCTGCCGATCGAGCGTGGGCGGTCGTAGTCCCATGTCCAGGCGCCGTTGGCCCGCTTGAGCCTTGGCGCCGGCAGGAACGGCTCAAGGTGCGCGCGCACGCCCACGGCGCCCGCGCCGGGTCCGCCGCCGCCGTGCGGCGTCGAGAACGTCTTGTGCAGGTTCGAGTGCATCACGTCGACGCCGAAGTCGCCCGGCCGGGCGATGCCGACCAGCGCATTCATGTTCGCGCCGTCCATGTAAACTTGCGCGCCCTTGTCGTGCAGAATGGCGCAGATCTTCACGATCTCCTGTTCGAACACGCCGACGGTATTCGGGTTGGTCAGCATCATCGCGGCGGTATCGGAGGTCACCGCCGCCGCGAGCGCCGCCGGGTCCACCATGCCGCGGTCGTTCGACTTGAGGTTGAGAACCTCGTAACCTACCATGATCGCCGTCGCCGGATTGGTGCCATGGGCGGCGTCGGGAACGATGATCGTTTTCCGCGGGTTGCCCTGCGACTCGAGATACTTCCGGATGAGCATGATTCCGGTGTACTCGCCATGCGCGCCCGCCGCGGGCTGAAGCGTAACGGCATCCATGCCGAAGATTTCGCCGAGGCGCTTTTCGAGCGCCGCGATGATTTCCATTGCGCCCTGCGAGAGCGATTCGGGCTGATAGGGATGCGCCCAGGCGAGCCCTTCAATCCGGGCAACGGCTTCGTTGATGCGCGGGTTGTATTTCATCGTGCACGAGCCGAGTGGAAACAGGCCCAAGTCGATGCCGTAGTTCCACGTCGAGAGCCGGGTGAAGTGGCGGATGACCTCCACCTCGCTCACCTCCGGGAATCCCTCGATATCGTCCCGGACCGCCCCGGCGCCCAGGGCTTCCGCGGCGTCCACTGCGGGCACATCCAACTCCGGCAACTGCCAGGCGCGTTTGCCCGGACTCGACAGCTCGAACAGCAGCGGCTCGTTCTGGTTGACGTGAGTGCGGACTTTCCTGATCACCGCAGCACCTCCTTCAGCCTGTCCATGTCCGCGCGTTTGGTCATTTCGGTCGCGCACAGCAGCATCGAATCCGCGAGTTCGGGATAGAACCTGCCGAGCGCCAGCCCTCCGACGATCTTCCTCTCGAGCAACTCGGCGTTCGCCGCTTCCGGCGTGCGGCCGCTCACCTTCACGACGACCTCATTGAAGAACTTCCCGGAGAACCGCCGGTTCAAGCCATTTTGCAAATAGCCGGCCTTGGCGAGATTGTGCAAAGCCAGCTCCCGCAAGCCCTCGCGCCCATAGACGCTCATGAAGACGGTGGCCATCAGCGCAATCAGCGCCTGGTTGGTGCAGATATTCGAAGTCGCCTTCTCGCGCCGGATGTGCTGCTCGCGCGTGGAGAGCGTCAGGCAATACGCGCGGTTGCCGTTCGCATCGCGCGTCTCTCCAACGAGCCGGCCAGGAATCTGCCGGATGAACTTCTCTTTGGCCGCAATCACGCCTGCGTATGGTCCGCCATAGCTCGGGCTGATGGCGAAGCTCTGGAGTTCGCCGGCCACAATGTCAGCTTCCACCGGCGGCTTCAAGATGCCGAGCGAGACGGCTTCCGTGAACAGATAAACCAGCAGCGCGCCCCGGGCGTGGGCCATGCGGGCGGCTTCCTGAATCTCCTCGATGACTCCAAAGAAGTTGGGGCTCTGCACGATGACGCAGGCGGTCTCGTCATTCAACTTCCGATCGAGCGACTCGAGGTCCATCCGGCCGGTTTCCAGGTCGTAACCGAAGGTCTCGACGTGCAACTGCGCATTGCGGGCGGCGGTGTCGAGCACGTCCCTGTACTCCGGATGGACGTTGGCGCAGACCAGATACCTGTGCCTGCCGGTGATGCGTGAGGCCA
The DNA here is from genome assembly GCA_013388415.1 of Bryobacteraceae bacterium. Taxonomy (GTDB): domain Bacteria; phylum Acidobacteriota; class Terriglobia; order Bryobacterales; family Bryobacteraceae; genus JACADU01. The sequence continues at coordinate 5,077 of JACADU010000163.1, forward strand.
TCATCGCCGCTTCGGGAACGGCAGTCGAGCCGTCGTACATCGAGGCGTTGGCGACTTCCATGCCGGTCAACTGGCACAGCATGGTCTGGAATTCGAAGATGGTGGTGAGCGTTCCCTGCGCGATTTCCGCCTGATATGGCGTGTAGGATGTCAGGAACTCCCCGCGGGAGACAACCACGTCGCAGAGGACCGGGCGGTGATGCGCATACGCTCCGGCGCCAAGAAAGCAGGCGTAACCAACAGCATTCCGGGCTGCCTGTTCCTTGAAGTATTCCGAGATTTCGTACTCCGAGATTCCCGCGGGAATGTCGAGCGGGCGGTGGAGCAGCGCCTCCTTCGGCAGGTGAGCGCACAAGTCCTCCATGGTCTGGAGGCCGCAGGCGGCGAGCATTTCGCGCCGCTCCGCGTCTGAGTTGGGTAGGTAGCGCAAGGGTGTTGAAGGCTCCGCTGAGGCAAGAACGCCCTGCAAGGGGCAGAGCTTTCATTGTATCGCGGCCTCAGGCGGCCTCCGCATTCATCCCCTGGAGACAGGCTGCAATGCAAGCCTGAAGGATGAAGCCGGTCCGAGCGCCGCCCTACCCGCCGATATAGGCCTCGTACTCCGCGGCGCTCAGAAGCGCGTCCAACTCAGCCGGCGACGCCAGCTTGATCTTGACCAGCCACGCCGCGCCATGTGGATCCTCGTTGAGCTTTTCCGGCGCTTCGGCCAGCAGCGAGTTGATCCCGACAATCTCGCCCGTCACCGGCGAGTAGATGTCGCTGACCGCCTTCACGCTCTCCACCGAGCCAAAGCTCTTGCCCGCTTCCACGGCGGCGCCCAGCTTCGGCAGGTCGACATACACAATGTCGCCCAACTCCTTTTGCGCGTGATACGTAATGCCCACGGTGCCCGTGTCGCCTTCGACCGACACCCACTCGTGTTCCTTTGTGTACTTGAGATTCTCGGGATAAGTCATTTCGCTCGCTTGTAGAAGGGAAGGGGCACGGTCACCGCCGGCACCGGCTGGTTCCGGACGACAACCTCGATCGCAGTGCCCGGAACAGCCACGCCGGCAGGCAGGTAACACATGCCGATGTTCTTGTTGAGCGCCGGGGCAGGCCCGCCGGAGGTCACCCACCCGGCTGCGGCGCCCCCAACGCGGACTTCATAGCCGTCGCGGCCGATGCCGCGACCCTGCATCTCGAACCCGATGAGCCGCCTCTTCACTCCCGCCGCCTTCTGTTTCTCGAGCGCCGCGCGTCCCGTGAAGTCCCCCTTGTCGAACTTCACGATCCACTCCAGCCCCGCCTCCAGCGGCGAAATCGTCGCATCGATCTCGTGCCCGTAGAGCGCCATCGCCGCCTCGAGCCTCAATGTATTGCGCGCCCCCAGTCCGCACGGCTTGATTCCGAAATCCGCGCCCGCCTCCAGCAACTCCTTCCATCGCGCTTCAGCCTGCTCCGGCGCGACGTAAATCTCGAAACCGTCCTCCCCCGTGTAGCCCGTCCGCGCAATCCGCGCCGGCGCTCCGGAGACTTCACCGTCCACAAAGCGGTAGTAGCGGATTGAGCTCAAATCGACGGAAGTCAGCTTCTGGAGGGTGGCCTGCGCCTTGGGGCCCTGAACGGCGATTTGCGCGTATCTGGCGCCCGCGTTCTCCACCGTGCAGTCCCACTTGTTTTGCGACGCGATGTGCTCGAAGTCCTTGTCCTGGTTTGAGGCGTTCACGCAGAGGAAATACGAATCGTCCGCCACCTTGTGCACCAGGATGTCGTCGGCGAACCCTCCGTGCTCATACAGCAGCCCCGCATAGTGCGCCTGCCCCGCCGTGAGCTTGGCCGCATTGTTGGTCGAGACCTGGTTGACCAGAGACAGCGCCTCCGGTCCCCGCACTTCGATTTCCCCCATGTGGCTCACGTCGAACAGCCCCACAGCCGTCCTCACCGCCGCGTGTTCGTCGAGGATCCCGCTGTACTGCACCGGCATCTCCCACCCGCCGAAATCGACCATGCGCGCCCCGCTCGCGTGGTGCACGGCATTCAAGGGCGTCTTCCGGAGTTCAGCCGTTTGGCTCATCCTTTTTCCTCGCGCGAAACCTAAACCTTAACACAACCGCGCCGTCCGCCTGTAAGCCGTTTGCACTGCCGCTTGCCGGCGCCGCGGTTTATCTGTATCTTGCTGTACATTTCCGTATGCAACTGATTTGCAAGGAGAAAACTGATTCTGGGCCATTGCGTGCGGGCGTGCGTTACGGCTACAATGCGGAGGCAGTTAAAGTCTCCACAAAGGAACAAAACCGATGAAGGGCGATGCCAGAGTTCTCGAATATTTGCAGGAAGTGCTCACCGCCGAGCTGACCGCGATCAATCAGTACTTTCTCCACGCTGAGATGATGGAGAACTGGGGCTACGAGCGGCTGGCCAAGATCACCAAGAAGGAGTCGATCGAGGAGATGATGCACGCCGAGAAGCTGCTTCACCGCATGCTCTATCTTGACGGTTCGCCCAACATGAGCGAACTGTTCCCGCTCCGCATCGGCCAGACCGTCAAGGAGCAGCTCGAAAACGACCTGGCGCTGGAACTGGAAGCCGTGCCGCGCCTGAACAAGGCGATTGCCCACGCCACTGCGGTTGGAGACAACGGCTCGCGTGAGCTTTTCGAGAAGATTCTGCTCGACGAGGAGCACCACGTCGACTACCTCGAAGCCCAACTCCACATGATCAAAGAGATGGGCTACGACAACTACCTCGCCCAGCAGCTCAAGGAAGAGAAATAGCCGGGCTTCCCGCGCTGCGGGCGTCCCGCGCATCGCTACAATGAGAGAATTCCAGCGATGCGGCCGAGCAAGTACGCCCTATTCCTGCTGTTGTCGGCTCTTCCCTCCCTCCCGGTGGCGGGAGGAGCGAACCAGCGCCCCGCGCAGGGCGGAGCGGCGCTGAAGCAGATGCTCGAACGGCTGCGCGTCACCGGCAGCGTTCTGATGATCGCCGCCCACCCAGACGACGAGAATACGGCCGTTCTCGCCTGGTGCGCTCAGGGCCGCAAACTCCGCACAGCGTACCTCTCGCTCACCCGCGGTGAAGGGGGCCAAAACCTCATCGGCAGCGAGCAGGGCGAGCTTCTCGGGCTGATTCGCACGCAGGAGCTGCTCGCCGCGCGCCGCATCGACGGGGCCGAACAGTTCTTCACGCGCGCCATCGATTTCGGATTTTCGAAGTCCGCCGATGAGACCATCGCCAAGTGGGGCCGCCGGGAAGTCCTCGCCGACATCGTCTGGGTCATCCGCAAGTTTCGTCCTGACGTGATCATCAACCGCTTTTCCGGGACAGGCCGGGACGGCCACGGCCACCACCAAGCCTCGGCCATCCTGAGCAGAGAAGCCTTCGATCTTGCCGGGGATCCCGCCGCTTTCCCCGAGCAATTGAAGGATTTGCAGCCCTGGAAGCCGAAACGGCTGCTTTGGAACGGCTTTTCCTTCAACCGCCAGCAGGAGCAGGAACTGGACAAGCTGGCAAACCGCCTGGTTGTCGACACCGGCGAGTACGACCCCGTCCTCGGCTCCTCCTACGGCGAGCTGGCCGGCGTCAGCCGCAGCCAGCACAAGAGCCAGGGCATGGGCGCGCAGGAACGCCGCGGGTCGGCGCCGAACTACCTGATGCATGTCGCCGGCGAGCCCGCATCCAGGGATTTCCTCGATGGCGTCGACACCACCTGGAACCGCCTGCCCGGCGGCGCCGCAATTGACAGGCTCCTTCAGCAAGCCATTGAAGCCTGGCGCATCGACCGTCCGGAGGGCGCCATCGGCCCGCTGTGCAAGGCGCGGCCGATCATTGCCGCCATGAACGACCCCATCGCGCGCCGCAAACTTGCCGACCTCGACGAGGCAATCGCCCTCGCCGCGGGCCTTTGGCTCGACGTCAGCGTCGCGCCCGGCGTGGCTACTCCCGGAACAGCGGTCGAGTTTACACTCACAGCGGTCAATCGAAGCCGCGCCGCGGCGGCCCTTGAGCGAGTTCAACTGATCGCCCACGGCTCGCCGCCGGCATTCGAAACCGCCGCTCCACTCGAGTTCAACAAGCCGCTGATGCAACGCGCCAAATGGACGATTCCGGCCGATGCCCCACTCGTCCAGCCCTACTGGCTTGCCAGCGCATCGAATGGCCTCCTGTATCGCGTGGAGGATCTCAACCTGCTTGGACTCGCCGAGGCGCCAGCGCCCATACGGGCGCGCTTTTATGTTCGTGTCGATGGCCAGACCATCGCCATCGAACGGCCTGTCGAGCGGCGGTTCGTCGACCGCGTCAAGGGGGAGATCACCGAACCCTTTTCTCTCCTGCCTCCGGTCTCCCTGAAACTCCCGGCCGCCTCCATGATCTTTCCGGACGCAACCCCCCGGACCGTCATCGTCGAGGTGCGGGCCAATCAACCGAAAGCGGAAGGGACCGTCTCTCTCCAATTGCCCGCGGGGTGGCGCCCGGAGCCCGCTGAAGCGCCATTCTCGATCGCTGCCGCGGGCCAGACTTCGCAAGCCCGGTTTCGGGTCACTCCCGGCCCGGCGAGCGGAGAATTGGCCGCGGCTGCGACAATTGGCGGCCGGCGCGTCGTGAACGGACTCGTGCGAATCGACCACGACCATATTCCCCCGCAAACGGTTCAGCCGCCCGTCAAAATGCGCGTCACACGCGAGGATGTGAAGATCCTTTCGCGCCGCATCGGATACGTCATGGGCGCCGGCGACATGGTTCCCGCATCTCTCGAACAGCTTGGCTGCGAGGTGACGATGCTCTCGCGCGACGATCTCGTCCAGGGCGACCTGAGCCGGTTCGACGCCATCGTCACCGGCGTCCGTGCCTGGAACGTCCGCATGGACCTGCGCATGAACGCCCATCGCCTTCACGCTTATGTCGAGCGCGGAGGCACCCTGCTGGTTCAGTTCAACACAACTGAAGGCAATCCCTTCAGCGGCGAGCCCTCCCCCATCTCCGGCATCGGACCCTTTCCCATGCGGCTCTCCCGCGACCGTGTCTCGGTGGAGGAGGTCCCGGTGAAGCTTCTCAAGCCCGGCCACCCGCTGCTGGAATCGCCCAACGTCATCCGGCCCGATGATTTCAGTGGCTGGGTCCAGGAGCGCGGGCTTTACTTCCCCACAGACCTCGACCAGCGCTACGAATGCCTGCTGGAGATGAGCGATCCCGGCGAGAAGCCGCTGCAATCCGGCATCGTCTTCGCCCGCGTCGGCCGAGGCGCATACATCTATACTCCGCTGGCATGGTTCCGCCAGTTGCCCGCGGGCGTGCCTGGCGCCTTCAAGATCTTCGCCAACCTTCTCAGCGCAGGTGGCGCCGCGCCGAGGCAATGAACTTCAAGCGGCTTTACTGGCTTGTGGGCGCCTACCTTGCCGCCCTCATCGTTCTGTTCACCTGGTTCACCAGGAGCTACAACCAGTGAGACCGCTCGATTGGGCCGTTCTGGCAGGCTCGCTCGTCGCAGTCGTCCTCTATGGACTCTGGCGCGGGCGAGGCAGCGACACCACACAGAAATACCTCCTCGCCAACCGCTCCATGCCCTGGTACGCCATGGCCCTGTCCATCATGGCCACGCAGGCTTCCGCGATCACGTTCATCTCCACCACCGGCCAGGGCTATGCCGACGGCATGCGCTTCGTCCAGCTTTACCTCGGCCTGCCAGTGGCGATGATTCTGATTTGCATCTTCGTCGTTCCCCGCTTCCACCGCGCCGGGGTTTATACCGCGTACGAGTACCTCGAGCAACGCTTCGACGCCAAAACCCGCGCCCTGGCGAGCATCGTGTTCCTGCTCCTCCGGGGGCTCTCCGCCGGCGTTGCGCTCTCCGCGCCCGCCATCGTCCTCACGGTCATCTTCGGCTGGCCCCACCAAATCACTTCGCTCGTCATGAGCGTCCTTGTGGTGCTCTACACGGTATCCGGCGGAATCGCCGCCGTCACCTGGACCGATTTCCTCCAAATGCTCATCATGACCGTGGGTCTGCTGGCCGCGCTCATCACCGCGATAGCCCTGCTGCCGGCGGGAGTCGGCTTCGGCGAAGCGCTCTAACTCGCGGGCGCGGCCGGGCGGCTCAATCCCGCCGTTTGGACCTTCAACCCCGACGACCGTTACACCGTTTTCAGCGGCCTGCTGGGGGGGATGTTTCTCATGCTCTCCTACTTCGGCTGCGATCAGAGCCAGGTGCAGCGCTACCTGACCGGACGCAATGAAGAGCAGAGCAAGCTCAGTCTCCTATTTAACGCCGTGGCCAAGATTCCGATGCAGTTTCTCATTTTGCTCACCGGCGTCATGGTGCTCGTCTTCCACGTTTGGGTGAAACCGCCCATCCTCTTCCATCAGGGCGCCGAAGCCACAATCCGGTCCTCTCCCGCCTTCTCCTCTCTGAGCGCCCGCTACGACGCCGCATTCGAAGCCCGCAAAGCCGCCGCCTCGGCCAACAACCTGGCCGCCTTCCGGGCCGAGCAGCGGAAGTTCGAAACCGTCCGAAAAGACGCCCAGAAAGAAGCCGCCCGCCTGCGCGGCGAAACCTCCTTCAACGACACCAACTACATTTTTTTGCGCTTCGTCATCGCCTACCTGCCCGCGGGCATTACCGGACTCATCATGGCCGCCATTTTCGCCGCCGCCATGTCGACGATTTCCGCCGAGGTGAACTCTCTGGCCACGGTCACCGTCATCGACGTCTACCGGCGCTTCATCCGGCAGGGCCGACCGGATCGCCATTACCTGCTGGCGTCCCGCGTTTTCACCGCCTTTTGGGGCTTCGTGGCGGTCGTGATGGCCGAATTCGCAGCCGGGCTGGGTTCACTTGTCGAAGCCGTCAATCTGGTGGGTTCGTATTTCTACGGCGCGCTGCTCGGCGTCTTCATCCTCGCCTTCTTCTTCCCGCGAGTGGCCGGAACGGGCGCATTCGTGGGAATTCTCGCCGGCGAGGCGGTCATCGTCATGGCCAGCTGGCTCACGGACATTTCGTTTCTCTGGTTCAACGTGCTTGGGCCGCTCGCGGTCGTCCTGGCGGGCCTGGCCGTCAGCGCGCTGACGCGGCGGGAGGCCCCTACAGGCTGATGCTCGAGACCGAAACCGGCGAGCGCCGCCCCGGCACGCAGACGATGCCGCTCTCAGTGACGTGATACTTTTGCCGGTCGGCTTCGAGGTCGTAGCCGATCAGCGTTCCCTCCGGCAGCACCACGTTCTTGTCGAGAATCGCCCTCCGCACCTTGCAGCGCCGGCCGATGTCGCACTTGTCGAACACGATCGAATCGTCCACCACCGCGCCGGTGTGCACGCGCACGCCGCGGCCCAAGACGGAGTTCTTCACCATGCCGCCGGAGAGAATCGAGCCGCCGCACACGATCGAGTCGATCGCCTGTCCGCGGCGCCCTTCCTCGTCGAATGTGAACTTCGCCGGCGGATCGTCGTAACCCGCGCTGCGCAACGGCCACTGGCGGTTGTACAGGTTCAACGCCGGAGTCACCGCGCGCAGGTCCATGTTGGCTTCGTAGTAAGCGTCGATCGAGCCGACGTCACGCCAGTAGACCTCGGAACCCACGGGATCGCCCGGAATCCGGTTTGTGGTGAAGTCGTAGCAAAAGACGTCCCCCGACGTCACCCACTTCGGCAGGATGTCCCGGCCGAAATCGTGCGCCGACGACTCGTCCTGGCTGTCTTCATGCAGGAACTTCAACAGGGGAGCGGTCGAAAAAGTATAGTTCCCCATTGAGGCCAGCACCAGGTTCGGATTGCCCGGCATCGTTGGCGCATTCGGATTCTTCTCGTGGAACGCGAGGATCCTTCCGTCCGGAGACATCTCGATGACGCCGAATTCGCCGGCAAACTCCTTCGCCACCGGGATGGCCGCCACAGTCGCCTGCGCTCGCTTTTGTGCGTGGAACTCGATCATTTCCCGGATGTTCATCCTGTAAATGTGGTCCGCGCCGAAAACGGCGACAAGGTGCGGATCGCTCTGGTCAATCAGGTTCAGGTTCTGATACAGCGCGTCCGCGGTCCCGCGGTACCACGTCTCGTTCGGGGTGCGCATCTGCGCCGGCACCGGGATGATGTAGTGGTCCTTCAGCAGCCCGCTGAACTCCCATCCGTCCCGCAGGTGCTGGAGCAGGCTCTGGCTCTTGAACTGAATGAGCACGTAGATCGAATGAATCCCGCTGTTCACCAGGTTCGACAACACGAAATCGATGATGCGGTACTGCCCTCCAAAAGGCACGGCGGGCTTGGCCCTTTCTTTCGTCAGCGGGTAGAGCCTGGTCCCCTTGCCGCCGGCCAGCACGAAGCTAAGTACCTTGAGCTGCATCCTGTTCGGTCTCCTTGTGTGCGAATAATACCATCTGAATTTGAAACTGCGCTTACTGGATGGATCACCGTGCGGAATCCCCTCACTTCTGCACCGAATGCAGATGCTGAATCAGCGCGGCGGCGCGCTGCGGTCCCAGACCGGGGCCCCAGACCGGCATTTTCTTGCTGCCGTGCGCCGGCAGTTCGTCGGAGCCGTCCAGCATTTGTTTCAGCCGGTACGACGGGAACTCCCCCTTGTTGCGCCGCTTCAGCGTCGTCAGGTTCGACGGCCTCATTCGCAGCGCTTCGGCCGCCGGTCCGCCGCCCGTGCCATCCTGGCCGTGGCAGGAAGCGCAGTAGCTCCGGTAGAGCCAGGCGCCGCTCGGAGCCGTCTGTCCTTTCAACTCCCTGGGCGGCGTCCCGGGC
>JACADU010000271.1 GCA_013388415.1 Bryobacteraceae bacterium
GCAGTTGCCGCGAACGAAGTGCGCATCGCCGAAATGCCGTTTGATCAGGCGGACGCCCTCCACCCACACTTGAATCCGCTCGTCCTTGCCGGCATCCGGCGGGGGAAGGTCATTCACCGCCTCAAGCGCCGGCAGCAGCGCGCCGCGGCAAACGGCGGGCTCGTTCTCGGGGAATTCGCACGGCACGCCGAGCGCCCCGGCGAGCGTAGCCGTGTCGACGTCGACCATTGTGCCGTCAAGGCCGTACTTCTCCGCGGATTCGATGAAGGCGCGGGCGAGCTCGGCCGGGTTGCGGCGGAATTCGGCCATGGTCACCCCCGCTTCGCTCGCCGCCTGCATGAATTGGTGGAGCATGACCGGGACGCGGTCGGGCGAGTCCCCCCGCAGGGCACAAAGGATTCGTTGGCGGCCGGTCATGGGCTACAGCTCTTCCAGGTCCGCCAGATCTTTCATCCGGCCCGCCGCGCGTTTGTTTCGCTTCAGGTCGTCGAGGTCAATGACGGGAACCGCGAGCCCCGAAATCTCCATCGTCTGCCGCCTCTCATAGCAGGCGTCAAACTCTACTCCGTAGATGCCGGTCATGATCTCGATCCGGACAGGCGGAAGACCCATCCGGACAATCGCGCCGCTGTCTTGAAACATCTCGGCGGACGCGTCCTTGAAGCCGAAGCCGCGGACCGCGCCGGCCACCTTCGCCGCATTCTCCGGGTCGTTGGCGATCCACACGTCCAAGCCCCCCGTAGACCTCACGTAGCCATAGAGGTTCACGGCATACCCGCCGATCAAGAGGTACCTAACGCCGTTCGAGCTGAGCGATTTCAAGAACTCTTTGAAGTCGTTCGGTAGTGGGGTCGTAGCCATAGGCGATCTGCCGCAACAGCTCCAGGGCTTCGAGCCGCTCTTGCGGGGTCTTCGAAAGCCAGTATTCGCGATCGCTAAGTTTGTCACCGAGCTTTGCGGCCTGGAACGCCGACCGGTCGACCAGGCAGGACTCCGGAGTGTTCATAAAGCAATTGTAGGCTTTCAGGTGAGGTAGTCCTTCAGGCGGTCGAAGAGGCCCTTTCCCTCTTCCTCGCCCAGGTCTGGAAGGGTCTCGCGAAGCTGCTCGAGGAGCCTGCGCTGCTCGCGCGTCAGTTTCTTCGGCACCCGCACGTCGAGATGGACGATGAGGTCGCCCCGCCCGCCGCCGTTGACGAACGGAACGCCGCGTCCTTTCAGCCTGAGGGTGTCGCCGCTTTGGGTTCCTTCGGGCACCTTCACCGTTTCGAGCCCCTCGAAAGTGAGAACGTGGATCTCGCAGCCGAGAGCGGCGTGCGCGATGGAGATGGGGAACACGCAGTGCAGGTCGTTGTCGCGCCGCTCGAACATATTATGGGGCTGCACGCTGATGAAGACGTAGAGGTCGCCGGGCGGGCCGCCGTTTGCGCCGGGCTGCCCCTCGCCCGCGACGCGCATCTTCATGCCGGTGTCGACGCCTGCGGGGATCTTCACCTTCAGCTTCTTGTTGACGCGGACGTAGGCGTCGCCGCGGCAGTTGCGGCAGGGCCGGCGGAGAATCTTGCCCGTTCCGTTGCACTGATTGCAGGTGCGGCGGATGGAGAGGAAGCCCTGCTGATAGAAAACCTCGCCGCGGCCGCGGCAGACGGAGCACTGCGTCCAGCCGTCATCGCTTTCGGCGCCGGTTCCCCGGCATTCGGGGCAGGCTTCCAGCTTGGGCACCTGGATTTCTGCCTCGAGCCCCTTCATCGAGTCTTCGAACGTGATCTCGAGATCGTAGCGCAGGTCTTCGCCGCGCTGCGCCCGGCTGCGCCCCCGTGACCAGCCCCCGAACAGGTCGCCGAAGCCGAAAAAGTCGCCGAAAATGTCGGCGAAGTCCGAAAACGTATCCGGATTGAACCCTTGCGCGGCAGCGCCGCTGACGCCCTGATGGCCGTACATGTCGTAGGCTCGGCGCTTCTCCGCATCGCTCAGGACGCTGTAGGCTTCCGCCGCTTCCTTGAATCGTTCTTCGGCTTCTTTGTCGCCCGGATTGCGGTCGGGATGGTACTTGAGTGCCAGTTTCCGGTAGGCGCCCTTCAGCTCCTGATCCCCCGCGGAGCGACCGACGCCGAGAATCTCGTAGTAATCCCGCTTGGTCACCGTCGAACCGCCACTTTCACCATCGAGGGGCGCAACAGGCGCCCCCTGAACGTGTATCCCTTGAGCAGGTCAGCGACCACGGTATGGTCTTCAGCCTCCTCGGTTTCTACCATCTCGATTGCGTGATGGAGGTTCGGGTCGAACGCCGCGCCTTCGGCCTGAACAGGCTCCAGTCCGAGTTTCTTCAGGGCGTCGACCATCCGCTGATAGATGAGCTCAACGCCGCGCGCATAGTCGGCGCTGGCGCATTCGACTTTGAGAGCGCGCTCGAAGTCGTCGAGAATCGCCAGGAGGGGCTTGATCGTTTCGCCGGCGATTGTATCGGCGATTTCACTCTTCTCGCGTTCGGTGCGGCGGCGGAAATTGTCGAATTCGGCCAGACGGCGCAAGAGCTGTTCGCTCAGTTCGGCCTTCTCCTGCTCCAGTTGGGCGATCTGTGACGCAAGAGCCGCGGCGTCAATCAACTGGTCGGATGCCTGAGGCTCCTCAGGCGCGGAGACAGCATCTACCTTCGGCGCTTCCTGTTCCATGGTTTCTGTTGTGGATTCACTATCCAGCGTATCAAGCCCCGCGTTACTGCGGCAGGCTGCGCAGCAGATGGCTCACCAACGAGACGGTGGAGACGACACGCGGATAATTCATGCGCATCGGCCCCAGCACCGCCAGCCGGGTTTCGACGCCGCCTGTCGCCGCAAGCCGGATGCCGATCATCGAAAACTGGCTCAACGCGGGGTGCGCCTCGCCCAAACCCACATGCACCTGGAGTTCGTCCGTGCGCCCGGAGAGAAACTGGTCGAGCATTTCGATGAGCCGCTGCTTCTCTTCCAGCGCACGGAAGAGTTCACGCAGCCTTTCCGTGGTCAAATGCGCGTCCAGGCCCAACAGGTTCGAAGTCCCGTCCAGGAACACGAGCGGGGTCATGCCCATTTCCAGCAACCCCTGTTTGTAGAGCATGGAAAGGCGCGTGAGCAGTGTGTCGTACGCCGCCCGCTCCTCGGCCAGCCGGCGGTCGAGCTCCTGGCGGATGGCCGTCATCGTCCAGCCGGAGAATTCCAAATTGAGGTAGTTGCGGATCGATTCGAGCTCGGCGGGAGAGACGGGCACTTTGAGCTGCGCCAACTGGTTCCGGATCATGCCGTCGCCGGTGACCACGACCATGAGGACCCGGCGGTCGGGCAGCCACACCAGCTCCACGCGCTCAAGCGTCTGGCTGGCGGCAGGGATCGCGGCGACAATGCCGACGTTCCGGGTCAGTTCGGTGAGGAAATGCGTCGTCCGTTCGGTTCGCTCTTCGACGCCCGGATGCTCGATGAGCTCTTCGCGCAGGCGGGCGAAGTCGGCTCCGCCGGAACGGTGTTGTGAAACCGACAGAGCATAGTGCCGGAAGGCCTTGGCCGTAGGAACGCGTCCGGCGGAGGTGTGCGGCTGCGCGAGGTAGCCCATGTCCGCCAGATCCGCCATGATGTTGCGGATGGTGGCCGGGCTCAAGTGGTCCTTGCGCCTCTGCGCGATGGTGCGCGAGGCCACCGGTTCGCCAGTTTCGATATACGACTGGACGATGGAGTGGAGTACCTCGACGGTGCGTGGCGTGAGTCCGCTCTCGGTCATAGCCGTTCTAGGAGGGAGCATGCCCCCCTTCTTTCAAGATAGTGTACGAACGGTTGCGGTTGCACACAACCGGTGGAGCGAAATGGGCGCCGCCGGATGAGGCCGCTTGGACTAGAATCGGCTATGTGATTACCCGCCGCGCCTTCGCCTCTTCTTTGGCTCCGGCCTTCCTCGCCCGCGCCCAGGGGCGCCGGCGGCCGAACCTTTTGTTCCTGATTGCCGACGATCATGCGGGGTATGTGATGGGCTGCGACGGCAACGCGCAGGCTCTGACGCCGAATCTCGACGCGCTTGCCGCGCAGGGAACCCGCTTCGCCGCTCACTACTGCAACAGCCCGGTCTGCACGCCCTCGCGGCAATCCCTGCTCACCGGCCAGATGCCCCACATGGCCGGGGTCACGCAGCTTCGCACGGCGCTGGACCCCGCGAAGCCGAACTTTGCGAAACAGCTCAAGGCCGCCGGCTATCAGACGGCGGTGTTCGGCAAAATGCACTTCAACCGGCCGGCATCGCCCGGGTTGCACGGTTTCGAGACGATCATGACCGAGGGCGAAATCACGAAGGCTTGGCAGAAAGAGGTGAAGCCCGCTCCGGTCCCGCCCGGTGTCCGCACCAAACCGCTGCCGTGGCGGCCATTCGCAACGCCGGCGCGGGAGTGGCTCAACGGAGGGAACCTGCCTTACCCGCGCAAGGACGAGGACATGCGGGGAACGTATATCGCCCGGCAGTCGATCAGGTACTTGGAAGAGGCAGCCGCCGGCAGCCGCCCCTTCGCCCTCTGGTGCAGCCTCCAGGAGCCGCACTCGCCCTTCGATTTCCCGGTCGAAGACCGCTCGCTCATCGATCCGAAAAAAATGGCCGTGCCGCGGGTCGGTCCTGAAGACGCCTGGCAGATCCCGCTGATTTTCCGCGGCCTCACGCCCGAGGAGAAGCAGGGCATCATCGCCGCCTATTACACCTCCGCCGCCTTCATGGACCGCAACTTCGGCCGCGTCCTGAACAAGCTCCGGGAGTTGCGTCTGGATGAGAACACCTTGATCGTCTACACCGCCGACCACGGCTATTGTTTGGGCCAGCACGGCAGGTTCGAGAAACATTGCGGGTACGACGCCGCGCTGCGGGTGCCCCTCATCATGAGCCTGCCGGGAAGGATCAGAGCCGGCGTCGTGAAGGACCTGACCGAGCACCTGGACCTCGCTCCCACAATCCTGGAGCTCCTCGACGCCCCCGCGCTGGCCATGCAACATGGCCAGTCGCTCGCGCCGTATCTTGCCGGCAAGCGCCCTGCGAAGCCGCGGAGTCACATCGTGAGCGAGTACCTGGAGAACGAGGAGGTCTTCGTGCGGACAAACCGGTGGAAGCTGATTCACTCCACGGGGAAGCGTGAACGGCTCGACGGCTACAAGACGGACAACCCAACCCCGGGGCGGTATACGAAGCTCTACGACCTGGAAAAGGATCCCGGCGAGTTTACCGATGTTTCCGGCGCCAATCCGAAGGTGGTCGCCGAGCTTCAGCAGGTCGCGCTCGACCGGTTCCGTGCGACCCACCCTGAAAGGGACCACGAGCCTTCCCGGAGCGGAGCGGTCGCCGCACTGGAGTTCTACCTGCCCCCGCGCGACAACGCGCCTCCGGCGGAGGCGAGACCGTAGGCGGTTTCTGCGCGCGGGGAAGCAAGTTTACTTGACATTTACTCAGAGGTCTATGTACATAGAGAACTGAGTATGCCCAAGCCCGACTCGCTGCAAGGCTCCCTCGATCTGCTGGTCCTGAAGATTCTCTCGCGCCGGCCGCGCTTGCACGGTTACGCGATCATGACGGCAATCCAATCGATCTCGGATGAGGTCTTGCGGGTTGAGGAGGGGTCGCTCTACCCGGCGCTGCACAGGATGGAGGAGGCGGGTTGGATCCGGGCGGAGTGGATCGAGAA
>JACADU010000249.1 GCA_013388415.1 Bryobacteraceae bacterium
ATTCCGCAAGGTGTGAATTGGGACCTCTTTCTCGGTCCGGCGCCATACAAGCCATTCACGCTCAACCGCTTTCACTACGGCTGGCACAACTTCTGGGACACCGCGACAGCGGAGATGGGCAATAACGGCGTCCACGCGTTGGACCTCGTCCGCTGGGCGATGGCCAAGGATGTTCACCCGGTCAAGGTGCACAGCGCCGGCGGACGCTTCGCGGACGAAGACACCGACCAGGAGACGCCGAACTACCAGAGCGCGGTGTTCGAATACGCCGACGGCACGCTCGTGGATATCGAAGTCACCACGCTGCCCAGCCCCCCGCTCGGCGGCGCTCTTCAGGGCGAGTTCTTTTACACACAGAAGGGATACATCTCATCGTCCAGGCAGTGGGCGGCGGTTCTCGGCGATTTCGCCCCCCAGACGACGCCGGACCCGCCCTCGGGCATATCGCTGCGCGCCGTGAATCTGAGCTTCCCCAGGATCCAGTACAAGCCGGGGCCATCCATCCCTGACCTCGATGAGCCGGAGGTCAGCCATTTCCAGAACTTCATCAACTGCGTGCGGTCCCGGAGGCGGGAAGACCTGCATTGCGAAATCCTCGACGGGCACATGTCGACAGCGCTGTGCCACCTCGCCAATATCGCCTTTCGCACCGGCAGGAAACTGACCTTCGATCCCGCCACGGAAACCTTCCCCGGCGATGCGGAGGCAAACGCGCTGCTTGGCCGGAAGTACCGTGAACCGTACGTTCTCCCGGAGCAGGTGTGAGGCTCAATCCGCTTTTTGCAACTGCAAATCGCCTTTGGGGCGAGGCAAGATGTCGTAGTGGTCAAGGCGGAAGCTGGACCAGTAGCACTGCCAGCGAGGATCTGACTCGAGGAACGCGCCGAGGCGCTCGGCGAGCGCGGCTCTGGTGCGGCTGTGTTCCGGCAGCGCGGCGAGATTCCGCGGATCCTCGTCGTTGAGGTCGTAGAGTTCGGGCTTGTCCGAGGCGAGGTTGTATGAGTAAAGGTGGCGGCCGTCGTGCATCGCGCAGGCGAAGTTGGTCCCCACATGCCAACCGCACTCCGCGATGTAAGGCTTGGGAACGTGGGGCTTGCCGTTGAGCAGCGGGAGAAGCGAGACCCCATCCTGGCGCCCGGCGGGCTGCACGCCTGCGAGCTCCAGCATGGTGGGCGAGATGTCCAGATGTGAAACCGGCGTCTCCTCGATGCGCGGCGCGATTCCGGCGGACTTCGGCGGCTTGATCGCCAGCGGAACGCGAAGCACTTCCGGGTGCAGGTAGACGCCTTTGTCGACCAGCGACCGGCGCCCGTTCATCTCGCCATGGTCGGATGTGAAGAGGATCAGCGCTTCGTCGTACAGCCCGCGCCGTTTGAGTTCTCCCAGAAACAGGGCAAGCGCGCGGTCGATGACCTCGACTTGAAGCGCATTGGCGACCCGGTAATCCGCGGCGGTGCGTGAATCGTAGAGGCCCCAATACTTGCGGTAGAGGTCGTAGACGCGAGGAAGCGCGGGATCGGGCCGGAAGTCGCGCTCTCTCGCCTCCGTATAGCTCGCCGGAAGCCGCAGCGCGGCGCGAAGTTCCTTCTCTCTCTGCTCGAAGCCTGCCGGAATGGAGAAGGGCTGGTGGGGATCGAAGAAATCGAGTTGCAGGTAGACGGGCTTCTTCGATTGCAGGGCGCTGTCCAGCTTTTTGACGGCGCGGGCGGCGAGGTAGTGGCTGTATTGCGCCTCGATGGGAAAATCCGCCCCGTCTTCCTGCTCGATCCAGCCGCCGAAGGAGTTCGCGGGGGTGCGGCGGTCCTGCTGAAGACCTCGAATCTCCTTGCGGTAGCGTTGCGGCCGGACGCCGAGCTGGCGGAGATGGGCGATGTAGCTCTCGTCGGAGCGGACGGGCGGATCCCAACGGTCCCATCCATCGGCGTTTTCGCCGAAACCGTCAAAGAACTTCTGCGCGCCCAGGTGCCCTTTGCCGCAGTGCCGTGTGTCGTAGCCCGCGGCTTTGAGGTACTCGGGAAAAATGGAGTCCGAGGCGCGGAGAGAGGTCTCATGGCCGTCATGAGCCCGCTCGTTGTTGGCGAGGATGTAGGTGGAACGGCCGGTCAGCAGAGCGGCTCGCGCCGGAGCGCAAAGCGGGTTGGTGGTGAAGGCATTGCTGAAGAAAACGCTGTCGCCGAACAAGCCCCGCAGCGCGGGCAGGTTCATCGCATCGAGCGCGGCGCGGCCCGGCCGCCAGTGATCGGGGCTGATCATGTCGACGCTGATCAGGAAGACGTTGGGCTTGGCGGCGCCTGCCGTAACGCAGTAAGCGTGCGCGCCGGAGCGGCGGTCGAGAAACGAGGGTTTGCAGTCGTTGTCCGGGCGCGACTGCACAGCGCCCAGCGCGCTGAGCTGAATGAAACGGCGTCTGCTGGAATTCATGGCTGCTGTCTCAACGGGAGTTTCTCGTTCGAGCTGCCGGCCTCGCGGCAACCAGCCCCACAACCGGCGTGAGGCTGACGCGGATCTTGGCAACGGCTCCTGGCAGAGAGCATATCGAAATGCCTCAGCGCCACGGAGGCCGGCCGCAGACTCGCAAGTCACAGCCTTGCCCTCCCCGCCGCCCCCGAACGCTGGCCTGTTTTCGTGCCGGGTCCGA
>JACADU010000164.1 GCA_013388415.1 Bryobacteraceae bacterium
ACCCAGCGAATCAGGTGGGTGTTCTGGCAGAGGGGCAGAGACACATCTCGCCCGGCGACAATGTTCGGCTTTGTCATAGATCGCCCCGGATGGGACGTTCTTTCAGGGTAACAGGGGGACTTACTGCACAGTGCTCTGTTTGGCGGCTTTCGGCTCCAGGCTGATCTCGCCGAACGTGGCTTCGTACTGATCGATGTTGGTTTGCAGGACGTTGAGCAGCGCTTTGGCCTGCTGCGGGCTGAGGTAGATGCCCTGGAAGTTCTCGATGTTCACCGCCTCGGGCGACGTTTGCCTGACCTTGCCGAAGAGAAGGAAGAAGTCCCACAGGCTGGCGCGCAGTTGAACGCTGTTGGAGTAGTTCTCGCGAAAGTCGGCCGAGTATTCGAGCGAGACCGAAGGTGGCGGGTTGACGGGATGCATCGGCCAACATCCTAACAGGTTGGTGGAAGATCGGCCATCGGTCACGCGGAGAAGCGAACGCCGGAGTGCTTCTCGACCGCATCCAAGTTGAGCGAGATCCCCAACCCGGGCCCATCGGGCACGGCCAGCATTCCCTCCTCGTCAAGCCGCCACGGCGACTCAACCAGGCCGTCGACGAACGGCGATCCCGTGAGGTACTCGACCAGGTCGGTGTTCCGGTTCGCCGAGGCCAGTTGCAGGTCGGCGGCGAGGCCCAGAGCCGTATTCCAGCCATGGGGGATGAATTTGACGCCGCACTCCTCGGCCATCCAGGCGATCCGCCGTTCTTCGCTGATGCCGCCCACCTTGGTGACATCCGGCTGAACGATGTCGAAGGCGCCCTGCTGGAGCCACGGGGTGAAGGATTGCCTGCGGGTGAGCACTTCGCCACCGGCGATGGGCAGGGGAGAGTTGTTTCGCAGAAGGATGTAGTCGCGCAGGTTGTCTGGAGCAAGGGGCTCCTCGAACCAATGGACGCCGTGGTCGGCCAGCATCTCCGCCGTCCGGACGGCCCACTTGTAGCCTTGTGGCCAGAAAGCGTCGCTGGCGCCCGCGTCGACCATCAACAGGCAGTCCGAGGGGATTGCATTGCGGGCGGCGCGGACGATCTCTTCATCCTTGGCGGCGCTGTGGCGGCCGAACGGTCCCCAGCCGATTTTGAATGCCCGAAATCCTTGAGCATGCAGCGAGGCGAGCTGCCCGGCCAATTCAGCCGGTTCGCACATCAGCAGCGAGGCGTAAGGCCGGACGCGGTCGCGATAGCGCCCTCCAAGCAACCGGCCTACCGGCTGGCCGGTCGCTTTGCCGAGAATGTCCCACATCGCGATGTCGATCCCGCTGATGGCGTGCGTGATCGAACCGCCGCGGCCCATCCAGAACGTGTTGGCGTGGAGTTTCTCGCTCACCCGCTCCGGCTCCAGCGGGTTTTCTCCTGAGTACAAGGGCGAGAGCACGCCGAGCGCCCCCCGCACTAGTTCGTCGTTGGTGAACGACGAGCCCCATCCTGTCACCCCCTCGTCCGTGAAGACGGCAATGAGGGTGTGAACGCAATCCTCTTCCTGGATCTCGTTTGCCCAGCCGCCCTTGGGCGTGCCGCGGCGCAGTCCGGCGGCCCGGATTTCGGTGATCTTCACAACATTCCCTCACGGCGAGTATAGTTACCAGCCCGCGGAGACGCAATTTGGGCGGAGGGCGCGAATCCTCGCAACCTGTCCGCCCCTGGCTGAATCTGTTATAAAGAATCCAAATCCCGATTCAAACTGGGGAGTTTCGATGACTGTACTGCGGGTGGCTTTGTTTGGAATTGTTCTGATCGCTCTGGCTGCCGCAGCCGGAGCAGAGGAATCCGCCGTGACCGGCATGGGGCCGGTCAGTGGTGTTTTGATCGACTCAACGGCGCGGACCATCCGGCCGATTCTCGGAATGCCCGGCGCAGCCTATGCCGGTCCGGCGACTGTCACTTCTTTTGAATTCGCTGCCGCCGCGCCCGGATCCCAGAACGCCCTGATCGCCAAGGACGGCATGCTGTTCGTCCTGCGGCGGCTGGCCGGGGGACGCCCCGTGTGGCGGGAACTCGACAGCGGCGTTTCCGACATCGAGTTCGCCGCCTGGAGCGACAATTCGGAGGCGATCGTTCTTCAGCCGCGCGGGGAAGCGCGGCTCGATTTCTGGACGACACTCTCCTACGAGCCCAAGAAGGCTGGCTCGGTGGACATCTCGTCGCTGTCGGAAAGAATGGAATCGGTCGCCGTCGACCCCGATGGCCGGTTCGCCTTCGCCGCAACGCAGGGCGAGGATTCAGGAACGCTGTATCTTCTCAAGCCCGGGGACCTGCCGCGAATGCTGATGCCGCTGCGAAAGGCCGGCTCCATGATGCTGGCGGGCAACACGCTTTGGGTGGCGGATCGCGGCAGCAATGAAGTCTTCCGTCTGCGCAACTGGGATCAGATGCCGCAAATCCAACCGGCAGCCGCGGCGGCTCACGGCGTGAACGATCCGGTGGGCGTCGCGCTCTCGCGCGACGGCAAGTTCCTGTGGGTGGCCAGCGCCGGGTCGCGGAACGTGCTGGCGCTCGACCTGGACTCGAGCCAGGTGAAGCATGTCCTCGAACTCGATTTCACGCCCACGCGGATGCACCGGCTCGGCGCCGATGGCCTGTTCCTGCTTGAGAACGGCGTGCCTGGAGAGGCTCCGGCGCAGGTGCTCGACACATCGGCCGGCAAGGTCTATTTCGTGCCGGTGGGCGCCTTGGCCGAGTAACGGCTACTTCCTCGCTCCGCGCGATTTCCGGTTCATCGTTTCAACGACGAGGCCGTAGCTTCCCTTCACGAGCTCCGTGATCTCGGTCCAGTCGACCTTCCCCTGCCCCAGGCGGAGCGATACCCACCCGTGCTGGCCGAGGTATGGCGCGCGAAAGAATCGCGGATCGTTCAGGAAGACCCCAAGCGACTCCTTGCCGACCTTGACGACCAGGCAGAGCTGGCCCTGATAGATTTCAAGGACGGCGAACATGCGCTGCCGCACTCTGAAGGTGGGGTTTCCGAAGGTGACCGTCTCGTCCGTACTCGCCAGCCCCAGGCAGATCGGCCTCAGCTTGACGAGTACTTCCTGCATGGTCATCGTTGTTGTGCTCTACTCCGCTAGCTTACCGTGAATCCCACGGCGGATTAATCCGGGAGCTCCGCGGGAGGCTCGACAAGCCAGCGGCTGAGGACAACGGCGGCGACGGCGAGGACCGATCCGACCAGCCCCGAGGCCCATGCCAGCTTGGCCGCCGGGGACGCGCCGGGCGCGGAGGTCGCCAGAGTCGCCGTGATGTATGCGGCCGATGTGCCGAGCATACGGCCGCCAATGTTTGCGGCGAAGCTCTCGCCGGTGCCGCGAAGATGCGTCGGGTAGACGCGGGGCAGGTAGTTGCCCCAAAAGCTGAATTGCGCCACGGTGAGAACTCCAACGAGAAAGATCCCGGCTTGGATCGTGCCGAGGCCCGCGGCCGGCGCATAGAAGAACGTGGCAGGAATCGCGATCAGCGCAGGAATCTGGAAAAAGCGCAAGAGCCCGCGGCGAGTGACGATCCGCACGGCGAGGAAGGCCAGCAGGAAGCGCCCCGCGAGCCCGCCGAACTCCTGGTAGAACTGCGTATCGGTCACGGCCTTCTCCTGCAAAGGCCGCGCGAGCGTCCGCACCTCCTCCATGCCCGGCACAATGCGCGGCGTGCTCTGGATGGCCCCGAAGGCGATCCCGTATCCGCAGGCGAACAGAGCGGTTGTCACCAACGTGGTCCGCCGGAACTCGGGAGCGAACAGCAGAGCGAGGCTCGGCCGCTTCAATGTGCCCTCGGCGCGCTTGCGCGCCCAAACGGGCGACTCGGGAAGGAACGGGCGGATGAGAATCAGCGGCAGCGCGGGAATCACGCCCGAGATCAGCGTGTAGCGCCATGGCTCGTGCGCGCCGTGGATGGCCGGCAACGAGGGAGCCCATGCCACGGCGAGCGCATAGGCGCCCGTCACCAGCAGTCCTCCGATCGAAGAGAACGCCTGCGTGTAGCCCAGAACGGCCTCGCGCTGTTTCGGCTCCGGGAACAATTCGGCAAGCCACGCCACGGCGGCGACGAACTCCACACAGACGCCGATGAATGTGGTCGTGCGCAGCAGCAGCAGCATTTCGACGCTGGTCGAGAATCCCGCGGCCGCCGCCGAGAATGCGTAGAGCAGGATGCTCCACACCAGCACGCGCCTCCGGCCGAAGCGGTCCGTCAGGTATCCGCCCAGGAGCCCAAAGAGCCCGCCGGCTATGGCCGGGATCCAGAACAACAGGCCCGTCCAGTGGTTGAACTCCGCCATCCCCTGCTTGAGCCCCGCCAGCTCCATCAACGCCGGCCGCACGACAAGCGGCAGCATCAGCAGCTCATAAATGTCGAAAGCGAAGCCGATGGCGGCGATGGCGCAGATCAGCCATTGAACCCAGGTCAGGCGGGGCACCCTCATTCTGTCAATGTTAACCCGCTACCGGCCGTCGGTCGCCTGTTTGAAGCGTTCTTTTTCCTCTTCGCGCTCGATGTAAGGGATGCCTTGCCGCATCCAGTCTGGCGCCGGCGCGCCTTTCAGGTGATGGTCGAAGAACTGTAGCATGCGCCAGGTGAAGTCCTTTTGGTTGTGGCGCCGGCGCAAACCGTGCAGCTCGCCATTGTAGTTCAGCAGGTAGGCTTCCTTGCCGTTCCGCCGAAGCGCAAGAAACAGCTCGATGCCCTGATACCACGGCACAGCGTCGTCCTGGTCGTCGTGGAGGATGAGCATGGGCGTGGTCACGCGCTGGATGTGAAAGATGGGCGAATTCTCGATGTAGAGGTGCGGCGCCTCGTAGAGCGTCTTGCCGATGCGGCTCTGGTTTCTTTCGTACTGAAACTGCCTCGGCATCCCGGAGCCCCAACGGATTCCGGAGTAGGCCGAGGTCATATTGCCCACCGGCGCGCCTGCCTCCGCCGCGGCGAAGCGCGTCGTCTGCGTGACGATATAGGCGGTCTGATAGCCGCCCCAACTGTGCCCGGCGAGCCCGATGCGCTTCTCGTCGATGAAACCCATCGCGACCACCGCATCGACGGCGGCGGTCACGCACTTCAGCGCGCTTTGTCCCGGATGGCCGATTTCGTAAACAATGTCGGGGTTCAGCACGACGTAGCCGTTCGAAGTGTAAAGGCTGAAGTTCGGGTTGTGCCCGGGGCGCGGCTCGACAAAGTTATGCACGCCGTTGGACATGATCTCGTAGTAGTAGACCAGCATCGGGTACTTCTTCCCGGGGTCGAAGCCCGCCGGTTTGTAGAGTCCCGCCTGGAGGAGCTTGCCGTCGGCGTTGCGGTATGAAATCAGTTCGCTCGTGCCCCACTGGAACTGCTTCAACTGGTCGCCGCCGGCGCTGACCTTCCTGGGGGAGCTGAAAGAAGAGTCCGTGGAGTACAGGTCCGGGAATTCGTCGAAGCGGGAAGCGGTGATGAGCAGGACATCGGCCTCTTTCGCTCTGCCCGCGTAGCGGAACCGCTTCGGGCCCCAAAGCAGCCGCTTTGGAGGAGCGTTCGAGCCCGGGTCGACGCGGTAGAAGCCGGTCTCGCGTGTCGTCTGGTGCTCGGCGGTGAGCGTGAGCGGTTTGGCCGTGTCGATTCCGCGCTCATCCTCCGGCTCCACCGGCTCGATGATCTGCACGCGCAGTTCTATGTTTTCCTTTCTTCCAAGACCGGCGGTCAGGTTCTTCGCATCGCTGCCGTCAACGAAGATCTGCCAGACATCGAACTTGTCGTAGACCAGAAAACTCTTGGAATCGCGCGCCCAACCGGCGGAGCGGTATGAGCCCGGCGGCTCGGGGTGGTCGTCGTCTTCGTCGTGGAACGCCACGTTGAGCCTGGCGGTCATGTTGCGGGAGGTTCCGTCGGCGATCGAAATCAGATGCCAGTGTTTGTCGTTGAAGTACATCGCCCACTGGCCATCGGGAGAAATCTGCACTCCCGCTCCAGCAAATCCGCCGCCGCGCAGGGCGCGGATCAATTGCGATTTCCTGCCCGTCGTGGTGTCGACCAGATAGACGTCGTTGTACCGCCCGTCGTAGTCGACGCGGCTGCGGTAGGCGCGGTCATCTGTGCCGACTGCCTTCAGTGCGTCGTCGGAAAACGAGGCCTGCGCCATCTCGGGCGTTGCCACGGGCACGTAGCGTTTCTCGGAGATGTGGAAGACGCCGGCATAACTGCGGTTCCGCTCGGCGTTCGCCTGCACCTTCTGCATCGGCTGCACAAAGCCGTCCTTGTAGTGCCAGAGGTCGAGCAGGACTTTCTCGTCCGCCGCGGCGGGCGCGGCGGCGGTTTCCGCGTTGCGCTCCTCCTGAGGCTTGCCCGGCTTCGAAT
>JACADU010000244.1 GCA_013388415.1 Bryobacteraceae bacterium
CAGGCCCGGCTCCGCGCCGAGGCCGAGCGCGACGTCGTCCGCATCGCTTTGGCCATCGCCCGGAAGATCCTCCGGCGCGAGGTCCGCATCGACCCTCACGTCGCCATCGGCCTCGTCAAGGCCGCCATGGAGGCCGTCGCCGCCAGAGAAATGAGGATCGTCCGCACTCATCCCGCACTCGCCCAGCCGCTCGCGGCCGGCCTGTCTCAAATCGGCGTCCCCGAAGGCGTTCAGGTTGTCCCGGACGCTTCCCTCGAGCCCGGCGGGCTGATTGTCGAGACGACCCGGGGCGAAGTCGACGCCTCGCTTGAAACTCAGTTCGAGGAGATCTCAACCGGCCTGCTCCAGGCCGTCTCCGGAGGAGGCCCGCGCCGATGAACGCCGCCCGGCTGCTCCAAACCCTGGACCAGTTGGAACCCGTCCGTCTCCAGGGCCGCGTGAACCGTGTCGCCGGCCTGCTGGTCGAGTCCACCGGCCCCGCTGTCGCTCTCGGCGACTTCTGCGAAATCGTGACCCGGCGCTCCGGCCGCGTCCGTACCCAGGTCGTCGGCTTCCGCGACGGCCGCGTCCTCTCGATGCCTCTCGAAGAAACCTCCGGCCTCGAAGACGGCGACGTCATCGTCGCCCGCCGGCGCGACTCCCGCCTCGCCGTCGGCGCCGCATTGCTCGGCCGCGTCATCGACGGCTTCGGCCAGCCGGTCGACGGCGGTCCCCCAATCGAGCCGGAAGCCTACTACGACCTGTTCGCCGCCCCTCCGGGCCCCCTTGAACGGACCCCGATCCGCGCGCCGCTTTGCACCGGTATCAGGGCCATCGACGCCTTGCTCACCTGTGGCCGCGGCCAGAGAATCGGCATCTTCGGCGGCTCCGGCGTCGGCAAAAGCACCCTGCTCGGCAGCATGGTCAAAAACCATGACGCCGATGTCGGCGTCGTCGCCCTGATCGGCGAGCGCAACCGCGAGGTCCGCGACTTCATCGAGCACGAGCTCGGCCACGAGGGAATGAAAAAGACCGTCATGGTCGTCGCTACCTCAGACCGCCCCTCCCCCCTCCGCGTCAGAGCCTGCTTCGTGGCTCTCGCCGTCGCCGAGTTCTTCCGCGACCAGGGCAAAAACGTCCTCCTGGTGGCCGATTCCGTCACCCGCCTGGCCATGGCCCAGCGCGAAATCGGCCTGGCCGCCGGAGAGCCGCCCAGCCAGAAAGGCTATACGCCCAGCGTCTTCCAGATGCTGCCCCGCATCTTCGAGCGCGCCGGCTCCTTCCGCCAGGCGTCGATCACGGCGTTCTTCACCGTGCTCGTCGAAGGCGACGACCTCAACGAACCCATCGCCGACGCCGTCCGCGGCATCCTCGACGGCCACATCGTCCTGTCCCGAAACCTCGGCCAGATCGGCCACTACCCCGCCATCGACGTCCTCCAATCGGTCTCCCGGCTCGCTTCCCGCCTCAACTCGCCCGAGCACGCCGAAGCCGCCCGCCGCATGAGAGAAACACTCGCCATCCTTCAGTCCTCCGAGGACCTCCTCCGCATCGGCGCCTACACCGCCGGCGGCAATCCCAAACTGGATCAGGCGCTTCAAATCGAGGAAGCCATCAAGAGCTTCCTCCGGCAGCGTCCAGACGAGTCCAATTCGCTCGACGAAACCGTCAGGCGGCTCGTTCACCTCCTGCCTGCATGAAGGGAACCACAATCGTGAAAAAGTTCAGTTTTCCACTCGAGAAGCTTCGCCTGTGGAGGCAGAGGCAGTTTGAAGCCGAGGTCGTTCGGCTCGGTCAATACCAGGCGGAGCAGGAGTCGCTCCGCCTCAGGCGCCTCGCGCTGCTCCGCGAAGAGGAACTCGTCCTTCAGGCTGTCCGCGGCCTCCCGTCGCCCAGCGCTGAGGGCATGCAGGCGGCCGACAATTTCCGCCAGTGGTGCGTCCGCGAAAGCGCCCGGCTCGACGCCAGCGAGCGCGAGGCCGCCCGCCGCGTCGCCGCCCAGCGCCAAGTCGTCCTCGAAGCCCGCCGAGGCGTCGAGGCCCTCCAGCTCCTCAAGGACCGCCGCCTCAAGGAATGGAGAGCCGCGTCTGACAAAGAAACCGAGGAGATCGTCGCCGATTTGGTGGCCGCCCGCTGGGCTGTCCAGGGCGACTGAATCCGCCTCTTTGAACCTACGACCCGGACTGAAGGAAACCCAGAAACTCCTTCTCGTCCTTGGTGAGGCCGCCCAAAGTGGCCACCACCTTCTCCTCCGCGTCGAAGATCGCATAATAGGGGATCGCCACCGTCTGGAACAGGCTCTCCTGCCGCTTCTGATTGGCCTCGCTCGCCGCGTCCGTGCCGTCGGTGTACAGCTCAACCAGGATGAAATTGTCCAGCGCCGCCGCCACCTCCGGCCTCGTGAACAGATTGGCCTTCATCCACTTGCAGTTCGTGCAGGCATACCCCGTGAAAGAAACGAAAAGGCGCTTGTTCTCCGCTTTGGCCTGCTTCAGCGCCCCGTCGAAGTCGTTCTTGATCCACTTCGCGGACTTCGCCGTGCCCCCGCCCATCAAAGCCGCCGCGCCTTCCGCCGGCGCGGGAACAAACGCCTCGATCTCTCCAAGCCGGGCGCCGAACATCCCCGGAATCAATCCAATCGCAAATCCCAGGAAGACAATCGCCAGCATCAGCCGTCCCGTTCCCAACTCCTCGTCCTTCTTGATCCCCTCCAGCCGCAGAAAGCCCAGCAGATACAGTCCGGGCAGCGCGAACATCACCACCCAAAGGGCCAGAAAACGCTCCCGCGTCAACAGGTTCCAGTGCATCACCTGATCCACCGTGCTCAGGTACTTGAGCATCGTCGCCAGCACCAGGAACCCGAGCACCACCTTCACCCTTGACATCCACCCCCCGCTGCGCGGCAGCTTCTTCAGCATGCTCGGGAAAAGCGCCAGCAGAAAGAACGGGCTCGCCAGCGCTGTCGAAAACGCCAGCATCCCCAAAACCGGCTGGAGCTTGTCCCCACCCACCGACGCCGCCAGCAGAGTCCCCATGAACGGACCGACGCACGCAAACGACGCAAGGCAGAACGTCAAACCCATCAGCAGCGTGCCGATGTAGCCACCCCTTCCCGAAGCGGCGTTCAGCCGCGTCAGCAAGCCCGACGGCAGAGTGATTTCAAACGCCCCTAGAAGGCTCAAGGCAAACACGAAGAAAATAACGCAAATTCCTGCATTCACATATGGATTCGAACCAAGCTGTACGACGGCGAACGGACCCAGCGCCGCGCTGAGCCCAAACCCGATCGCCGTGAAAAGCACCACGATGCCCAGGCAGAACACCAATGCCTGCGCGAGCGCCTGACCACGGCTGCCGCTCTCCTGACTCATGAAATACGACATCGTGATCGGAATCATCGGGAAAACGCAGGGCGTGAAGATGGACGCCAGCCCGAAACCGAACGCGACCATCAAAAACGCGCCCAGCCCCTGCGGCGCCTGTCCCTGCGGAGCCTTCGCAGCCGGTTTGACCTCGGTTCCCTGCATGCTCTGATAGCCCGCGGGAACCACCGGCGCCGGCGTCGTCGTCCCCGGCGCAATCTCGATCTTCGACGCCACCGTCACCCGCTTCGGTGGCAGGCACTCCCGGTCCGTGCAGAGTTGATATCGCGTCCTGACCTCGATCGGCTGAACCCCTGCTGGCGCACTCTGCCTCAGGTGAATCTTCAAGTAAAACTCAACCGCCTTCGCGTAGGTCTCAGTGTCCAGATTGAAGTTTGGGTCGAACTTCCGCTCGGGGGCCGGAAAGAACACCTCGATCCGCTCCACTACCGGGTGCTCCGGCGGCGCTTGGATTGTCGTCGCCGCCGGACCCCCCGTCGGACCCGGCGGCGGTGTCGTCAGCGAGTACATATGCCACTCGCCGTCCAGCTTCAGGCTCAGCTTCGCCCCTACCACCGACCCCGGGGCTGCTTTCGCCGCCTCCGGCGTGAGCGTCCATTGCGCCGGCGGCTTCGCCTGACCCGCAGCCTGTGCCGCCCCAAGTAAAAGGAGCAGGGCGGCGGGGCTAAGCCGGCGTCTCCAGCTTGTGCAACTCCCGGTAGCGGTGAATTTCGCTTTCAATACGGTCATTGACGTGCTCCGTCGCCGATTCTGTCGCCACCCGGATGGCGTTGCGGATGGCGTTGTCGTTCGAACGCCCGTGGCAAATGATGACGACGCCCTTCAACCCCAGCAGCGGCGCCCCGCCATATTCCGAATAGTCCATGCGCTTGCGGAAATCGCTGAACGCACGCCGCGACAGAACGTAGCCAAGCTTCGCCGTCAGCGTCGATTGCAGCGATTCCTTCAACATGAACTTGATCACCTCCACCAGCCCCTCGCTCACCTTCAGAGCTACGTTGCCGATGAACCCGTCGCAGACAATCACGTCCGCATGACCCGTGTACAGATCCCGCCCCTCGACGTTGCCCAGGAAGTTCAACGGGAGTCTGCGCAGGATCTGCGTCGCGCTGCGCGTCAGATCGTTCCCCTTGTGTTCTTCCTCCCCGATCGAAAGCAGCCCGACGCGCGGCGACTCTGTGTGGAAAACCATCCTCGAGTAAATCTCCCCCATCACCGCGAACTGCGCCAGCATCTGCGGCGTGCAATCCACATTCGCCCCGACATCCACCATCACCGCCGGCTTCCCCTTCAGCGTCGGAAATGCGTTGGCCAGCGCCGGGCGGTCCACCCCCGGAATCATCCCCATCACGGTCTTCGCCACTGCCATCACCGCGCCGGTATTCCCCGCCGAGACAAGCCCATCCGCCTCGCCGTCCCTGACCAGCCGCGCCGCGATCCGAATGCTCGAATCCCGCTTGGTCCGCAGCGCCTTGGCGGGGTTGTCCTCCATGGTCACCACTTCGCTCGCGTGGACAATCCGGATGGGCAGGTTGCGCCAGCCATCGTACTTGGACAGCTCGGACTTCAGAACGTCCTCTTTCCCGACCAGTATCAGGTTGACGTCCTGGCTGCGGGCGGCGCGGACCGCGCCGTGCACCTCCGGCGCCGGCGCGTGATCACCCCCCATTGCGTCGACTGCGATGGTGACCATGAAAGCCAGTCTGAGCGGGGCTTATTCGGCGGCGACTTCGATGACTTCGCGGCCCTTGTAATAACCGCAGTGTGGGCAGGCGCGGTGCGGAAGCTTCATTTCGTGGCACTTCGGGCACTCGGCCAGTCCGGCTCGCTTCAGCGAGTCATGGGCGCGGCGCTGGGCCGTGCGACGATTGCTATGGCGTCGTTTGGGATTGGGCATCTGTTTACTTCCTTGGTTCCAGTCGCGCGGCTGCGGACCGGCGCAGGGATGAGACTTCCTTATTGTAATCAATCGGCTTGCACAGTGTCATCCGCGCAAGTCAAGGATCCGCCCCCCTACCGGAAGGATTCGAGCAGACGCCGGTGAAGCCGCCGGAACGCCGCTACATCGCGGACGTAATCCGTGAAATTCGGAATCGCCTCCCGCGCCATCGCATCGGCAGCCGCGGGGTTCCTCGCCGCCAGCGCCTTCAGCAGTTCGTAGTCCTCGATGCCCTCCCTCATCGCCTCCAGACGGATCGAGCTCAGCACCGTCAGCCGTTCCGGGTCCGGGTAGACAATCGCGTTGTCCCCCGCCGGCAGCAGTGTCCGCCCGTCGTTGATGATCGGCTCCACATTCTTGAACGGCACGTCGCTCCAGTAATTTCCTCCCCAATGCAGGAACCCCGAAAGGTTGTGCCGGTAGTTGAGCCAGTGCAGCAGCCGCGTCTTCAACAGCGGGTAGTCGATGAACCGGTTCAGATACGGTCCCTGTGGAAAAATGCACGTGTAGAACCACACCTGCCCCCCGCCCGCCGCATGTTGTGCGAGAACGCCCGTCTGATCGTCGAAACTGGCCAGAACCGGAGTCCAGATGTCCAGCGTCCCCTTGAGAAAATCGACCCCCTCCCTCAGGCTGATCGCGTCCACCGTCGGCACCCCGGGCAGAGATTCCCGAATCACCTTGGCGAACCGCACATAGTGCGGGATCTCATCTCCGTGCGGCTCGTCGTGGATATGCTGCACGTACCGCTCCAGCCACCCCCGGCTGCGCAAATGCTCCCGGAGCGAAGTCAGAAACCGCCGCAGATGCCGCTCCACCCGCTCATCCTCCGGCGGCAGTTTGCGCCGCACCACCTTCCCGTCCTCGATGAAATCGCACGGAATCGCCAGCGGAGTCTGATAGCCCGAGACGCGCCCCAGCAGATGCCCGCCCTCGATCGTCCCCGCCATGCCCGCCCGGTCGAAAGTCTCGACAAAGCGGTCCAGCCTCGTGAAATCGTAGACGATTCCGCCATTCTCCAGCCGCGCGTCCGACAGCGAAAGAACCGGCGTGAGAATCACGTTCTGCCGGTGCTCAGCCATGACCCGCCCGATGTTTTCGAGCAGTTCCCACTTCTTCTCGGGGTTGGCAGCCAGCGCCGGGTAGTGGCGCTGAAGCCGCTCATCGCCCCACGTGAACCAGTTGGTCACCTTCAATGCCTGCTTCGCCGGCACTTCAGCCCGCGTCACAACCGCCCGGAAGTCCAGCCTCCCAAGTTGCTTTGGCCCCTGCCGCAACACGAGCCGGAATCGATACGCCCCAGGCTTCGCCGCCGGTGGAGCGTGCAGCGTGATCCAAAAGGGCTGGCTCCTTCCTGCCGCGAGGTCGAAGGGCGCCGCCGGGTGCAGTGGGTCGGGAAACTCCCCCGGCGCCACGCGCGCCAACTCGCCATCCTCCGTCTTCGGAGGCTTGTTCTTCACCGGTACGAACCCCACCCGGCGCAATTCGGCGGCGACCTGCGGAACCCCGCCGGTGCGCGATACGAGTTCCAGCGTCAACCCCTCGAGCCCTCCGGCGGAACGCACGGCCGCTTGCAGGCTCCCATGCCCGTTGCGCGGCAGCAGAACTTCCAAGCCGCTGCGCGCCGCCGGCGTCGAATCCGGGAAAATCTTCACCAGCGAGTCTTC
>JACADU010000134.1 GCA_013388415.1 Bryobacteraceae bacterium
CAAGCTCTATAAGTCCCTCCGCGGCGACGGGCCGTATGTCAACGAGACTCAGGCCGTGGCCGAATCGACCCTGACCTGCATCATGGGCCGCGAGTCGGCCTATTCGGGGATCAAGATCACCTGGGACATGATCATGAACTCGAAGCAGGATCTGACGCCGAAGCCGCCTTACGACTACAAGGGGACGAACGAGGTTCCGCCGTTCCCGAAGCCGGGCACGTACAAGTTCATTTGACGGCGCGCCGCGCGTGCGAGGCGCTGGAGGCAGCCTGGAAAGCGCCGGCAAGGCCGGCGTGTAGGCTGGCCCCGGCCCGGGTCGGCTAAACTGGGCACGTGAGGCAGATGTTCGAGATCCTGGCCGAGGCGGTCTCCCGACTGACCTTCAACGCGTGTCTGGACATCCTGCTGACGGCCATTCTGATCTACCAGGCGATCGTGCTCGTCCGCGGGCGCCGCGCAGCCAATATCCTCGCGGGCTTCGGCGTCGTGCTGCTGGTCTATGCCATGGCCGTCTTCCTCGGCTTGACGGTGTTGCGCTCCGTTCTGGAAACCGCGGCGCCCTATACGGCCTTTGCGTTGATCGTCATGTTCCAGAGCGACATCCGGCGGCTGTTCGCCCGCATCGGCGAACGGCGCTGGTTCAGCTTCGGATCGCGGCTGGAATCCCGGGAAGTGGCCGACGAGATCCTGCTGGCCGTCAGCCATCTGGCCAGCCATCAGATTGGCGCGCTGATCGTGATCGAGCGCGAGATCGGCCTGAGAACTTTCGTGGAAAGCGGCGTCCCGGTGGACGCCCGCGTCACGCGCGACCTGCTGCTGGCCGTCTTTCAGCCCGGCGGCGCGCTGCACGACGGCGCGGTGATCGTGCAGGGCGGCCGTCTGGCGGCGGCGGCGTGCTTCCTGCCGTTGACCATGAACCCTGAACTGAGCCGCAAACTCGGCACCCGCCATCGCGCGGCCATCGGCGTCACCGAAGAGGCCGACTGTCTGGCGGTGGTCGTCAGCGAGGAGCGTGGGACGGTTTCCATCGCCTCGCGCGGCGAGTTGGAGATGGACATCAGCCTCGACCGGCTCGCTCAGCGGCTGGGAGGCGTAGCCGCCGCCCAACGTCCCGCTTCAGCCCTGAGAAGCGCGCAAGAGGTCGCCCGGCGATGAAGCGGCTGTTCCTGCGCAACTGGCCGCTCAAGCTGCTTTCCCTCTGCGCGGCATTCCTGCTGTGGCTGATCTTCAGCGGCGCGCACGAGCTGACCACCGCCATCACCGTCCCCATTCAATACCGCAATATCCCCAAGCACCTTGAAATCAGCTCCGAGATGGTCGAGGAGGCGCACCTCGTTCTGCGGGGCCCATCGGCGAGACTGTCCAGGCTGTCGGGCGCGGAAATCCCGGTCATCATCAACCTCGGCGATATCACCACCGCCGGGCAGCGCACGTTCAGCATTCACCGCGACAACGTAGAGCTTCCGCCCTCCGTCATCCTCGAACGCGCGCTTCCCGCCCAAGTGCGGCTCAGCTTTGAGCAGCGGATCACGCGCCAGGCGCCCGTCCATGTCCGGTTCGAAAACGTTCCCGCGGGCCAGGCCGTCGAGGGTTTTGTCGTCGAGCCCCCCACGCTGGAGATCTTCGGCCCGCGCTCCAGCGTTATGAGAATTGAGCGCGTGGAAGCCGACCCGGTGGACCTCTCCGTCCCTCAGCCCGAGAGAGGATACGCCGTCAGCGCCTACGCCGGCGATCAGCGCGTCATCTTCACCGGGCCCGCACTGGTCAGAGTGCGCGTCAAGCTGACTTCCCCCGCGGCGAACAAGTAGAATCGTGCTTTATGGCACGGCATCTGTTCGGCACCGACGGCATTCGTGGCGTCGCGGGGCAAGCGCCGCTCGACGAGCGAACCGTCCGCTGTTTCGGGCTTGCGCTCGGCGAGTGGGCCGCGGAAACGGCGCGCGCGCACAACGTTGGCTCGCCTAGAGTGGTGATCGGCCTCGACACCCGAGAATCCGGACCCTGGCTGGCCGAAACCGTCGCCGGCGGCCTGCAAGCGCGGGCCGTGACGCCCGTGTTCGCCGGCCTCACCACAACGCCCGGCGTCGCCCACTTGACCCGCACGCTCGATTTCGTCGCCGGGGTCATGATCTCCGCATCCCACAACCCGTATCAGGACAACGGGCTCAAGGCGTTCGACCACTCGGGGTTCAAATTGCCCGATTCCACCGAAATCGAGCTCGAGCGCCGCATCTTCGCTCTGCTCGAGGATCCCGCCGATGTCCCCCGCGCCCCCCTCGTCGAGGATCCTTCACTCGACCGCCTGTACCTCGACTCCCTGGCCTCCACCTTCAAAGCCTCGCTCGCCGGGCGCCGCATCGTGATCGATTGCGCCAACGGCGCCGCCAGCCGCCTCGGCCCCGAGCTCTTCTCGCGCCTCGGCGCCGATGTCATCGCAACTTCCTGCTCGCCCGACGGCCGCAACATCAACCTCCATTGCGGCGCGCTCCATCTGGACCCCTTGAAGGCCCGCGTGCTTGCTGAAAAGGCCTGGGCCGGCGTCACCTTCGACGGCGACGCCGACCGCTGCATGATGATCGCTCCTTCAGGCAGAATCATCGACGGCGACCACTCCCTCCTCATCTACGCCCTCCACACCCGCCCCCAAAAGGTCGTGGCCACCCAAATGTCGAATCTCGGGCTCCAGCTCGCCCTCGAAGCCGCCGGCATCGGGCTCATCCGGACCGCCGTCGGCGACCGCTATGTTCTCGAGCGCATGATCGCCGAGTCGCTCCCTCTTGGCGGAGAACAATCCGGGCACGTCATTTTCCGCGACTACTCCACCACCGGCGACGGCATGCTCACCGCCCTGCGGATTCTCGAAATCGCCGCCATCCAGAACTGCACCCTCGACGACCTCGCTGCCCCCATGACGGTCTATCCCCAGATCCTCGTCAACGTGCGGTTCCGCGAAAAAAAGCCGCTCGAGCAGCTTCCTGAGGTGCAGCGGACCATCCGCGAAGTCGAAAGCCAATTCGGCTCCGAAGGCCGCGTGTTCGTCCGTTTCTCCGGGACCGAGCTGCTGGCGCGCGTCATGGTGGAGGGACCGAGCCGGCAAAGCGTGGAAGCCGGCGCCCGCTCCATCGCCAGGGCCATTGCCGAAGCCCTCGGCGAGCGCGAATAGAAAAGCGCTGTTCGCGCTATGCTGAATCACATGCGATTCGGTATGCTCTTTTGCCTCCTGGCGTTAACGCCGCTTCTCAGTTTCGCCCAGCGGGCGGGCGGCCCGAAGCCGCCTGGCGAGGACTGGATCCAATTGTTCAACGGCAAAGACCTCTCTGGCTGGAACGCCGTTGGCGCGGAGGAGTGGAAAGTGGCCGATGGAGCCATTGAAGGCCGCACCCTCACCAAGGGGTACGGCTACCTGGAGACCGTCAAATCTTACAAGGACTTCCAGCTCAGCCTGCGCTTCAAATGCGTCGGAAACGGCAACTCCGGAGTCTATTTCCACACCAGATTCAAACCCGGCACCGCCGACGTCAGCCAGGGCGCGCAGGCCGAAATCGACTGCGCCATCAACCGGCACACCGGCGGAATCTACGGCTTTGGCCGCGCCTGGATCGTTTGGCCTTCCCCAGACAAGGAAACCGTCGTCCGGCAGGACGACTGGAACGACATGCTCGTCTCCATCGAGGGAAACCGCTACCGCACCCGTCTCAACGGCGTCGAGATGATCGACTTCACCGACCCCCTCGCCAAATTCCTCGAAGGCACCGTCGCGCTTCAGCTCCACTCCGGAGGAAACGGCCACATGGTGTTCAAGGATATCTGGATCAGGGACCTCACAAACCGCTGAGCCGCGCCGGTCAGACCCGCCCTCGGGTAAAATTGTGATGGCTGGCGTGCGATGACTCACTACGCCGTCCTCGGAGTTCCACACGACGCCGACGAGCGCTCGATTCGCAGCGCTTTTCGAACCCTCGTCCGCCGGTATCACCCCGACGCCGGCGAGGGCTCCTCGGCCGACACGTTCCGCCGTCTCGTCGAAGCCTACGAG
>JACADU010000222.1 GCA_013388415.1 Bryobacteraceae bacterium
ACGCGCGGCAACTCCGGCGGCAGCGTCTGACGGCCGGGATGCGGACGCCGTTGGCGCCGCTCACGCGGTTCGGCAACCGGCTCGCGCCGGCTCTCGGCCTCGACTTCCTCGCGGCTCACTCCCGGCTCCTCGGTGAGCAATTGCAGTTGAGCATCGCTCAGTTTGTCGGCCGCCGGGCCGTACTTCCTGATCCGCTCCAGCCGCAGCCGCTGCTCCAGAACCTGAATCTTCAGCAGCGCCCAATGGAGCTCGCGCTTCAACGCGGGCGCGTCCATTCGGTCGATCTTTTCTGGAATCGGCTGCGGGCTGCTCACGGCGTCTGAATACAATTATAGTCCATTATGTTCTATACAGCTCGTCTTTTCTCGACAATATTTGCGCCGTTCTCTGCCGTCCGCCGGTACCACGCCCGCCGCGCGCTCGAGTCCAGGTCGATCCCGCCAATCAGCATCGCCAACTCCTCCGCGCTCAGCACCACCTTCGGCTCGTCTCCGGCCTTCGGCCACCAAAACCGGCCACGCTCCAAACGCTTCGCGCAAACCCAGAGCCCGCTGCCGTCCCAAAACAAAAGCTTCAACCGGTTCCGCTGCGCGTTGGCGAATACGAACACGTGCCCGCTCAGCGGCTCCAACTCCAGCCGGTCCCGCGCCAGACCGAACAAGCCGTCGAAGCCCTTGCGCATGTCGGTCGCCCCCGCCGCCAGGTAGATCTTCGTCGCCGGCCCCCAACTCAACACTCAGACCCGCTCCAGCACCTTCATCAACTCAACCAGCGTCGGCGCGTCGAAGCCACGCCCCACTTCGATCTTCCGGCCCCGTCCCACGACCACCGCCAGGCCGCTGCCCCTTGTCCCGGTCGCTCCGCTTTCACGCGATACTTCCACCGCCACCCATCTGGCTCCTTCGGCCCCACCACCCAATTCCCGTGACCGTTTCAGATACCGTGATAGTGTCGACAGACACAGGCGGCGGCTCTCGCAAAACTGCCGCTGATTCAGGCCGCTCGCCTCGTAGTCGGCTACCAACTCCGCGGCCTCCGCCCAACTCCTGCGGCGCCTCACCGCCAACGCTTTCGGTTGCTCGTCCATCTCTCCAATCAATCACCCCGCCGTGCTCCGGGGAAGATGGGGTTGGTTTGACGCTTACGATGGGGAACACTTCATCGACGATATCGAGAGTAACCTGAAGCGCTGGCCCAATAGCTTCGCGCTTTTCGATCGCCGCGTAACGATGGAGAATCTCCTGTAGGACTTCAGCGTCAGTCACCAGACGCTGGCCTGATGCAATCAGGCGCTCCAGGAGCACCTGTGCCTCGGCCTTGTGCGGATGAGCCGCTCCTATCAGGTACATCGGAATGTTGGAATCGACGAAGATCAACCCTGATACCCTCGCTCGATTTCGCTGAGCATCTGGTTCAGGTCGCCAGTGGGGAACGAGTACTGTGCACCTCGCCGAACGGCCTTCAGCTTCGTTTCGGGATCGATCACCGGCCGGCTGGCGCGCGCCTCCCGCAGAGCTCGGCGGACCCACTCTCCCACTGTCAATCGTTCGCGCTTGGCTATGCGCTGGATCTCGGACATTTCGGGATCGGGAAGCACCACTTGCAGCCGCTTACTCATATAGTGAGTACAACATAGTCGGGTCGGGAGTGTAGGTTTGTGCCGGAACCGCCGGCCGCCACGCTTGGCTTGGCCATCTGCTCCCGCACGAACCTGGGTTAAGCTCGGGCGTTGGATTGCGGATTGGATCGCGGATACCCTTACGGCCTATCTGCTTCATGGATCAGGCACGATAGACGGAAATCTTTCCCCAATATGTGATCGTGAACAGTTTGTCATGAAGATGCTCCATGTAGTTGAGCGCCAATTCCTTCATGGTCGGAGCGATCTTCACATATCCCCTTCCGTCTAGGGCCGTGAAGATCACGAAATCTCCTGAGATATTCTTTATCAGTTCTTGTCGATCCCGGCTTGACCAATAGTGCTTGCCGTTCTTGCGAGTAATCATGCAGACGTACTCGTCGGATTCCTGCTTCTCCAGCATTGTGGTTTCGTTGTTGCCAAGCAAATTCATGGACCTGTGAAGTGGAAAACCAACGAACACCATACTAGTTGGCGTAGGTTGCGCCAGGAGAGGGAACCCGACAGTAGAAGTAAGGAATCTTGCGCGGGTCATGGGTCAGAGTCTATGCTGCAGCCGGATTCGCGGTCAACTGTCCAGAAGGTTAGGAACGCGTTCACGCGGAACTGGCCATTTCACTAGGGCGTAGGCACCTCGATCGAACCCGACGCAACGCAAGGCACTCCATCTGCCGGGTTGAGGCTCAAGGGAGCGTTTCTTGATGTCTGGTGGGGCCACCCGGGTGGGCCAGCCGGACAACGCCTTGTAGGACCTGCGGTAGCCGACGACTATGCAACAGGAAGTATCAGATGGCAGGTGAAGCGAACGACTTCGAGAGGTAGTTTCCTGTGGTTCCTGTCGGCTCGCACGCTACGGCAAAGCAGCCGCAACCAATGCTGAAAGCGGTGACCGGCTCGTGATCTCCTCCGGACGGCAAGAGGATTGAATATCAAGTGTTGCAGATCCAAAAAGGAGATACTACTTCGATTTCCGCTCGAGGGAAACCCTCAACTGGGGATAGCGCGGCGGCTCCATTTCCGCGCTACCACTTACCGATAACCGGTTTCTGCCCCGGTCCGCCGAAGTAGGCGAGTTTGTCGAGCGAGGCGCTCCACTGCGCGTTGCCATCGTAGTCGACCTGGATGGTGCCGTCGACGTAGAGGCCAAGTTTGGTCTGGCCGTTGCCGTTCCAGTCGCCGAGAAGCGGAATCTCCCCGGCCCGGCCCAGGCTCCAGTAGATCAGCTTGTCGGCGCCGGCCCCATCCCAGGCGAAGTTGCCGTTCCAATCGAGGATCCATGTGCCGTTCTGGTATGCGCCCACGTTGTCCGTGCCGTTGCCGTCCCAATCGCCGACATAGGGCGTGTAGCCCGGTCCGCCGTAATAGACCAGCTTGTCCGTGCCCGGCTCCCAGATGCCGTTGCCGTTGAAGTCGATCTGGATCGTGCCGCCGACGTACAAGCCGAGCTTGGTCTTGCCGTCGCCGTTCCAGTCGCCCAGAATTGGAACTTCGCCGGTCCGGCCCAGACTCCAGTAGATCAGCCGGTCAATGGCCGTGCCGTCCCACTGGTAGTTACCGTTCCAATCGAGGATCCATGAGCCGTTGAGGTATGCACCTACGTCTGTCTTTCCGTCCCCGTTCCAGTCTCCGGCGTAGGGCTTGTAGCCCGCGCCGCCGAAGAAGATCAGCTTGTCGACGCCGGGATCCCAGATTCCATTGCCGTTGTAGTCGAGTTGCCATGTCCCATCGACATAGAGGCCAATCTCGTCTTTGCCGTCGCCGTTCCAGTCGCCCACAACGGGAATCTCACCGGTGCGGCCGAGGCTCCAGTAGCGCAGACGGTCTGTTGTCGTGCCGTCCCACGCGAAGTTGCCGTTCTGGTCCAGGATCCAGGAGCCGTTCTGGAACGCTCCCACTTTGCTGTTCAGGTTCGGGGCGCCCGCGGCCTGAGTCACGACCACGGTGTAACCGTCGATGAAGATTGTTCCAGCACGGCTCGCTGACAAGGTGTTGGCGGTCCAACTCAACGTGATCGTGCTGGTACCCGCCCCGCTCGTCTTGTCGATGGTCAACCATGGCGCATTGCTTGAGGCTGTCCATGGCGCATCGGACGGGCTGACAGTCAGGATCACACTCTGTTGACCGGCTGTGGCTGGCGCATTGATGGAGGTCGTTGAAAGCGAGTACGACGATGAAACGCCAGCCTGCTTCACGGTTAGCACCCGGTCACCGAAAGCGAGGGTGGCTGTGCGCTGGTAGTAGGAGGGGTTTGCCATCCAACTCACGGTCAGTTGCGCGCCACCCGTGCCGCTTTGCGGATTGACGGTCAGCCATGGCGCGCTGCTGACTGCGCTCCAGGTTGCCGAGGAGGGAGAGACAGACAGCGTGACGGATTGGCTGCCTGCCGCGGCAGAAACGGAGAGGTTCTCGGCTGACAAGTAATAGACGACGGGAGCACCAGCCTGAGTGACTGTCAGGACGACGTCGCCAATAGAGAGTGTTGTGGTGCGGGAAGAGAGGGATTGATTGGCGGTCCAGTTCACGACGATTGGCGCACTGCCGGCGCCACTGGCAGGCGTAACCGTCAGCCAACTCGCGTTCGGCGCGGCGATCCACGGCGAACCCGCTGGCAATGCGGTGAGTGTGAGGCTCTGGCTGCCGGCGGTGTGGGTCGTGTTGATCGTTGATGCGTTCAGGGAGTAGGCGCCCAAATTGACGGATTGGACAGGCGACGACCGACTGGTTGTTGTGCCATCGCCCAACTGGTACCAATCGTTACTTCCCCACGACCATAGGGTGCCGTCGTTGCGCAACGCCTGGCTAGCACCGCCTGATGAGACAACAGCCACAATTCCCGTGAGTCCGGAAATCGCTGTAGGCGTGTTTACGCTATCAGATTGAAGGACTGTCCCATCGCTCTTGAGAGCGAGGATGGAGGAGTAATTCGTCACGGCATCAACAACACCAGAGAGACCCACCACGGGCGACGGCACTGGCGCGCCATAGTTCTGCCAGACGTAGACCGATCCATCCGTCAAAACAGCCAGACTCCTTGAGCCCGCCGAGACTGCGACTGCCCGATCCGGTAGCGGCACCGCAGTCGGCTGCACGCCCGGCTGCCATGCCCAGACCGTTCCGTCGCTCCTTAATGCCAAACTCTGCGCTCCAGCAGCGATACTGATGATTTCCGATAGACCCGAAATCTGCACCGGTGGACTCTGCACGCCCCAGACTGTACCGTCACTCCTCAGCGCGAGACGTTGGGACCCTCCGCTGGAGATCGCAACGACATCGGTCAGCCCCGACACCTGCGTAGGAGCATTATTCGGAACACCAAGCAACCACACGGTTCCGTCGTCGAGCAGGATCAGTTCTCCTGACACCGACTCCGCATTCTGGATGCCGGGCACAGTTGTCGGCAGAGGGATTGAGTAGTCCCCCCACCTCCGGACGGTGCCGTCCGCCATCCGGGCGAGTGCGCCGTACCCTGCGGAGGAGCGCCGTACGCCCACGCCATTCGAAGCCGCCTGCGTGAGCGTCAGAATCTGCGTCAACAGCGGTCCTCCGATGGTCAGGATCGCGACTCTGGGCGAAGTTCGATTATTGGGGGTTGCCCGCCAATTGAGCGTGTTGCCGGACTTCCACGTCTGGAGCCAGAGTGGCTGTCCAGTGACGGTCCACGATGAATCGCCATCAGTCAGCGGCACAACAGAGACAGTGCCTTTGCCGCCGAACTGGTCGATCGAAACCGAAGACGGAACGATTGACAGGACATCGCCCGTGCCGTTGACGAGCGTGAAACTCGTTGTCAGCGCGCCGACGCTCGCCGTGACTGTGAAGATTCCGGTCACCCCATTCGAGGTGAAGGAGGGAGCCGTTGCGTAGCCTGCCGAATCGGTCAACACCTTTGAAATGGCGCCACCGCCGGCGAATGTCCCGCCCGCCCCGGAGGATGGAGCCGCGAAAGTCACCTCAACTCCCGGGTAGCCGGAACCAAGCTCATTCTCAATCCGGACTTTCAGATTCGTGGGAAACGCGACTGAGCCGCGCACGGCTTGGTTATCCCCGCTAATCTTCTTGATGGCCGACAGGGCCAAACCCTTCGTCTGAACCGGCGAGAGACGCTGAGCGGTCGAATTGTCGCCAAGTTGCCCGGACGAGTTACTGCCCCAAGCCCAAACCCGGCCGGAGGAGTCCAAGACAAGGCTGTGTGCGTAGCCTCCCGCGGCGGAGACAACGCCAGTGAGTCCAGGTACCTGGCGGGGAAGGAAGGCGCCCGAAGTTGTGCCGTCGCCGAGTTGTCCGTTGGAGTTTGAGCCCCAAGCCCAAACGGCGCCATCGCTCTTGACAGCAAGGCTGTGGCTACCGCCCGCGGCGATTGCGATCACACCCGACAAGCCTGCAACCTGGACAGGTGTGGGCCTTTGGTTGCCGCTTGTCCCGTCCCCGCACTGGCCCGAGTCGTTGCTGCCCCAACACCAGACCGTCCCATCATTCCTGAGCGCAAGGACGTGGCCCTCTCCCGCGCTGATCGAGACGATCTTGTTGAGGCCGCTGACCTGAGTGGGAGCGGTTGAGCCTTGAACCCAGACCGTCCCGTCATTGCGCAAAGCCATCGTTCTCGAAATGCTGACGATGCCTGCCAAACCTGCTACCTGCGATCCTTGGAGATCGAAGACTGTGCCGCTTTCGGTCAGAAGCCAAAAGGGTGTGGCGGCAATGACGTTCGTAGGGGCCTGGATCTGGGTTGGCGATTGAGAACCATAGCTCAACTGCCAGGCTTTCCCATTGTTTGCGACCGCGAGGTCGTAACTGGAGTAGTAATCGTCTGACGCGGCCGCGATAGCCACCATGCCTTGCGGAAAGCCGGTGATGCGAGGCAAGAGGACTCCTCTACCCCATAAAAGCACTGTACCTCCTGAGTTGAGCGCGAGCGTGTGTGAACGGCCTCCACTCAAAGCCGCAATGGCTCCGACCGGCGGAGCCGTCTGCGTGATTGTCAGGGGTGATGACTGTCCATTGGCCCCGACAACCAGGACAACAGAGCGCGAGGTATTAGTCGCATTCGGCGATGCAATCCAATTCAGACCGGAGAGGGTCCGCACAACGCGAAGCCAAGGCGGCAATCCTGAGATGTCGTAAGTGGAATCGCCTGGGATCGCTGTCGTGACATTCACGGCGCCCCACCCGCCGAATGGACTCACCGGGATGGACGAGGGGCTTAGGCCAGTAATGCCTCCAGTGCCATTTACTAGCGCAAACGTCACGGATTGTCCCCAAGCTGAGGCGGAGACCGAGTACGCACCAGGGGTAGCGTTCGCGGTGAAAGCCGGAGCGACAGCGAGACCATTGCTGTCGCTGATGGCGATGGCGCTGGTTCCTCCTACCGCAAACGTCCCGCTCGCTCCGGTTGCAGGGGCGGTGAAAGAAACAGCAATTCCGCCGAGCGGCTGGCCGTAAGGAGTCAGGACTTGAACAGCCAGACTCTGGCCGAACGGCGAATTGGTGCGCGCGGACTGTGCGTCGCCTGACGCTTTTACTAACTGACCCACCGTGAGCCCACTGAGCACGATTGGGCTGAGGCGATCGGTGGTCGTGTTGTCGCCAAGTTGCCCACTCGAGTTTTGTCCCCATCCGAAGATGGCGCCATCGCTCCTGAGCGCCAGGCTGTGGCCGGAGCCTGCCGCGATGGCGACAATATCGGTGAGTCCGGGTACCTGAAGAGGAGTCGTTCTCTCGTTTTTCGTCCCGTCGCCCAGTTGACCGTAGCTGTTTTGTCCCCACGCCCACACACTTCCATCAGATTTGATTGCCAGCGTGTGGCCTCCGCCCTGACTGACTGCGATGACACCATCGATCCCAGCGACCTGGCTCGGGTTTGCGCTGAGGGACCAGAGTGTTCCGTCCGCTTTCAAGGCATAGCCGCCAACAATCTCAACAACGCCTGACAAGCCAGCAATCTGCGCGGGAGACAGACCGAAACCATAGCCCCAAGCCCAAACGGTGCCATCGTTCCTCAAGGCAAAGCTCTTGCCGTAGGAAGCAGTCGAAACCGCAACGAAGCCGGTCATGCCATTCAGCGGGGCCGGATTATAGCGGTTGATGAGCGAGCCGTCACCCAATTGCCCTTGGTAGTTGGAACCCCAAGACCAGACGCTGCCGTCCGACCTGACGGCGAGAAAATGGTCACTCCCCCTGGCGATATGGATGACCCCAGAAATGCCGTTCACGGGACAACCGCTGGATTCGCTGCAAACGGTTCCGTCGCTCCGGAGGTAAGTGTCCGGACGATACCCGAGGGCAACGGCAACAGCCCCCGATGATGTCATCGGGATGGGATAGATCTGCGGATCGCCCCAAGTCCACATGGCGCCACCGCCCATTAGTGCCACGGACCGATTGCTACCGTACCCAGCGGCGATCTGGACGCTTTTCACGGATTGCGCGCCTGACTGAGTGAGAGTGAACTGCTGTCTGACAGCGCCACCGATGCTCAGATTGGCCGAACGCGCCGCGGTCCCTACATTCAAAGCAGCTCGCCAGTAGAACTTGCCGCCATCCTTGATGATGGTGACCCAGTTCGGTTGCCCCGTAACGGTCCAGGAATGATCGCCAACTGTCGCCGGCGTGACGGTCACAACACCCCATCCTCCAAACTCGGTTACCGTTGCACTTGATGGGTTGAGGCTGGAGACATCACCGGCAGACAGACGAGTCTTCAGAAGGGACTCGCGGGCATCCGCTCTCTCCCAGGGGACCGGCGATTCGCCGGGTTCGGACGATAGCTCGCTCGTGCCTTCAGGCGGCTGTTGGATCCAGGCGACGGCCCAACCTTTTTGGAGATCAATGATTCTACCCTGAAGCGCAGATGGAGGAATGCCGGCCTTGTCAGGCTCGCGATGAGGGTGCGTCCCCCAGGTCCGGACGCCGCCGCCCGCCAGCACAGCCTCACAACGGCCTTCGGCTACGGAAATTGCAGTGACCTGCTGAAGACTTCGAACCTGCACGGGCGCCGTGAGCATTTTCAGAGGCTCGTCTGGTGCGATTCCCGACCAATTGCTCCCCCAAGCCCAGACCGTGCCATCAGTTCGAAGCGCCAACGTGAAGTTGATCCCCGCGGCAATTGAAACAACATTCTCCAGACCGCGGACAGGCCGTGGTTCATGCCGCCAGACCAGGGTTCCGTCGCCGAGCTGGCCATCGGCATTGCCGCCCCACGCCCAGACGAACCCTCTTTCGTCGAGGGCCACAGTGTGCTGCGCACCGGCGGCAACCGCGACGATGCGGGCAGGGAGATCGACTTGATGCCAAAACGGAGCAGACGCGCGCCTGGCTGTTCCCAATTGACCCCACTCGTTCGAACCCCACGCCCAGACTGTTCCATCGGTGGTGAGCACGATGAGATGGCCGCCAAGCGCCGGGAGTGCGATCCTGCTCGCCCCCATGACCGAGCCGAGATCGCGGATTTCGCCAGAAGCCATCAGGCGGATCCGAGAGATCTCGTTCGGATTATCGGCGAAGGAATAAGTGGCCGCCGACAAGACGAACGGCAGTGCACCAGCCACTCGGGCAGGCCATTGCAGACTTCTCCGCATATCGAATTCACCTCAGCACGGCAGCGAATGCTGGAGTCATCATTTTATGCCGGATATGGCGATCTTTTCAAGGTAATCAGGCCTGCTCATCTCTTTGACGACTGTCTTGATGCGTGACTGATTCACCAGCCTGGATTCCCATGCTCCCGCCTACTTGATCCAATTGGACGGGGCGATCCCGCTCCCCTCGATGATTGCTCTCATCGTGCCGAGCGGGAGGATTCGCCCTCGGTGATACGGCACAATCACCTGTTTTGCAGTCGAGGCGTTGCGCCACTTCTGGTGGCTGCCGACGGAGCCCGCGAGGGCGAAACCGTTCCGCCGGGGAATCGAGATCACCTGACCGGCAGTCAGGCGCGGCGTTCCGCGGTCACCCAACCGTTACCTCGACTAACTTCGCGCTCGGCGACAAGTCAATCTTGGCAGGCGACAAGTACAGCCGGATTGCCTCCT
This sequence comes from Bryobacteraceae bacterium, assembly GCA_013388415.1. Lineage (GTDB taxonomy): Bacteria > Acidobacteriota > Terriglobia > Bryobacterales > Bryobacteraceae > JACADU01. The sequence goes on from JACADU010000222.1 coordinate 9,667, forward strand.
CGATGCCGCGCCTCGCGTCCTCTTCCGTCTCGCCGGCCGAAGCGCATCCCGGCAGTTCAGGACAGACTGCGGAATAGCTCTCAGCTTCCGGGTCGTACTCCAAGACCACACGAAACCTCATGCTTGCAGGATAGCGCCAACCCTCTCCCGGTCCTTCTTTCCGTCCTCCGAACAAACTGGAGAGGATTC
>JACADU010000499.1 GCA_013388415.1 Bryobacteraceae bacterium
CACCTGGGGCGATTACACACGCACGGCGGACGTGGCCTCGGCGGTGAAACCCGTGTTCACTTTTTTCCTGTTCAAGGCGATGGAGACCGGGCGCATCGGCGGGCTGGACGAAGCGGTGGTGCGCTGGGAGCCACGGCTGGCGGACCTGAACGCTGCGCGGGGCCACAAGGACCGCGAGATTACCTGGCGGCACCTGGCCAACCAGACCGCCTGCTACGGCGTGGCCGAGCGGCCCGGCTCGGCGTTTTGTTACAACGACTGGCAGATGGCGCTGTTCGCCGACCTGCTCTTCAATCGGGTGTACGGCGCACCGTGGAGCGAGGTGGACGCGAAGGTACTCCAACCGTTGCTCACCGGGCCGCTGGGATGCGAGGACCGGCCCACCCTGCTGGCGTTTGGCGCGGGCGACCGCGCGGGCCGGCTGGCCATTTCGCCGCGCGACTTTGCCCGATTCGGCCAGCTTTTCCTGCAACGCGGCCGCTGGGGTGGACGCCCGTTGTTGCGCGAAGACCTGGCGGTGCTGGCGGTCAATTCGCCGCTGCCCGCCAGCCTGCCGCGTGCCGGCACGACTGCCGCCGAAATGTTGCCCGCCCGGCGGACACTCGGTTCGCAAAGAATCCCGGACAACCAGACCGACCACTTCGGCAGCTACTCGTGGCTGTGGTGGGTGAACGGGGTGCAACCCGATGGCCGACGGCACTGGCCGGACGCCCCCACCAATCTGTTCGCCGCCCTGGGCCACGGCGGCATCCGGGGCGTGGCGGTGATGCCGGACCTGGGTTTGGTGGCTTCCTGGAACGACGGCCAAACGGACACGCCCGCCAAGGAAAACGAGGCTTTTCGTCGCCTGGCCGCGGCGGTGCTGGGTCGCGATTGAAGGGGGGCGCATCTCAGTTTCTTGCGCCTGGTTCACAGTTTGGGCTTCACGGGTGTAGTGGCGGCCATCCTGGCTGGCGTAAAGGGCGGCCTCCGGCCGCGCGGAACCAGCTTAGCCGCTGAACTTAACTCGGCCCACCGCCGGCCCCAAGGCCCCCCTCACCGGCAGGCGAGAAGTCCGCCCCTCCAAGGAGGCGCGACTGAGGTCAGAGCTGAATAACTGACAAGTGGCTGGTGGGCGGCTCAGAGCTTCTTCAGCAATTCGACCCACCGTTTCCACGCCTGTTCGCGGGCCTTTTTGTTCGCGTCGCTGGCATCAGGGGCTTCACCGGCCCGCATGAAACCGTGACCCGCGCCCTCGTAGGTGACCGGTTCGTACGTTTTGCCGGCGGCCTTCATCAGTTCGGCGGATTTCGGGATCGTTGCATTTACCCGCGCATCGTTGCCGCCATAGAAGCCGTACACGGGGCAGTTGATGCGAGCGATCTCCTCGGCCTGGTCCGGACCGGAGCCGTAAAACGGGAACGCCGCCTTGATTTCCTTGTTGTTGCTGGCGAAGCGGAAGGTCTGCGAACCGCCCCAGCAGAATCCGGCCACGGCGACCTTGCCGTTGCAGGCAGGCAGTTTCGCGACGTAAGCCACCGTGGCGTTGAGGTCGGCGGTGATCTGGTCGGGGGGCAGCTTGGAAATCGCGCCGCGCACGGCGTCGCCGCTGCCGAGTTCGGCCGTGCCACCGCCGCCGGGCGCAGAGCCGGAAAGCAGGTCGGGCGCGATAGCGATGAAGCCGGCCTCGGCAAGCTGGTCGGCAACGCCGCGCACCCAATCGGTCAGGCCGAAGATTTCGTGAATGACCACGACTGCGGTGGCTTTATCCTTCACTTCCGGGAAGGCGATGAAGCATTTCACTTCGCGGTCGCCGTGCTTGACCGTCACCCATTCGAGGTGACGCGGCGATTTTTCGAGCCGGGCTTTGGCCCAGTCCTGGGCGAGGCTCGTGAGGGTCGCGACTGCGGCGACAAGGGTAAGGAGGATCGAACGGCGCATGGGAGTGGAGTTGGGGTTTAGAGTTTAGGGTTCAGGGTTCAGGGTTTTGGAATCCGGACTTCAGAGTTCGACGCTCGCTTGCCGGCATCGGGATTTCAGACAGTGAGTCAGTACCACTTGCGGAGGCGGACTTCGATGCCGCTGCTGGTGCTGAGCCGTTGTTTGAACAACGCGGCGTTGTTCTGCGAACCGTCCTGGTTTCGATAATGATAGGGGTAAACCACCTTCGGCCGGAACGCCTGAACGGCGTTGGTCGCTTCGTTCACCGTCATGGTGAACGGCGTGTTCATGCAGATAAACGCAACGTCGATGTTCTCCAGCGCCCGCATCTCGGGGATGTTGCCGGTGTCGCCGCTGGCATAGATGCGCCTGCCTCCCAGAGTGAGCACATAGCCGTTTCCCTGCCCGCGGGGATGATTGGCGTTGTAAGCCGGCACGGCCTCGATTGTCAGCCCCATCAGGTTCGTCGTCGCGCCGTTGGTGAGCACGACGGCAATGGCCCTCTGCGCCGCGGTCAGGCTGTTGAACACCGGCTGAGGGACCACGAGGACGGCGTTGCTGCCGCGCACCGTGTTGATGGTCGGGCTGTCGAAATGGTCGCCGTGGGAGTGGCTGACGAGGATAAGATCGGCCTTGGGCAGTCCCTGATAGGATGCGGCATCATCCGGGTCGTTGTAGATCACCTTGCCGTTCCAGCTCACCACGAAGGTGGCGTGGAAGCGGGGTTGAATGACAACGTCGCCGTTGGTGGTCGCGAGAACATCACCGCCGAACGGCGGCGGGTTTGGGAGCGACAGCGCGCGATAAAATCGACTCGCGAAGAACGGCGCCGCGGCGTCGATGTATTGGGTTGAACCGGTGCTGAAGAAGATTGCCAGGGGGCTCCAATGGACCAGATCGGCCGCAGCCTCAAGGCGGCAGGCCATTCCCGCCGGTGCGGCGAGCCGGAGCGTCACCTCGCCATTGGTGGGTTGAACGGCGGTAAAAAGTGGTCCTTCCTGGGCGGTGACTGCACCGCCCGCCGCCACCGCGACCGCCGGTTTCAGCAGCGTTCGAAGGATGCGAGGCAATCGGGCTTTCATCGATCGTCTCCACGGTGTCCTGGTTCACAGTACCGGAGCGAACCCCGGCCGAAGCGGCGCCGCTCTCGTCTCCGAGCGAGTCATTGACTCCGGTTGCCAAGGCCTCGTCGCTTCAGCGCCGGTGTAAGAAGGCGCACGCGGAACGGGCTGACCCAAACGGCGGTTGGTCAGCGTGCACTCGGCGACCAAGCCATGCGCCGCTCCGCCCCGGCGGGAGGCCTGGCGACGACGTCGCCAAAGTAGCGCAAAACCGGGCTTTCGCGAACCGCTGCCTTTGGCGGTCTTGGTTGCGACGCGACCGGCCTCCGGATGGCCGGGGAGCCGCAGCCACGGAGCCCGGAGGAATCCGCCGGGAAGATTCCGCCGGTTCCAGACCTTCGCAGTCCTTCCGCGGCGGCACAGCGCACGCCCGCTCCGCCGAGTGGGTCACCCGCTGCGGCGCTGAACCCGAGCAATGAGGTTGGAGGAGCCCACCGGCCCCGCCGCCGCGCCGAACGTCTTTTCGCGAAGGCGCAAAAGACCGCAGGCGTGGGCGCGCGGGCTCCCCGGCTCAAACAGGGTCTCCGGCTGAACACCCATCCGCCTGAGCGGTGGGTGGGATGCGCACCCGCGAAACGCCAGGGCTCAGGAGAGCTTCTTCTTCGCTTCCTCGGGCACTTCGACCTTGGTCGTGCCGACGTCCTTGATCTCGACGGTCGTCGTGCGATCGACGTCGCGGTCGTTACCGCCAAAGGACATCGTTCCCTGAACGCGATACTCGTACTTCGAAAGGACACCGTCCTTGATCCAGAATTTGACGGAGCCTTTCGCGCCACTCACGTTGGCCTGCCCGCCACCGCCGCCGCGCCCGCCGAAGGTCAGCAGCGATTTCGCGCCTTCCTCAGTCAGTTCGCCGGTGTACGCGCCGTCGGCCAGTTTCAAGTCGGTGGTCTTGTCGGCCAATTCCTCAGCCTGGGCGGCCGGGGCTTTGAAACTGGAGAGCATGCGGAGGCCGAACCGGCCGCGACCACCGCCGCCACCACCACCCCCGCCGGCAGGGGCCGCCTCTTCCAGCGTCTGCCAGCCTTCCTCGGTTTTCACCGCCACTTTGCCCGCCTTGATGAAGGCTTCCGTCGTCGTGTCGCCACGCGTCATCATCACGCACGCGACGCCGTCCTTGGTGATTTTGCCTTCGGTGGGGCCGGGCCGGAACTGGCCGCCCCCGCCGAAGTCAGTCGTTTGTTTCCAGGCATAACCGCTGGACTCGGCGAGTTTCTTTGCCGCGCTCTTCACCTCGTCTTTAGGCGAAGCGGCGAGCAAGGAGGTCGCCATCAATGCCGCGGTGCCAATCAGGATCTGCGTTCTCATGTTTTGCTCTGCGTTTGGTTTTGTCTGTGTGTCTGTGTGTGTACGGCTGCCCCCGGGAAACCCCTTAGTTCCCGGCCAGGCAGTAAAGGTGTTCGCGTCCGCGCAAAAGAAGGTCTTTTCCGGCGAGCGCCGGCGAGGCATCGAATCGGTCCTCGAGGCGATTGGTTGCCAGCACTTCGAGTTGGTGACTGTTCCTGATGACCACCGTGACGCCGTTGCGGCCAACCAGGTAAACGCGCCCGCTGGCCCCGACGGGCGAAGCGTACACGCCGGAGAGCGCTTCCAGGCGCTCCGCCTCGAAAAGCGCCCGCCCGGTCCTGGCGTCGAAGGCCGACAGGATGCCGTTGTTGCCGGAAAAGAAATAGAGGTGGTCGTCATAAAGCAGCGGCGACGGCACGTAGGGCGTGCCTTTGGCGTGCCGCCACGCGATCGCGTCCGAGTCGGTGAGGTCGCCCGTCCGATCGAGGCGCACAGCCAGCAAGGCGGCGCCGCGGAAGCCACTGATGGGATAAACCATGCCGTGGCCGGCAACGGGCGTGGGAATCACATTGGCGGTCATGCCGCCACACTCCCAAAGCAACTTGCCCGTGGCCAAATCGTAACTGCGGACCTTCCGCGTCGCGGAGGTGATGACCTGCGGCTTGCCGTCGTGCTCGACCACCAGCGGCGTGGCCCACGAGGTTTCTTCGTCGCGCGCCTGGCGCCAGAGTTCGTTGCCGGTGGTTTTGTCGAAGGCCGCGACGAAGTCCTCGCCCTCGTGGTCCCAGTTCACAATGAGCGTGTTGCCGAACAGCGCGGGCGAACTTCCCTCCCCAAAGGAGTTCCTGGTCTGCATGTCGCCGAGGTCCTTTTGCCATTTCAGGTTGCCGGCGAGGTCGAAGGCATAAAGGCCACGCGAACCGAAGGAGGCAAAGACCAGTTGACCGTCGGTGACCGGCGAGTAGGAGGCGAAACCGTGGTCGGGATGATGTCCCTCGTGAGGCACTTCCTCGCGCGCGACCTTTTGCCAAAGCAGTTTCCCGCTGTCGCGGTCCACACAGAGCAGGACAAATTGATAGGCTTCCGTGGGTTTTTCTGAGCGGCGCCGCCCGCCGGGCGGCCCGCCGGCGGGAGGATCAGCCGGCGCTTCGGCGGTCCCCGTTTCGGCTTTCCTGCCGGTGGGAACGGCGCTCAACAGGAAGATCTGGTTGCCCCAAATGATCGGCGAGGCGGTGCCGCGTCCGGGCAGGGTCGTTTTCCACTTCACGTTCTCGGTTTCGCTCCAAGTCAGCGGCGGGCTGGCGGTGGGGGAGACACCGTTGGCCAGGGGACCGCGCCATTGCGGCCAGTGTTGATCGGCGGCCGGCGCGGCGGCAAACAACGTCGCCTTGCCGGCGAGCAGCAGGCCCGTCGCCAGATCAGCGCCCACAGCGGCGGGCCGGGTGAGGGGGAGTTTCAGACGGTGTCGTGCAGTCATGGGGAGGGATTACGGATTTTTCTTTGGGGGTTGGTTCAGACCCGGCAAGGGCCCCCGCGGAATCGCGGCCACGGCGTCGCGTCGGATTGGACCGGGGCGGCCCCACCCGGACGCGACGCACCGAAACCACGGCCGGCCTGGAACCGGCCAAGCCGCACACAACGTTCCGCAGCGGGAGGTTTCCGCGAAACCATGACTCCCAAGACGAAGAATCCCGGCGCGAGGTTATCAACGATTTTGAGCCGGTCCGGGCCAGCGGGCTGGCGCGAAGCTTATTCGGACTATTCACCGCGCTTTGTCCCGCAGCCGTTTCCTTCGGCGGCAGGTCGGCGTTGGGGTAGGGTTGCCAGCCGCTCCGTCAACTGGTCGCGCTGCCGCTGGCGGGCCGTGGGGCGACGGGAGGCCGTCGCGGCCGCGGGTTGAAGACTCCCGCCTATGCCAGGAGCCAGGTGAGCATCGGGGCCCAAAGCAGGCTCGGGAAGTAGTCAGCCATTTGGATTCGGCTGAGGCCGAAGATCATCAGGGACACGAAGACCACCAGCAGACCGGCGACGGTGCAGATTGGAGCGGCGAGTTCGCGAGCTTCGAGCCAGGGCGCCGCCGCCTGGCTGGCGAGGGTGATCGTTCCTTGCAGGCAAAACAAAGGGAAGGTTGCGGCCAGCACGCCCCAGCGGGCGGAACGGCCCAGCGACCATGCGGCGAGACCGTCGATCGCCGCCTTCACCACCAAGGGGCGCGCGTCACTGCCGAGACCTTCGAGAATCGGACCCAGCAAGGCCAGCGGCGCCAGACAGAAGATCACGCTCGCGGCCGCGAAGTTCTCGTGAAAGCTCGAGGCCCTGGCGTGGGCGGGGTCCACCAGGTGTGCGCTGGCGAAGCGACCCGCCTGGTTAAGGCTCCGCTGAAGCCCCAGCCAGCGACCGGTGAGCCGGCCCAAAACGAGCGCGGCGAACACGATCGCCAACTGCTTTAGAATCGCGAGCGCCGGCCCATTGACGTTTCGCCAGACGACGTGAAAACCGACGAAGAGGGCCGCGGCGCCACAGGCGAGCTTGAGCCAGTGTTGGGTCGCGGCACGCGGGGTTGGGGCCTTCAGCAGACCCGCCGCTCCACCGGCAAGAACGCACGCCGCATTGATCACGGTGCCCCACACGGTCGCGAACGGTAGGCCAGGCGCAAGGCCGGTGGCAAGCGACGCAACGGCGACCCGCGATCGCCTGAGGCCTCGCCGGTTAAGCAATGGAGCGGCGGATGACCGCCGCAAAGCCGTCCGACGCCGGGACGGTTGTAGTACAAAAAGGGACAGGCGGGAGCGGCGCTTTCCGACAAAAGAATCGAAGTCGAACCCGTTGAAGGCTCGCGTGGCGGAGCCGATTCTCAGGTCGATGCAACTGAGGGCGTCAGTTCCGAGCGAAGGGCGCGGCGCAGCAGTGCAGCAGGGCCGACCGACCCGGAGGTTCGCGGGTTGCCATCGGAGAGCAAACAGCATTGCGGCAGCGAAACGGGAAGCCACAGGGAGCGGCTGCGAGCTGCAAACGATGGATGTTTTGATGCGTCTGGTGAGGACGGCCGAGCGCCGAACGCTTCAGGCGCGAGGAACGGAACGCGATCCGGGGGCTCCGCGCGCACAGGAATGCCCTGCGAGGGGGAACGGTTCGAGGCGCGAGGCGATTTGCTTTTCTCACAGGTGCGGGGCCGCGCCTGTCCTGGCCCGGATGGTCCGGAGGGTGTCCTGCTGCTGGAAGTCTCCAAGCCCAGTTCTGCTGTGAACGCGGGAGGCGTCCTTGGAACATCTTGCACCGGTCAGTGTGGTGGGTAGTGCGCGTGG
>JACADU010000245.1 GCA_013388415.1 Bryobacteraceae bacterium
AATGGGTGGAGGACTACGACGAGCCCGAGCCGCAGCACCGCCACGTCTCGCACCTGTTCGCCCTTCACCCGGGCTCGCAGATCGAAGTTCGCCGCACACCGGAACTCGCGCAGGCTGTCCGAAAGGTCCTCGAAGTCCGCGGCGACAAGTCCACCGGCTGGTCCACCGCCTGGAAGATGAACTTCTGGGCCCGTCTGGAAGATGGCGAGCGCGCCTACCGGCTCTGGCGCATGCTGATCGAGAATTGCACCCTCCCCAACCTGTTTGACACCCACCCGCCCTTCCAGATCGACGGCAATTTCGGCGGCGCGGCGGGCATCGCCGAGATGCTGCTCCAAAGCCACGCGGGCGAACTGAACCTGCTGCCCGCGCTGCCCAAGGCGTGGCACACCGGCAGCGTCAAGGGACTCAAGGCCCGCGGCGCCTTCACCGTCGACATCGAGTGGGCGGAAAGCAGGCTCGTCAAAGCCCGCATCGCCAGCCATCGCGGCAACCCCCTGCGCCTCCGCGCTCCCTCGCCCGTCGCCGTCACTATGAACGGCCGCAAACTCCCGCCCCAGCCCGAATACTCCACCCGCCCCAACGCGGTCTATGAGGTTACCCCGGCCGGATAGGCGGACCAGTTTCGGAGTTAGAGGCCTGGTTCGACATCTCGTCTCTTTTGCTGTACAAGTCAGTCAAGTTCCTGTACCATCGGGACAAAACTGTCCTGGGGGTGCTGGGAATGATCGGTCTGACCGTCGACCAATACCGGATCACCGGCAAACTCGGTGAGGGCGGGATGGGTGTCGTTTACAGGGCGGAGGATTCCCGGCTCGAAAGAACCGTCGCCCTCAAATTCCTCAGCCCGGAAATGCTCGACGACAGTGAAGCCAAAGCCCGGTTCCTGCGCGAAGCGCGGGCGGCGGCCAGTCTGGACCATCCGAACATCTGCACAGTCTACGAGATCGGCGAAGCGGAGGGCCGCGCCTACATAGCGATGGCCTTCATCGAAGGCGAGACCCTCAAGGAAAAGGTGGGGAAGCGGCCGCTCCCGCTCGCTGCGGCATTGGACATCGCCGTCCAGGCGTGTGAAGGATTGCAGGCTGCGCACAAGCGAGGCATTGTCCACCGCGACATCAAGAGCGCCAACCTGATGCTCGCTCACGAGGGCAAGGTCAAAGTGATGGATTTCGGTCTGGCGCAATTGGCGGGCCAGAGCGGGCTCACCCGGTCGAAAACCACTCTAGGCACCGCTGCTTACATGTCGCCGGAGCAGGCGCAGAGCCGGGCCGTGGATCACAGAACGGATCTCTGGTCGTTAGGCGTCGTGCTCTATGAAATGATCGCCGGGCAAGTGCCGTTTCAGGGCGAGAACGAGGCCGCCGTCTTGTACGCCGTCGTGCACGCTTCGCCTGCGCCGGTGACGGAGCTTCGGGCCGGCTTGCCCGCAGCTTTGGACCGTGTTCTCGGCAAGGCGATGGCGAAGGACCCCGAGGACCGGTATCAACACGCCGATGACCTGCTCGTGGACCTCCGCGCCCTCCAGAAAGGTATGCCCGTCCGCGCTCCTGCGCGATTCAACCGCCGCAATCTGCTGATAGGCGCCGGAGCCGCCGGGGCGGCTGCCATCGGCGTCGCGCTGAGTCTCCGAACGGGCAGTTCACCTGCTCGGATTTCATCCCTGGTCGTGTTGCCGCTCTATAACTTGAGCGGCAACCCGGATCAGGAGTATTTCGCCGATGGCATGACCGATGCCCTGACCACCGGTCTGTCGAAGATCGCCTCCCTCCGGACGATTTCCCGTTCGACTGCGATGCGGTACAAGGGCTCGAAGAAGCCTGTTCGCGAGATCGCCAAGGAACTGAAGGTGGACGCCGTGGTCGGCGGCTCTGTCGCACGGGAAGGCGCGAGAGTGCGTGTTACGGCGCAGTTGATTGACGCTTCGACCGATCAGAACATCTGGGCGGAGAGTTACGAGCGCGAACTCGCGAGCATTCTCACACTCCAGGGGGAGGTCGCCCGCACCATTGCCTCAAAAGTAAGCGCCACCCTGCGCCCGGAGGAGGCGAAGCTGCTGGCCCGTTCCAGGCAGGTGAACCCTCAGACTTACGAGGCCTACCTGAAGGGCCTGTTCTGGATGAACAAAGGCACGCCTGATGCTTTTGACAAGGCAGTGACCTTCCTCCAGGAAGCCGTGGACAAGGACCCGGCAGATCCGCTGGCCTACGCCGGGCTCGCCATCGGATACGTCACCGCGGCCCATCTGATGGATTCGCCTGATTACAAAGTGCCGAGAGCGCGGGCGGCCGCGCAGCGAGCCCTGCAACTGGACGACACTCTCGCCGACGCTCATGTCGCGCTAGGCGTGATTGAGGGCTACCGGGACTTTCAATGGGAGGCCGCCGAAAGGCGCTTCAAACGGGCGATTGAGCTCAATCCGAACTACCCGTTCGCTCACTTCCAGATGGGCTGGCTGCAAGTGCTCTACGACCGCTTCGATGAGGCCATTGCCTCCGGCAGAAAGACGCTGGAGTTGGATCCCCTCTCTGTTGTCAATTACTGGGTCGCTGACTTCTACAGGATGTCGCGGCGGTTCAAAGAGGCGATCACGGAAACAACCCGGGCGATCGAAATGAACCCACAGGTCTTCACCGCGCGGTTCGTGCTCGCAAATACGTATTCGGACATGGGGCGGCACGACGAGGCGATCGCAGAGTACAAGAGGGCGGTCGCGATCGCCCCGGGATTGCTCGGATACCTTGGCGTGGGTTACGCGATGGCGGGCCGAATCGAAGAGGCGAAACAAGTGTTGCGCCAGATCGAAGAGATGAAACTCAGCGGTTGGACCGCTTTTTGGCGCGCCGGAATCCACGCGCTTCTCGGCAACAAGGACGAAGCGATTCGGATGCTGAATTTCCAGCCGCACCATGACTGGCTGTCCTCCGTCAGGTTTCTGGATGCTTTCAAAGCCCTGCACGGCGACCCGCGATTCCTGGCCCTCGTCAAACGGATGAACCTTCCGATGCCGCAGGTCCCGCGCGCCACTGCGTGAGACCGGCCAGGTGGGAGTCTTCCTCCGCTCTTCGAGTCAGCGTCCTCAGCCCTTGAGCTTCTCCACTGCCTCCTTCTCGTACTTGAATACGTCGAACACAGAATAGAGCTTCGTGATCTTCAGGATCCCGTGGATCTTCTCGCTGACGTTCAACAGCGCCAGCGCGGCGCCCCGGCTGGCCGCAGCCGCATGGCACCCAACCAGCTCGCCCAGTCCCGCGCTGTCGATGTATTCCACGCCAGCCATGTTGATGATGACCTTCTGGCTGTGATTCAGGCAGGCGCGAACCCCCTCGCGCAGCATATTCGTGCCCTCGCCGAGCATGAGCCTTCCCTTCAGATCGAGGATCGTTACGCCATCCACGTCACGGCTGGACATTTGAATCGCCATGACCGAGCCTCCCTTTCCGAGCTTAGGCTACAACATCCCGCCGCCCGATGCCTCCGCTTCGCTGTAGACTGGGCCAGAAGCGCCTATGCAGCCACCCCCACCCGGAGCGATTCTAGGCAACTACCGGCTGCTTGCACCCCTTGGCAAGGGCGGCATGGGCGTGGTCTATCAAGCCGAAGACCTCAAGCTCAGGCGGACCGTCGCCATGAAGTTCCTCTCTGCCGGGGCGCTCTCGAACCCGGAGGCAAAGCAGCGGTTCCTCCGCGAGGCGCAGGCTGCCGGCCGCCTCGACCATCCCAACATCTGCCACATCTATGGCCTTGAAGACGCCGATGGCTGGACCTTCATTGTCATGGCCTTCGCCGAAGGCGGTAGTCTGGCAAGAAAACTTGAAGCGGGCCTCACCCTTTCGGAGGCCCTTGATTTGGCGATCCAGGTCGGCGAGGGCCTCAAGGCCGCTCACGCGAAGGGCATTATCCACCGCGATGTCAAAGTGGCCAACGTCCTGCTGAACTCAGACGGCGTCGCGCAGATCGCCGATTTCGGCCTCGCTCGCATCGAAGAGCGCTCCCGCATCACTCGGCCCGGCACGCTCTTGGGGACCGTTGCGTCCATGGCGCCCGAACAGATCGCTGCCGCGGACTCCGACGTCCGCACCGACGTCTGGGGTTTCGGGACCATGCTCTACGAGATGTGCACCGGTCACAGACCATTCCAGCGCGGCGATGCCCACCAGACCATGCAGGCGATTCTCCATGAGGATCCTGCCGCGCCCACCAGCCTGAACCCCGCGCTGCCCGCCGAGCTTGACCGGATTCTTGCCAAAGCCCTGGCCAAGCCGCGTGACGAACGCTATCAGCATATCGATGACCTCGTGGCCGACCTCCGCTCCTTGAGGCGGAACCTGACCAGTGGCCAGGAATCGCTGCCCGCCGGTCCCGCCGCCTCCGCCGAAGCTCCTACTGCCACCCTCCAGCAGCGAAGCTGGTTCGACCGTCTCTTCCGCCGCCGTTAAGAAACTTAGAAACTATGCATGCACCACCGGTTCTCCTGCTCCTTGCCGCCGCGCTGGCCGCCGCCGCTCCTCCCCCGTCCCTTTCCCAAGCCGAAATCGAAGACAAGATCCGCGGCGGGCTCCTCGGCCAGATCCTCGGCGACCTCAACGGTCTCCAGCACGAAAACAAGTACGCGGACGAGCCCGGCAACGTCGAGTCCTACACCCCCGCCCTCCCCGGCGGAGCCTGGACCGATGACGACACCGACATCGAGTGGGTCTATCTGGTCGAAATGGAGCGCACCGGCACAATCCTGCTCCCCTACCCCCGCATCGCCGAACTCTGGCGCGCGCACATCAACCGCCGGATCTGGTGCTCCCACAAATACCTGCGTCAGCTCCTCGAAATCGGCATCGAACCGCCGCTGACCGGCAGCCCGCTCCTCAATCCCTGGGCCTCCTTCAACCTCTCCGGACAGTTCGTCAGCGAATCCTGGGGCCTCATCGCTGCTGGCAAACCGCAAACCGCCGCCCGCATCGCGCTCCACTACGTCCACACGTCCATCAGCGGCGAACCCGCTCAATCGGCGCAACTCTTCGCCGCAATGATCGCCACCGCTTTTCTAACTTCGGACATCGGCGCCATCCTCGACGCCGGCGCCGCCTCCATCGACCCGCGCAGCCGCATGCGCGAAGTCCTCGGCGATGTCCGCCGCTGGCATCGCGAAAACCCCGCCGGCTGGCGCGCCACCCGCCGCCTCATCCGCGACAAGTACACCCTCTTCCCCGGAAAACGCGACATCCGCGATATGAACGGCGTCGTGCTGAACGGAGCCGGAACCATCGCCGCGCTCCTCTACGGGCAGGGCGATTTCGTCGAAACCCTCCGTCACGCCTTCAACTTCGGCTGGGACGCCGACAACAACGCCGCCACGTCCGGAACCATCCTCGGCGTGATCAAAGGCCGCAAGTGGATCGACTCCCAGGGGTGGAACATCGCTGACCTGTACCGCAATACGAGCCGCGACGGTCTGCCCGGCGAGACTCTCACGCGCTTCGGCGGCCGTCTCGCCGCGCTTTCCAGGATTGTCGCCGGACAGAACCACAAGCTGCCCGTCGAAAGCCCTGCCAATATCGAGCCGCTGGACGATGCCGCGGCGAAACTCGCCGCACTCCAGGCAAGAATGAAACCGCTCATCGAGAAGGATCTCGCCGGCAACGCCCAGGCGCAGGCTCGCGCCGCCTATCTCGCCATCGCTCTGGACCTCGCCCCCGCCTTGCGCAACGCCAATCCCCAGTGGATGAAGGCCATCCGCGCCCTCTCCAAGCACTCCGGCCTCATGCAGGTTCTCTTCCATGACTCGCCCGGCGAGCCCGGCCGCATCCTCCGCGAGCGCGCCGCCGCCGCTGGATTGATCCCGCCGCCGAAGCAGCCCTGACCCGCTCGCCATGGCGGACTCGACTTGTGGCGGCAGGCAAATCGTCCAACAACCCATCGCGGCCTTGAGGCGTTCGGGAGTACGCTGATCGCGCACGGCGCTGCTTCCATCCCGCCAATCCGTTCGGCGGCGAGCCTATGGAATCGTGTCCCGCTCAGGCACTGCCCTTGCTCGCGCACCTCGGCCGGCGCCGTGGAAAGGGAAGAGAATAGGTGCGCGGTTACAGCCTGAGGATTAGAACGCCGGGGATCTTCTCGAAGTGACGCGGGTTTTGAGTCAGGACCGCATAGCCCTGCTCGATGGCAGCCGCGGCGATCAGCAGGTCATTGAACGGCAGCACGTTTCCCCTCGCCGCCTCCTGCCCCTCGATCTGCCCAACCAGATAGCCAGTCTGAAGGGTGATGGGATGAAGTGGCAGCAGCGTTATGAGTTCGTCGATGTATTCGCGGCGGCGGTGGCTCCCCTCCGGCGTTCTGGCGCGGTAGATCCCGTGCACCAGTTCCGCCACCGTGACCGGCGAGAGCGAGACTTCAATCTCGCCGTATGCCGACTGGATGGCTTCAATGAGTTGGGGAACGGGAAGGCTCTTGCGCTCGGCTGTAATGACAATGCTGGAGTCGAGGACTACTCCCAGGACGGCGGATTCCAGGGCTGCTGGTGGCTGGCGATGATAGCCTCCAGGTCCTTTCCGAAGTCCGAGTCGAGCGTCACAGCGGAGTTGCGTTCCTTCGCCTGCCGGAGGATCTCCGATATGGGCCGCCCGCTTCTCTGCGGCGTCCGGATGACAGCCACGGGGCGATGGTCCTGCTCCACGATCACCTCAACGCCTTCCTGGACCTTGGCCAGCACGGCGTGGATGTCTCGGGCGAGTTCGGCTTCAGTTATGCGCAGCGTCGCCATCGGTTTGATCATAGCGTTTCTGCCTCCGAGCGTCAGCCCCCCTGCCGGCTTCAATTACCTCCCGCAGGGTGTTACTCTTCATTCGAGTTGAGGCCCCGCCGTGATTGGCCAGACGATCTCCCATTACCGGCTCCTCGAGCAGTTGGGACAGGGCGGGATGGGTGTCGTCTATCGCGCGCGCGACGAACAGCTCCACCGCGATGTCGCCCTGAAGGTCCTGCCGGCGGGAGCGCTTCAGGACGAGAGCGCCCGCGCGCGCTTTCACAGGGAAGCGATCGCCCTGGCCAAAGTCAGCCACGCCAATATCGAAGCCGTCTTCGAATTCGGCAGCCACGCCGGCGTCGATTTCCTGGCAACCGAACTCGTCCCCGGCCATACCCTCGACAAGCAGTTGGCCGGCGGTCCGCAGCCGGACTCCTTTGTCCTCGACGCCGGATTGCAGATTCTCGCCGCCCTCGAGGAGGCGCACGACCGTCACGTCATCCACTGCGACCTCAAGCCATCCAACATCATGGTGACGCCCAAGGGGCAGATGAAGCTCCTTGATTTCGGCCTTGCCCGCATCCTCAAAGTCGACGAGATGGACTCGACACTCACCGCCTTCCATCCCCACGAAATCGGCGGAACCCTCCCCTACATGGCGCCGGAAGTTCTCCGCGGCGAACCGGCCAGCGAGCGCACAGACATCTACGCCGCCGGCGTCGTCCTCTACGAAATGTCCACGGGCCAGCGGCCCTTCTCCGGCCAATCCGTTACCCAGCTCATCGGCACAATCCTGAGCAAAGACCCTGCCCGGCCCGCCGCCTTGAACAAGACCGTGCCGCCCGAACTCGAGGCGGTCATCCTCAAGTGCCTCGAAAAAGATCCCGCCAGACGCTACCAGACCGCCAAGGACGCCTGGACCGCCCTCCGTGGCGTCCAGTCCGGCGAAGCCGCCAGGCGCCGCGTCTCCCGGCGCTGGACCCTGAGCCTCTCGGGCGCCGGACTCGCCGCCGCCGTCACCTTTCTGCTCTGGTTCGCCGGCAGCCGCCCGGCTCTTCCCTTCAGCCCCCGCGACTGGGTTTTCGTGGCCGATTTCGAGAACCAGACCGGCGAGCCCATCTTCGACAAATCCCTTGCGACGGCGTTCAACGTCAGCCTCGAACAGAGCAAGCACGCCAACGTCTTTCCGCGCTCGCGAACCTTTGCGGTGCTGCGCCGAATGGGTAAGGAGAAAGCTGCGCGTCTCGACGCCGAGCTCGGACGCGAGATCTGCCTCAGGGAAAGCCTGCGCGGGTTGGTGACCTGCGGTTTCTCAAAAGTCGGCCAGCGCTACGCACTCTCCGCCAGGCTCGTGAACCCGCTCAACGGCGACACCGTCCGCGCTTACCTCGAACAGGCCAACGGCCAGGATGAAGTCCTCGACGCGCTTGGCAGAGTCGCCGTCTCGGTCAGACGCGACCTCGGCGAATCGCTCGCCTCAATTTCGCAAAACGTCCGCCCTCTGGCCCGGGTCACGACTCCATCGTTACAGGCCCTGAAGTTCTACTCCGAGGCGGCCTATTTGTGGGGCAGGAATAGCTTCCAGGAAGCCGTGAAGCTCTATGAAGAGGCCTTGAGAATCGATCCGGATTTCGCCATGGGCCACAATGCGATAGCGGCCTGCTACCTCAGCCACATCTTCAACCAGAAGGAGAAAGGCAGGCAGCATCTCCATCGCGCCCTCCAACTTTCGTCGCGCGTCAGCGACCGGGAGCGGCTGCTGATCCAGATACAGCACACCACCGTATTCGGAGATTTCACTGATGCCTTTCAGGCATATCGGAGCTACCTCGTCGCCTATCCTGACGATCCCGCCACCCGTTACAGCTTTGGCACGGCGCTCATGCACAAAAACCGGCCTGAAGAAGCCATCGGGCAGTTCACAGAGATTCTGCGCGTGACTCCGAGGGACGCTGGTTCACTCATCAACATGGCGACAAGCTACGCGATCCTCGATCGCATCCCCGAAGCTCTCAGCAGTTACGCGAAAGCATTCGAACTTGAACCGTCGTGGATTACCAGCAGCAACCTGAATCACGAATACGGCTTCGCCTTCGTCAGAGCCGGCAATCTGCTCAAAGCTCGGGAACTCTTCAATCTCGCCCTGAGCGATCAGCAGATCAAGACCAGAGGCCTTCGCTCCCACGGTCTGCTCGACCTCTACGAGGGCAAATACGCCGGCGCCGCCAAACGTTTCGAAGCCGCCGCGGCGCTCAACGAGTCCGCCAGAGTCTGGGTCAGCGCCGCGAGAGACCGGATCTTCCTCGCCATCACCCACCGGGGGATGGGAAACCGCGCGGAAGAATTGCGCCAATTGGACACGGCGCTCGCCCTGATGAGGTCTCAACCCGCCGCGCAGGTCTGGCTGGAGGCCAGAATCGGAACCGCTTTCGCGCGCGCCGGCGCTCTCGAAAAGGCCAGCCGCCTGCTTCAGGAGGTGCGCCAAAAGGCCAACCGGCAAGTGGCCGAAGAGCTCGCGGATCTCCATCTGCTCGAAGCTGAACTGCTCCTTGCCCAAGGCGAAGCCAAACGGGCGATCGATGTTCTCTCCCTGCCCGCTCAGCCGGCCAATCTGCTCCTCTGGAAACTCTGCCTTGCACGCGCGCTAGACCGGAACGGAGACCCGGAACAAGCGATGACCGTCAGAGGCGAGGTAATCGCGAACGCCGGGCGCGCCACGGGTTGGGAAGTGCAACAGGATTGGATCGAGGCCCACTACCAGCAAGCCCATGCCTGCGCGGCAAAAGGCGGCCGCGCCCGCGCCGCGCAACTCCTCGGCGTCGTTGAGGGCCTCTGGAAGAATGCCGACCCCGGTCTCCCTCTCCTCAAACAGGTCCAGCAGCTCAGAGCGGAATTGAGCACGAACTGACTTACGCCAGCCGGAACTCCTGACCAATGTCGTGCACCACCACCCGGTCACGCGCCGAATTGCCCGCGGCCTCCAGCAGCCGCACGATGGGCTCCTCGACCGGTTCGTAGCTGAGATGGAAAGTCTTGTGATGAACCGGCAGCACGCGGTCAGCCCGCGCATCGTTCGCCATCGTCCAGGCTTGCTCCGGATCGCAGTGATACCGGATCCAGGGGTTGTAGGCGCCGATCGGCATGATGGCCAGATCCGCCCCGCCTGCCTCCCGGAACAGGTGCGTCATCGCCGTATCCCCGCCAAACAGAACCCGCCGCCGCCCCGCCGCGATCATGTAGGCGTTGTAGCCGCGCCAGGTGTCCGTCCTCATCCGCGCCCCCCAATGCTTCACCTCCATCCCGCGGATGGAAAGCGGTCCGACCCTCACCGTCTCCCGCCACCCGACTTCCTGGACCTGCCCATACCTTTCGGGACGCAAAAGATCGGACGTGCCCCGCGCCGTCACCACCTGCGTCCGGGCATTCTCGAGCACCCTCAAACTCGGGATGTCGAAATGATCCATGTGCGCGTGCGACAGCAGAATCAAGTCGATCCGCGGCAGGTGCTCAATGTCCAGAGCCGGCTCGACGATTCGCTTCACCCCCAGTGTCAGCGGACCGAAATTCAGCCCCGCGCGGATGCTGAAAACCGGGTCTGTAAGCACCGTAAAACCGTCGATCTTTATTAAAACGGTTGAATGTCCGAGCCAGGCGGCGTGAAGCCCGTGGTCCGGCCACTTGTCAGGGTTCGGGCGGTGCCTGGCCGGTAGGACCGGCTCGCCGAGCTCCCGCGCGTACTGTTTCCAGAAAAACGGCGCCTGACGGTAGATGAATCCCGCCCCGACTCCGGCCAATCCTACGCCGAGCCCCCCGATCCACGCCCGCCTGCGCATCCTGCTCCTGCCGGTTCGATCAGTACCCAAAGCGCTCTTCTCTCCAGGGGTCGCCATTCATATGGTAGCCGTTTTTCTCCCAGAAACCAGGCCGGTCATGCTCGATAAACTCCAATGCTCCCAGCCACTTGGCGCTCTTCCAGGCGTACAGTCTCGGAACCACCAGCCGCGCCGGGCCGCCATGCTCGAGCGCGAGCGGCTCGCCGTTATGATGCGTCGCCACCAGCGAATCCTCCGCCAGGAACATCTCCAGCGGGATGTTGGTCGTCCACCCCCCATCATAGCCGTGCGCGATCACGAAATGCGCCTCCGGCTTGAGCCCGCCCGCCGCCTCCACGACGGTCCGTGTCGAGACCCCTTCCCAAAGGTTGCCGAGCTTGCTCCACCGGGTCACGCAATGAAAATCTGAATAAACTTTAACCTTTGGCAGCTCCAAAAACTGCTTCCAATCGAGCTTTGTTGGCGTGTTGACCAGCCCCGCCAGCGCAAGCTGCCACTGCTCCGCGCTGAGCCTCGGCGGTCCGGAAGCGTCCAAAACCGGCCATTTTTCCGTCCGGCTCTGGCCAGGCGGGATGCGCTCGGCGCGCCGCGTGTCCGGACTGAGGATCACCTCGGCGGGCAGGTCTTCCGCGGTTGCGGTCTGATGAAAGAACATAAATACCCTCTTTCACAGATGAGATGAAATCAGCGTGAGATTCCTCTCCCGCTCCGGACACTAGTTAGACGACCCTATGCCCCATTTGCGTCCAGGAATCGTCGCGCTGCTGATGGTTCTCGCTGCGGGCGCCGCGGTCGGGGCCGGCGATGGCGCCGAGGCCGACTATATCGGCGGGACCGTTGCGGACCTCCGGCCCGGGACCAGCGGCCGGGCGCTCACCACCGACCCCGGCGCTTTCGTGTTCACCGCCAAGGGGATCACGATCAAGGTCCCCTACGACCGGATCAACCTGATCGAGTATGGGCAGAAGGTGGACCGGCGTCTGGCGGAGGCGATCCTCATTTCGCCCCTCATGATCCTGAGCAAGAAGCGGCGGCACTACCTGACGGTTGGATTCGAGAATGAAGCCGGCCAGCAGCAGGCGATGTTGTTCAGGGTCGGCAAGGACGGCATCCGGGCGATGCTGGTCAGCCTGGAAGCGCGCACCGGCCGCAAGGTCACCTACCAGGACGAAGAGGCCAGGAAGGCAGGCAAGGGATGATCGCGCTGGCCGCCGCCTGCGCCCTGTTGCAGCCGCCGCCCGAGCCGGCCAACGAACTGCGGCTGATCAAACGGCTATATATCGACAAGTTCGGCGGCGGGGAGGCGTCATCGCAGGTGCGCGACATGGTGATTGCCGCGCTCAGCAAGACCCGGCTGTTCATCGTCACCGAAAACCCGGAGCGGGCGGATGCGATCCTGCGCGGTTCGGCCGAAGACCTGGTGTTCACCGATGTCTTCCAGACCAGCGATGGAGTGACGGCCAGGACCGGCATCGCGCTCGGCCGCGGGTCGGGCAGTTCCAGAAACCGCGAATCCGTGGGAATTCAGGCCGGCGTCGGCGACCAGGAATCCACCCGCATCCAGGAGCGGAAGCACGAGGCCTCGGCTTCGGTGCGCATCGTCAACAGAGACGGCGACGTCATCTGGTCCACCACCCAGGAAAGCCAGGGCGGCAAGTTTCGCAGCGCCTCGGCCGACGTCGCCGACAAAATCGCCCGCGCATTGCTGGCGGACTGGGAGAAGGGCAAGCCGGCAACTCCTGGGCCGGGACCGGGCGGTGGAAAACCTGGGTCGCCCTGAGGGTGATTCGGCTGCAAATCTGGTCGATTTCGCCGGTTGTCAGGCAAGCGGCCGTGATATATTGATGTTTCGCAGGAGAATCCTGTTGCCGCGCGCCCACGCCAAGCGACCGCCTGGACTCGCCCCGCTCCCGCTCAGGGAGCACCGGATGCGTGTCAAGGTTTCGCTGGAGGCCATCATCGCCCAGACCAAGATCAGCCGGCGCTTCCTGGAAGCGATTGAAAACGGGGAATATGGCGAGCTCCCCGGCGGCGTCTTCGATGTGAGCTACATCCGCCAGTACGCCGCGCTGATCGGCTATGACGCCGAGACGATCCTGGAGGACTACCGCCGCGTCTCCGGCGTGGTGGAGCCGGGCGGTCCGCCGAGCCAGGCGGAGCGGAATGAACCGCGCTGGGTGCGGTTTTTCGAATTCGGCTGATCTCCGATTCTGAACAATCTTTCATTCATACTGACCGAACAGTGCGCCGATAAGCCGTGTGAGGCGCCGTTTCCCCGTGTTTGAGGGAAGCGGGCGAGAAGCTGATGAAGATACATGACCAGAATCCGGCCAATGTCCACCTTCCGGGAGCGAGCGGCAGCCGGAGCACGAGTCAGACCCAAGGGGCGGCGCCGGCGCTTCCGGCGCAAGGCGCTGGAGGCGTTGAAGCGGCGTGGGGCGCCAACCATGGGCCGGATCGAGTCAGCCTTTCGAACCTGGCCGCGACGCTGAGGCCGCCGGCGCCGGAGCGCGAGGCTGAGCTGGAGAGGTTGAGCGCGCTGTTCGACCGCGGGCTGTACGAACCGGATGCGGGCGTGGTCGCCGAGCGCCTGATTGAAGAGGGGCTTTCGCCGCTGCCGGAGGATCCTGGGGGCGGGGCAGGGGCGGGGGAATGACGCCGGAAGCCATTGGGGAGGCGGCTGGCTGGCTGGAGGAGGCCGAATCGCTGCTGGCGCGGCCTGAATCGCCTGCATCGATTGAGCGGGCCGTGGAGAGGCTTGAGCGGGCCTGCCGGCTGTGGCCCGGGCTGATGGCCTGTCTGACGGACCGGGCGGCCTGGGATTCGCTTGCGGCCCAGATCCGGCGGCTGGAACGGCTGGCGGGCGAAGGGGCGGCGGCATACCGGGCGGCGGAATTGATCAGCCGCTCGAGGCGGGGGTACACGAGTGAGGGCGAGCCGGCGCTGGCAGCGCCCGGGCCGGCCAGCGTGGATTGCCGGGGTTGAGATGGGCAGCCTTTTCACAGCATTGCGAAACACCGGCTCGTCGATGCGGGTTTTCGAGCGGGCCATAGGCGTCGTCCAAGGCAACGTCACCAACGCGAGCACGCCCGGCTATGCCAAGCAGCGGCAGTTGCTGACCGCGATGCGGTTTGATCTGGACAACGGCCTGCCCGGCGGGGTGGCCAGCGGCGGCACCATCGACTCCCGCAGCGCCTTCGCCGACCGGCTGGTGCGGCAGCGCCTGGACGGCTACGGCGCGGCCAGCGAGCGCACGACGCAGCTCACCCGCCTGGAAATCCTTTTCGACATCTCAGACAACTCCGGTTTGAACGCGGCGCTGGGAAGATTCTTTCAGGCGGCCTCCTCGCTGACCATCACGCCGAACGACATTTCAGCGCGGAATGTTCTGCTCGACCGCGCCCGGGAGCTTGCCAGGAGTTTCAACGGGCTGGCCGACGGGTTGGCATCGGCCAAGTATGAATCGGGCAAGGCGCTGGAGCAGCAACTGGACCGCGTGGAGACGATCGCGTCGGAAGTCGTCAGCATCAACCGGCAGTTCCGGGAGGACTTCACGGCGCAGAACGACCCGGGGCTGCAATCGCGGCTGAACAACCTTCTCGAGGAGCTGTCGGAGATCGTCGACATCACTGTCCTCCGGGCAGAGGACGGGAGCGCGACGATTTATCTGGGGGGCCAGTCCTTGCTGGTCATCGGGGACCGGCAATACGACTACTCGGCGCAGACCGGGGGCGCCACGGCGCAGATCCTCGATTCGGAAGGCAACGACATCTCGCCGATGATCACCAGCGGCCGAATCGCCGCGCTTCTGGGCCTGCGGAACACAACGATTCCGGACTTTCAGGCGAAGCTCGACCGGCTGGCCGAGAGCGTGGCCACTGAAGTCAATGGCGTGTTGGCGGCCGGCGTCGATCTCGACGGTAACGCGCCGGCACAGGACCTGTTCTCATTCGACTCCGCGTTTGGTTCGGCGCGGACGCTGAGAGTCAACAATCTCGCCGCCAGCGAGCTTGCGCTGGCCGACGCAGCCGCGCCGAGGGGCAACGGCGGGGCGCTGCGGCTGGCCGATCTGGCGAAGAGCCAGCCGGTGGACGGTTACAGTTTCAGCCAGTATTACGGCGGCCTGGCCGCCGAGGTTGGCCGGGCGCTGTCGATGTCGCAGGAGGATTTGCACACGCAGGAGAACCTTCTGGCCCAGTCCCGGCAGTTTCGCGATGAGATTCAGGGCGTGGATTTGAACGAAGAGGCGCTGACGCTGCTGCAATACCAGCGCTCCTACGAAGCCGCCGCGAAGCTCATCCAGACGCTCGACGAGATGACACAAACGGTGATTCAGATGGTCCGCTGACCAGGGAGCCAGCCATGATTCGCGCGCTAGATTCGGACTCCACCTACTTCCTACAGAACCTGCAACGCATCAACGAACGTCTCGGCCGCGCGCAGCGCGAGATCGCCAGCGGCAAGCGGGTGGCCACGGCTTCCGACGATCCCGACTCCGTGTCCACTCTGCTGGAGGCGCGGGCCGGGCTGGCGCGGCTCCAGCAGATCACCAAGAATCTGAGCCGCGTCAAGACGGAAGTGGACGCGGCGGAGTCGTCGCTTCAGGCCGCGGTCAGACTGTTCGATCGCGTCCGGACTCTGGGCATGACGGGAGCGAGCGGAACGCAGACGGCGTTGACGCGCCGGGGGCTCGCCGGGGAACTCGCCTCGATTCTGGACCGCTTCGTTGGCCTGGCGAACACGGAAGTCGACGGGCGTTTCATCTTCTCGGGCAACAACGATCAGACGCCTGCCTATGGCCTCGACATGTCCCAAACGCCGCCCTGGACCGCTTACCAGGGCACTGCTGCGGCGCGCGAGGTCGAGCACCCCACCGGCGTCCGATTCAGGGTCTCGATGGACGCGCAGGCGATCTTCGACAACGCGGACCCGGAGCTCAATGTTTTCCAGTCGGTGGAGAACCTGCGGCAGGCGCTTCTTTCCGATGACGATCAGCAGATCGAAGCCGCGCTCGCTCCGCTGGCTCAGGTTTCGGCCCATCTGAATTCGGCGCTGACCTTCTACGGCAATGTTCAGGCGCAGGTGATCGAAGCCAACGACACGGCCTCGCGCATGACTTTGCGTCTGTCCACCGAGATCGCCTCGATCGAGGACGCCGACATCACCGAAGCCATTCTCACTGTCCAACAGCTTCAGTTCACGCAGGAAGCGGCGTTGAAAGTCAAGGCGCAAGTGCCCCGGCGCACGTTGTTCGACGTCCTGGGCTGAACGGGCGGTCAAGAGCGCCAGGAAACGAGTTTGAGCTCGGTCATCTCTTCGACCGCATAGCGCGGGCCCTCCCTGCCTGAGCCGCTCAACTTCACGCCGCCATAGGGCATGTGGTCCAGCCTGAACTGCGGAACATCATTGATCAGGAAGCCGCCGACGTGGATTTCCCGAGCCGCGGTAAACGCCTTGCCGAGGTTTGTGGTGAAAATCCCCGCCTGGAGGCCGTACTCGCTGGCGTTCACCTGCGCGATGGCCTCCTCGAGCGCATCGACCGGATTCACCGCCGCCACGGGTCCGAAAGCTTCCAGGCGGTTCAACCGCGCTGCGGGGGGCACGCCGGTCAGGACCGCGGGAGTGACCGTGGCGTGGCGGCGGACGCCGCCGGTTTACAGCCTGGCGCCCATCGACTTCGCTTCCTCGATCCATTCGCAGACACGGCGCGCCTCTGACTCCTGAATGAGGCTGCTGACCGCGGTTGATTCTTCAAGCGGATGGCCCACGGCAAGCGCCGAGGCGCCCTCCAGGAAGCGGTCAAGGAATTCTCTGTAGGCGGGGCGCTCGACGAAGATGCGTTGAACCGAGATGCACACCTGTCCCGAGTGCGCGAACGCGCCGGGGACCGCCCGCGCGGCGGCCTCGTCCAAGCGGGCATCCGAGGCGACAATGAGCGAAGAGTTGTTGCCGAGCTCGAGCGTGACGCGCTTCATCCCGGCCCGGGCGCGGAGCGCGAGTCCGACTTCGGCGCTTCCGGTGAAGGTGATCATCCTGACCGCCGGATGCGTGACGAGGAAATCGCCTGCGACCCCGCCGGGTCCGGGGACCGTGTTCAAGGCGCCGGCGGGCAGGCCGCAGGCAGTGAGCAGCCGCGCGAGCTTGAGAGCGCTGACCGGGGTGGCCGAGGCCGGCTTGTGCACGACGGCGTTGCCGGCGGCGATCGCCGGCGCGATCTTGTGCAGCGAGAGATTGAGCGGGAAATTGAACGGCGTGATGGCGGCGATCACGCCCACCGGCTCGCGGAGAGTCATCGCCCAGCGTCCCTCTCCGCCGCGCGCGGCGTCCATGGGAACCACCTCGCCGGCGAGACGGTGGGCCTCTTCGGCGGCGAACAGCAGCGTCGAGGCGCCGCGGTCCACCTCGATGCGCGCCTCGCGCAGGGGCTTGCCCGACTCGGATGCGATGGTCCTGGCGAAATCCTCGCGCACTTCCAGCAAGGCGGCGTGGGCGCGGCGAAGGATCGCGCTGCGGTCCTCGCGCGAAAGCGACCGCATGACGGGAGCGGCCGCCACCGCGGCGTTCACCGCCTCCTCGAGTTCGGCGGGTCCGGCCAGCGAGACTTCGGCGAAGGCGCTGCCGTCATACGGGATGGAAATCACCGAGCGCCGCGCTCCGCCGCGCTCGGCGCCATTGATCCAGAGTCCGTAGGTTTCCATCTTGGCCTCCTCAGCGGCGCGTCTGGCCGAGTTGAAACGCGAAAGTCTCCGACAGCACGTTGCCTTGCGGGCCGAAGAGCCATTCGGCCGAAAACGCTCCTTCGGACGGAGGCCCGAAGCGGAGGTCGGTCGCCCGGACCTCAGTGGCTCCGTCGACGGTCCCGGCGGGCGTTATGCGCCAGGCTGTCGCCTTGGAAAAATCCAGAAAGACCTTGCCGGTGCGGGTGTTCCCGGCAAGCTCGATGAAGCGCCGGGACTCGGGCTTGTAGTAGGTTTCGGCGGCTTCCGGATCGAATTCGCGAAGCAGCGGAATTTCCACGGTGTGCCAGGCGGAAGCCGTTTCTATGACGCCCTTCCACCGGACGAGGCTTGCCGGACCCGGCACGGCGTAGACGCGCCGCGGGGTTTCTTTCTCGTAAATCCGCGCGCTTGCCTGCGCCACCGCGCGGCCGTGGAGAACGGCGCGCCCGGAGACATACCCTGCGAACAGCGCCAGAGCGAGCCATGCGGCGCCGGCGCCGCTGCCGCCGCGCGCTCCAATCTCGGTGTAGACCAGCCTGGCCAGCAAGGGCGCCAGCAGTCCAATGACGAGAATCAGCCACACCCACAGATCGAAAACGTGCAGCCAATCGAAGTGCACCCACTCCCAGGAGAACGGCGCGAACGGCCGCACTCCGTAGACGTTCCAGGTGTCGAAGAAAACGTGAAGCAGCAAGCAGAACAACGCCGCGAAGAAGGCGCGCAGGCTCTGCCCCAGACTCACGCGTCCGGCGCGCGAGGCCCACCACCACCAGCCGAGCGTGAGTACGGCCGCCTGCAAAGGCTGGAGCGCCAGAGCATGCGTCCAGCCACGGTGCACCTCAAGATAGAGGATCGAGCTGAAGGGCATCGTCAGGACATCGATGTCCGGCCAAATCGAGGAAACCACCGCCAGCGGCGCCATGCGCGGCGCGAGCCGGTTGAGCCCGGCGCGGTTCAGGATTGCACCGGTGAGCGCGTGAGTGGCGGGGTCCATCTCCGTTTAGTGTGGCAAACACTCGCCCGGCAGCGCGACGGCATAGACCTGAGGATGGCCCGAACGGTCGCTGGTGAAGACCGCCAGCCGTTCATCGGGGGAGAAGGAAGGATGAGGATGTGTCCATTGCGGGCCGTAAACCGTGTCCGTGCCCGCTTCCATCCAACTCAGATGCTTCGCGGCGTTGCTTCTTGCGGCGGCGAAATCCTCGGGCAGGGCGTAGCGCGAAGTCTTCCACTGCGAACCGCCGTTGGACGCCAGCGTCGGGCAGACCGGATGGACCGCGCCCGTTGAGCATTCGATCAGGTTGAGTCCGCGGTCGGGGTGATTGGTGTCGCAGAGAACCAGCGTGCCCGCTC
>JACADU010000223.1 GCA_013388415.1 Bryobacteraceae bacterium
ATGTCGAGGCCAGGATTGTCACCACGGGCGCGGAGGCGCGCGACGGGCTGTACCGGCAAGTGCCGAACTCAGTGCTGTGGACGGATTCGGTGAAGAAGCTGGCCTCGGAGGGAGTCGCGCGCGCCGTGGAGATCGGCGCCGGAAAGGTTCTTTGCGGCCTGGTGAAGCAGATTGCGCCTTCAATTCAAACCGCCAATTTCGGAGGTCCCGATGACCTGGAAGCCGTTCGCGCTCTTCTCGCTTAGTTTGGCGCTGGCAGCGCAGGAGAAGCCCCTCCTGGAGAGGGAGCCGCAGGGCTGGATCGACATCATGCCCGGGACGCGATTGGAAGGCTGGACGCGGCTGCCGATATTCCCGGATCCATCGCCGGCGGTTTCGCAGTGGAAATCGCAGAACGGGGTGCTGTTCTGCGAGGGGGACAAGGGCCACGAGTGGCTGCGATACGACAAGCCGTTTCCCGATTTCGTGCTGCACGTCGAGTACAGGTTTCACAAGTTGCCGGGCGATCCCCGGTACAACAGCGGAATCTTCGTGCGCACCACGCCGGATTACGATCTCTGGTATCAGGCGCAGATCGGCGGGGGCCAAGGCGGCTGGCTGTTCGGTTACATCATGGTGGACGGATTGAAGCGCAGATTCACGGTGCAGGACCGCTTGCTGGAGAACCGGATCAAGCCGGCGGGAGAATGGAACACGATCGAGGTGACGGCTCAGGGTTCGAAGCTCTCGGTCTGGGCCAACGGCGCGGTGGTGTCGGAATATCAGTGGGTGACGGCCGATTCAGGCCACATCGGGCTGGAGGCGGAGGGCTTCCCGGTGGAGTTCAGGAACCTGAAGGTCAAGACGGCAGTCCCCACTCGGGTACAATAGCGGCATCCATGAGATCGGCTATTCCTATGATTGCGCCGGCGCTGGCGCTCGCCCTCGGATTCAGCGCCTGCAAGCAGCCGGTACCAGCCAATGTCGCGGCGACGGTGAACGGACGGCCGATCACCTATGCGGATATCGACAAGGAGTACAAGCGGCAATTTCCCCAGCAGCCGGAGGGCGTCGAAGCGGATCAGATCCAGTATGGAAAGCTGGAGATCCTGCGGGCGATGATCGACGAGGAGATCCTGCTTCAGCGGGCTGAGAAGCTCTCGCTGATGGCGACCGAGAGCGAGGTCGAGACGAGGCTGAACCAGATCAAGTCGCCGTATACGCAGGAAGAGTTCCAGAAGACGCTGGATGCGCAGCAACTGACTGCGGACGAGTTGAAGGCGAAGATCCGCCGCAGCCTGTCGATCGATAAGCTGTGGAACAAGGAGATCCTGACGCAGATCAACATCACCGACGCCGAAGTGAAGAATTTCTACGAGTCGAACAAGAACACCTTCCGGTTCCCGGAGAACCACTATCACGTGGCGCGGATCGCGGTGACGACCGGCCCGAATCCGGATGTGAGGAACCTCTCGGGCAACAAGGCTCTCAACGAGGAGCAGGCGCGCAAGAAGATCCAGATGATCGAGGCGCGCCTGAAGCAGGGAGAGGATTTCTCACGGCTGGCGCAGGCGTTCTCCGAGGATCCGAATTCGGCTCCCAACGGGGGCGACATGGGCTACATTCCGGAGTCGTCCTTGAATCAGGTGGATCCGGAGACGCGGAGAGCGATCCTCACGATGACGCCGGGTCAAGTGACGGCGCCGATCAAGGTGGGCAACGGGTATCACATCCTGAAGCTGATCTCGCGCGAGCCCGCGGGGCAGCGGGAGTTCTCCGATCCGCGTGTGCAGCAGGACATCCGGGAGCGGCTGCGGACGCGCAAGGAGCAACTGCTGCGGACAGCCTACATCGACGCTTGCCGGAACGAGTCGAAGATCATGAATTACCTGGCGATCTCCTTGGCGCCGGGTTTCCAGAAGAAATAGGCCGGGAGGGGGAACCTCAGCATTCCCTCCAGCGTTGAAATAGACTGAGAGCACACTCAGTCTCATGTCCCCTGACCGTTGGATACCGTTCGAATGGCCCGCCTCGTGGCGGGACCCCGCGCTGCTTGGGCTGCTGGAAGGCAGCCCGGTCAATTGCCTGCTTTTGCCGCCGGAGGCTCCCCGGGCGGTCAAAGAGGCGGCGGCGCGGAAGGGTCTGGATTGTCCCGAGAGGATTCCCTGGAGTCTGATCAAAGAGATCGACTGGAAATCGAAGGAACCGCTGCTGGCGATCAAGGACGCATTCTGGCCGGATTTATCGCGGAAAGGCGGCGGCGAGCCGGGGGATAGTTCGGAGGCGGGGCCGACGGGGGCGCCGTGGCTGGACGCCAATGGCTGGCTGATCCAACTTGCGCGGGCGCGGGCGCCCGAGCGGACGGTGTGGATCAAGTCCGACCCGCCGGAGAACGCCGCGCGGCTTGCGGCGTCGAACTATCAACTGGCTGTCGCGGAAGCATGGACGTATGGAGCGAGGCGGCCGTTATGGCTCGCTCCGGAACTGGCGGCGCAGGCGGCCGCAGGCGCGGGAAACGCGCGGCAGACGCTCGAGCAGGTGAAGAAGACGCTCGCCTGGGTAGAAGCCCGGCGGCAGTGGAGCGCCTGGAGGCCGTTCGCGCGGCTGGCCGTTCTCAGCGACTACACGGCGCCGAACGACTATACGGCGTCGGAGACGCTGATCCTGGCTGCGCGGCGGAATCTGGCCTTCATCCCGTGCGAGACGGGGAAGTTCACGGCCGAGACGCTGAGGGGGATGCGCGCGGCGCTCTACATCGACGATACCGAACTGCCCGCGGCCGCCGCGGCGGCGTTGGATCAGTTCATGAAGGCGGGCGGGCTGGTGCTGGCGCTGAAGAAGCCGGCGGCGGCATTCAAGGCGCGGGGCGCGGCGGGAGAACCGCATCCGCGGTTCGAAGTCTTCCGCTATGGAAAAGGGCGGCTGGCGGTGAGCAAGGAAGGTTACGACGATCCGTACCTGCTGGCGCAGGACACGCATCTGCTGATGAGCAAGCGGCATGACGCCGTGAGGCTATTCAACGCCGGCTCGATCCAGTGGTTCCACACGGCGGCGGCGGATGGAAAGCGCTGGCTGGTCCACCTGGTGAACTATTCGCGATGGGGCTCGGCGAACCAGGTTTCGCTGCAATCCTGGCAGGCGATCAAACGGGCCCTGTTTCATTCGCCGGAGTCGGCCGATCCGATGGTTCTTGAGGCACACCGCGAAACGGGGCATGACGAGTTCCATCTGCCCCGGTTCTTCGTTAACGCATCAATCGAATTGGAGCTGGCATGAGGATGAAAAGCTGCAATTACTCGCGACGTGAATTCCTGCGGGCCTCCGGGGCGGGCGCGGCCGCGGGCATGGGGGGAGCGCTCGGGGCGGCGGAGGCTCCGGCTTCCAAGGTGGCGCTGGCGAAGTGCGCCGATTACGGGGCGTCGCTGGGGCCCGCGCTGAAGACCATGTTCGATCAGCTTGGCGGACTCGGGCGCCTGGTGAAGGGCAAGACCGTCGCCGTGAAGATCAACATGACGGGCAGCCCGCAGCAAAGGCTGGGGACGACGCCGGCGGAGTTCGCGCAGTACACGCACCCGGCGGTGACCGGCCACGTCGTGCGCATGCTGGGGGAGGCGGGCGCGGTGCGGGTGCGAATTCTGGAAGGGGCGTTTTCGACGGGCGAGCCGCTGGACGAGTTCATGATCGATGCGGGATGGGATCCGGCGCCGCTGCTGACCGCCGCGCCAAAGGTCGAGTTTGAGAACACGAACATGAAGGGGCGGTGGGGCCGCTACGCAAAGTTCCCCGTGCCGGGCGGCGGGTCGATTTTTCCCGAGTATTACCTCAATCAGGCGTATGAGCAGTGCGATGTCCTGATCTCGCTGGCCAAGCTGAAGGAGCACGCGACCTGCGGCGTCACCATGGCGATCAAGAACATGTTCGGAGCGCTGCCGTTGACGATCTATGGGGATCATGCTTCGAAGACGGATGTTGATGAAGAGATGACCAAGGGCGGCAGGGGCACGATTCTGCATTACGGGCGGCGGCAGCCGGCGGCGATCAGCCCGAAAGAGAAGGACCCGGCGAGCCCGCGCGAGGGCCAGTACAGGGTCCCGCGGATTATCGCGGACCTGGCGGCGGCGCGGCCGATTCACCTTTCGATTGTGGACGGCATCTACACGATGGCCGGAGGGGAAGGGCCGTGGAACGGGCGGGTGTGGGCGATCCGCCCGGGAGTGCTGCTGGCTGGGTTGAATCCGGTTTGCACGGACGCGGTGTGCACGGCGGTCATGGGTTTCGACCCGATGGCGGCGAAAGGCACAGCGCCGTTCGAACGGTGCGACTCAACGCTGGAGCTGGCGGAGCGGAACGGCGTCGGGACCAGAGACCTGAACCGGATCGAGATTGTGGGCGCGCCGTTGGAGACTGTTCGCTTCGAAATCCGTAAGCGGGCGTGAGGACAGGGCTCGCAGCTATTTTTTTCCGGAAAGGAAGCCGCGGACGCTGCGGCCGGCCTTCCTGAGGGCGCTGCCGGTTTTTTCCGTGGCCGTTCCCAACGCCTGTCCAGTGTGCTGCTTGCCCGTGCCGAGGCCGTCGGCGGCTTCGCCGCCCGCCAAGGCGATGGCCTGAATCGGATACATGGCTCCATCGCGGCCGACGATGCGGCTGCCTTCTTCGCGGTCGAGCCGGGCAAGGATTTCCTCCGTGAAGGCGGAGCCGAGCTTGTCGCGCAGGGGCCATGATCCGGCTTCGACCCATTCCATTCCTTCGGCGAGCGCGCCCTTTTCGCCGAGGTTGACGATCTTCGCCGGCGCCGCCGGGAGCGTGTTTTCGCAGCTATCGCCGCCGCAGCCCCAACTGCAAAGCTGCCGGGAGAGGAAGGAGGCATGTTTGCCGCGGGAGATCCAGAGGCGGGCGCCCTGCTTCTCGGCATTGAGCCAGGAAGCGCGGGCGGCGTTGCTGCGCTCGCAGAGGGTTTCTTCATGGGCGGCAGCCCACCAGTAGCGGGCGAGCCATTCGCCGTGCACGCGCTCGAGCAGCACGGCGGCTTGTTCGGCGTCAAGGTCGTGGCCGCGTTTGCCGCAGTCGCGGCCCCAGAGGTGGTAGTAGTGGACCTCGATCCATTCGCCGGGGCGGGCGGTGAAGGGGGAGACGCGGGCGTAGAGCGTGCCATTGCGGGCCGCGACCTCCGGCTCCTTCAGGCCGCTCCTGAACTCGGCCGGCAAGCCATCGCATTCGCCCGCGCTGATGAGCAGTTGGGGGCGGAACTGCTCGAGGATGGCTTGCTCGACGGCGTCGGCGACGCCGTCGCGGTCTGAGTCCGCCGCGGCAAGCAGCATCACGAGCACTAGCCAGTCCACCCTACAACCGTATCAGGCCAGGACCTGGTAGACGCGTCGGGCGACGATTTCAGCTTGGCCGGGCTCCAGCCGCGACACGTTGATGACGAGGCGCTCGCGATTTGTCATCGGGCAGACCTCGATGGAAGGTTCGCCCTCCAGCAGGCGCTGGCGGGCCTGCTGGACCGTGACGGGAATGACTGATTGGTCCCACCAGATACGGAGGTGCGGAACGTGGTTGGCGATTTCGGGCACAAGGACGTCCGTCTGGACGGACTTGCGCTTCTTCGCCGAGCGCGCGATGAGGTCCGCGCGGCGCTCCCACTCCTTCCATTCGGCGGCGTGGTCGCGCTTGAGGTACAGCTCGAGGGCGACGAGCATCCCGAGCATCTCTTCCTTGTTGACCTTCATGCCGCGGGCGATCGAGTCGGAGTTCGGAGACGTGTTGAGGCGGGCGGCCTCGATCAGGTCCTTGCGTCCGAGCAGAAGTCCGGCGCTTTGGGGGCCGCAGAGGGCTTTGCCGCCGGAGAAGCAGACGAGATCGAAGCCGAGCTTGAGGTATCGCGTCAGGTTGTCGACGGGGGGCAGGATGTCGGCGGCGTCGGCGAAGGCCGGGATGTTGTGTTTCTTGCCGAGTTGGGCCCACTCGGAAGCGGAGATGCGCCCGCGGGGTTCGGCGTCGCACCAGAAGTGGAGCATGGCCGTCTTTTCGCTGATGGAGCGCTCGAGCTCTTCGACTGTCTCGATTTCAACCATGCGGATGCCGGTGGCGCGGACTGAGTGGTCGTAGCCGTAGCGGTGTGCGCGCTGGACGATGACCTCGCTTTTCATGCCCGTGAGATCGGGGATGCGGAGGATTTTGGCCTGGTCCTTGCCGGTGAGGCAGGCGGCTGTCCCGACGGCGAGGGCGCCCGCGGCGCCGGAGGTGACCATGGCGGCTTCGGCTCCGAGGAGCGAGGCGATGCGGGCTCCGACGGCGTCCTGGAGCTTGTTGAGATGCACGTAGTGGCGGCTGGCGTAGCGCATGGCGTCCATGACCTGCGGCGGCATGAGAGAGGCTGTGAGCGCCGTGTATGTGCCGGCGGCGTTGATGAAGGGGCGCACGCCCAATTCCTTGAAATAGTCCGGCGTTTTCGAGGCGGGCGCGGCCCAGGCGGGCAGTGCGGCGCCGAGGATGGGGATCCTGGCGAGGGCTTCGAAGAAAGTTCTGCGGTGGAACATGCTTGACCTCCGTCGTCAACCACAAGAAGATAGCAGCTGAATGACTCAACGGACTGCTTTGATTCTAATGGCTACTATTTTCAGCGCGAACGCAACCGCGGCGGCGCAGCCGGCATGGGATCTGCTGCTGAAGGGCGGCAGGGTGATCGACGCGAAGAACGGCGTCGACGGAGTGCGGGACGTGGCCATCGCCGGGGGCAAGATCGCCAGGGTCGGCGAGAATCTGCCCGCCGGGCAGGCGCGGAGAGTGGCAGACGTCAGCGGGCTGATCGTGACGCCGGGGCTGATCGACATCCATGTCCACGTCTATGCGGGGACAGGGATGAAACGGGCGTACACCGGGGACTTGAGCGTGTATCCGGACCCTCTCAGCTTTAAGGCTGGCGTGACGACGATGGTCGACGCGGGATCGGCCGGCTGGCGCAATTTCGCTGATTTCAGGCAAAGGGTCATCGACAGAGCCAAGACGCGGGTGCTGGCGATGGTGAATATCGTGGCTGACGGGATGGGGCCGAACGCTAAGGACGAGAACGACCCGGCGGGCATGATCGCGGCGGAAGTGGTGAAAGTGGCCAAGGCAAACCCGGATGTCGTCGTCGGGGTGAAGACGGCGCACTATTCCGGCGAAGGGTGGTATTCGGTGGACCGGGCGCTCGAGGCGGGGCGGCTGGCGAATCTGCCGGTGATGGTCGATTTCGGCTACGTCACGGCGGAGCGGAACATCAGAACGCTGCTCGAGGACAAGCTGCGGGCAGGCGACATCTACACGCACTGCTATTCCGGACACCGCGAGGAACTGCTGGACGGCAAGGTGAACCCGGCGATGCTGAACGGAAGGAAACGCGGCGTCATCTTCGATGTCGGCCACGGCGGCGGCAGTTTCTACTGGAACATCGCCATGCCGATGGTGAAGCAGGGGTTCTGGCCGGACTCGATTTCGACGGATCTGCACGTGGGCAGCATGAACGCCGGCATGAAGGACATGACCAACGTGATGTCGAAGATCCTGAGCATGGGCGCGCCGCTGAAGGACGTGATCCGGATGTCGACATGGGCTCCCGCGCAGGAGATCCGCAGGACGGAGCTGGGCCATCTGATGGAGGGGGCGGTGGCGGACGTGACGGTGCTGAGGCAGGAGGAGGGCAGCTTCGGCTTCACGGATTCGGCGGGAGCGAGGTTCACCGGGACCAAGAGGCTGACCGCGGAGATGACAATCCTGAATGGCGCGGTGATGTGGGATCTGAACGGAAGGGCGGCGACGGACTGGACCGAGTTCAAGTACCAGAGGCGCGGGGCGAAGCCGTGACGCAGTGGGGGATAGGGGATAGGCACGCGAGCCAGTCCCCAGGCAACACCGTGGGATCAAAAGCGGGGC